>JAGROY010000167.1:0-14507 GCA_020439995.1 Verrucomicrobiia bacterium
GTGGACAGCAACCCGGTGGACAGCAGCCAGGCGGTCAGCAGCCAGGTGGTCAGGGTGGTGGTGGAGAATCTGCGGAGCAATCAAGCGATGGCCCCAAACAAACACCTGGAGAAGGTGGCCAAGGCGATCCTAACAGTGCCCCAGGCGCTCAGGGGACTGGCCAGCAACCAGGTGGCCAGCAACCAGGTGGCCAGCAACCAGGTGGTCAACAGCCGGGTGGTGAAGGTCCAGGCCGCGGGCCACGCCCTACTCTTGACGGACAAGGTTCCCCCACTGGCGGTGGCCGAGGAGGCGGAACCGGACGCCCTCAAGAGAACTTCGACCCGAACAGTCAGCAGCAAAACCCACAAGATCCCGACCAAACGATGAGAGAATGGGCCGGAAAACTCGGCGATATTCAGGACATCCTCGATGATCCAGAAATGCGCGACTCCGCCGGACAGATCAAAGATGATGTGAAGGAAATGCTGCGAGAGTTTAAGCGCAACAGCCAGCTCCCGACTCAGGAGACAATCAAGAACTACGTCCTCAATCCCCTTGGCGAACTCAACACAAGGGTAGAAAACGAGCTGACTCGACTGGGCGATGACCAGCAGAAGCTGTTGCCTATCGACAAAGATCCGGTTCCTGAAGCCTATTCAGAACTGGTGCAAAAGTACTATGAAGAACTTGGCAAAGGGAAGTAACCCACTGCATCTGCATCTGACCAAATTGCCCAAATGGTTTTTATCGCGACTCTAGAATTCCAGGAGAAAGCCCTATGGCCGGTGATGATGCTTCTCGCAGCAATCGCGGTCATTTCGGTCGCCATCACCTATTGGAAAATGCCAGAACTCCGTGGCTGGAGGCTCGGAGCCGGCCTGATTAAATTACTTGGCATCGTCCTGTTGTTGCTGGCTTTGTTAGAGCCCGTGCTTGAGGAAAAAGTCGCCAAGAAGGGTGCCAATTTTTTCATCAACCTGATCGACAATAGCGAGAGCCAGGGAATCACGGAAGAAGGGGCATCCCGCAGCCGGAGCGACCAGGTGAAGGAGGTGCTGGACCAGACCGGCGACGGCCAGTGGCAGGAAGAACTCAAACAGCGCTTCAAAGTTCACAACTACAGTTTCGGCGAACGCCTCCTGCGCCGCGATGATTTCGCCAAGCTAAACTTCGACGAGCGCAGCTCCACACTGCAATCCGCACTCGCCGATCTGCGGGAACGCTACGCGGACAAGCCGGTCGGTGGCATTTTGCTGATGACTGACGGCAATATCAGTGGCTTCCAGGCCGATGCGGGCGATCTCGATTTTCCAGCTCCGGTTTATACGGTAAATACCGCCGAAGGCACGGCAGGACGTGACAGTACGATCCGCAATGTTGCGGTAACTCAGAGTATTTTCGAAGACTCACCGGTAGCAATCAGCGCGGACATCGTTTCCAATGATTCTCAAGGAACGAACGTTGCCGTGAACATCTACGATGAAGCTGGAACGAAACTTGAGACGCAGACTTTCAAAGTGCCAACCGGGGAAAGTGTGGAGAGCGTCAAAAGTGTGCGCTTCAGTCTCAAACCAGAGGAGCCTGGAGTCGCCTTTTACAAGCTTGAGGTCGTGCAGGAAGGAGCGGAGGCCGAAGCGACGCTGAAAAACAATACTCAATACGTGGTCGTCAACCGTGAGAAGGGTCCTTACCGCATTCTGTACGTTGCCGGATCCTTCATGCCGAGCGGCAAATTTCTCAATCGCGCCATCTCGCAGGACAAACAGATTTCGCTGGTGCGTTTGATCCGTGTGGCACGGAAAGAACCTCGCTTTGAATTTCTTAGCCGTGAAGGAGAGGATACAAACCCCCTCTTCCGTGGCGCTGATGCGGACGCCACCACGGACGCCTCTTATGACCAGCCGGTACTTAAACGACTTGGTGTGGTCGACGAGAACGAGCTAGCCACCGGATTTCCGATGGTCGCAAAGGATCTGTTTCAATATGACGCGATCATCTTCGATCGAATCGAAGCAGACTTCTTTCGCTCGGATCAGCAGTCGCTCGTGCGCGAGTTTGTCACCAAGCGCGGTGGCGGATTCCTTATGCTCGGCGGCAATCACTCCCTCGCCTATGGCAACTGGGCAAATACCCCGATCGCTGAGGTGCTGCCGGTGTTCATCGAAGGCGACATGCGCTACCCGAAAGATGTGCTCGACCGGAATCAGGGAATCCGCGACGGCAGGTACCCGGAGGGGCCGCCACCTCGCTTTGAGCAAAAATTCGACCTCACCCGCGAAGGCTGGCTGGAGCCCTGGGCCCGGCTGCGCGATGACCGCGCCAGCGAAGAATTACGACTCGCCAACTCCCCCACCTCGTATGTGATCGGCGAAATCGGTGCTCCCAAGCCAGGAGCCAGTGTCATTTCATCCTATCAGATCAAGGGAGCGGATGGCACTCTTTACCCCGCACTAGTGACACAGTCGTTCGGCAAAGGACGCAGCATGGTTCTTCCCATCGCCGGACTATGGAGGGGCAACATCGGAAATCGTGAGCGCATGGAGGACATTTACAAATTCCAGCGGCAACTGTGCTGGAAGCTCATAGCCGATGTCCCCAGACCGGTAAAAACCGAGATAGTGCTCGATTCCAGTCGCTTCCCGCCCACCGCGCGCATCCAGACGATCGTCAATAACCGTGAATACGATCCGATGAGTGATGCCGCCGTCGAGATTACAGTCACCGATCCTAACGGAGACACACAGAAAATCGAAGGCGATCTTTCGCTCGAGAAGCCAGGCCTCTACACTGCCGAATTCTCCGGCGGCCAGGAAGGAATCTACCGGGCAACCATCGTAGCCAAGGACAGCGAGAACGCGATCATCGGCGAGACAGAGGTAGGCTGGGTGGTCAATCCAGGCCTTGAGGAATTTCAGCGGTTGAAGGGAAATGCTGAACTTTTGAAAGAACTCTCCGCACGCACTGGAGGCGAAGTTGTCAAACTGTCCGAAGTCGACGCGCTGGCAAAGAAGCTTGAGAAGAAATCAGTCCCGGTGATGGAAACAAAACGCAGTCCACTCTGGCACTCGCCCTGGGTACTGATCCTGGCGCTCGCCTGCTTCATGGCTGAGTGGGGAATCAAACGCTGGAGGGGACTGCCATAATGAGAAACCTGTTGATGATCCTTACGAACACACAACGCCCGCGCACTCTATCGTGGCTGTTGGCCACTGCGATCACTGCCGCCCTCCCCTGTGAAGCGCAGGACGAAAGTGAAGCCCCACCGGTTACTCCGACTGCACCAGTCGAAGCAAAACCAGCGCAGGTCATTCCCGACGAAGGGAAAGTGAATGCGGAACTGATCATCGTTCAGGGAACTCCTGGAGAGGAGAACTACGCCGAAGACTTTGCAGCCAGCGCCAAACTTTGGAAAGAAGCCGGGGAAAAGGGACTGGCAAAGGTAACCTTCATCGGCCCGGACAACGAAACGCAGCGCGAGAAACTCAAAGAAGTGATCGCATCGATGCAGCCGGATTCTCCAATCCCACTCTGGATCGTGCTGATCGGCCACGGTACCTTCGACAAGCGCGCGGCAAATTTCAATCTCACTGGTGAAGATGTCAGCGCTCTGGATCTGGGCGAGTGGCTCGACGAATTCAAACGTCCGATCATCCTCATCCATGGCGGTGCCGCCAGTGCCCCCTATGTGCGTCGACTCAGCAGGGAAGGCCGCGTCATCATCACTGCCACCAAGAAGGGCAGCGAGGTGAACTACACACGCTTCGGCACTTTCATGGCCCGCGCGCTGCAGTCACCCGAGGCGGATCTGAACAACGACGGTCAGGCCTCCGTCTACGAGTGCTTTCTCTACGCCGCGCGCCAGACCGCTGCGTTCTACGAAACCAATGGCCTGCTCGCCACGGAACATTCACTCATCGACGACAACGGCGATGGTCGTGGGAGCGAACTTGACCTACTCGAACGCTACGAGGTCAATTCCACTAAACTGATCGATGGCGACTACGCGCGCCTGTGGAGCCTCGTCCTGAACGATGATGAAATGAAGCTGACGCCGGACCAGCGTCGACGCCGCAATGTCCTCGAACGCCAGATTCTGGAATTGCGCCGCAAGCGTGGCGACTACGCGGAAGAATCTGCATTTTACGCCGACGCCGAGCCCCTTCTGCTGGAAATCGCCCGCATTTATACCGAGATCGAAGACGTGAATTCCGAGCCAGAGCCTGAGTCTCAGGCAGAGCCTCAGCCAGAGGAACCGATTGAAGCCCCCGGCACCGAGGCTGCAACTACAGCGACGGAAGCACCGGAGCGGTAATATGAACCCACTGCCTGCTTTACGCAGCGGCTGTGGCACAGCCTGAGAAATCATGGGATTCCGCGCACGAGCACTGGCAGTGATCAAAGTGCTGATACCTGCGCTTCTGATTGCCGCTCAGGGAGCTTTGCTCCTGTTGTTTACTTACCGCTGGGTCGGCACCAGCGCCCTTACAATCATCCCGTTCTGGGCCTACGGCATCATCGCTCTTGCCGCATCGCTCCTGTGTCTTGCGATTCTTCGGAATGGATTTTCGATTGCAGCTGCCCTCATTTGGCTGGCAACACTGCTCACCTGCCCCGACGAAATGGCCGGCCTGGCACGCATCTGGCACGAGGCACCGGCCCCCGGGACTCCCGCTCTGGCCGCAGACAATGTACAACCTTTGCGGGTTGTGACCCTCAATTGCCGCAAGCACAATCTCAAGTGCCTCGACGTCATCAAAGAGTGGCAACCCGACATCATCCTGCTTCAGGAAAGCCCATATCGCTCCTATCTTTCCAAGCTCGCGACTGACCTGTATGGAAAAGACGGGGGCATGATAGCGATGCCAAGCTGGGATTGCGCGATCGTCGCGCGCGGTAAGATCACCGTGCGTCAAACTCCACCGTATTTCACTCAGGCAAAGGTTGAGCTTGCAAATGGTCGAAGCGTCGAAGTAGTCAGCCTGCACTTGCACGGGGCCGCAACCAGCCTGTCACTGCACCGCAGGAAGACATGGCAACTGCACACCACCAGCCGACAAGTCAGGCTCGCGGAGATGGCCAACATTCACCAGTCCATCCTCAAATACGCCCCGTACCGTACCTGCATCATCGGTGGCGATTTCAATTCACCTGCAGGCGACCGCGTTTACTTTTCGCTCCGGGACAACAACTTCACTGATTCCTTTCGCACGACCGGCAAAGGCTGGGGAGACACAGTCATGAGCCGCTACCCAGTGCATCGCATCGATCAAATTTGGGCAAGCTCCGACACACTTCGTCCTATCCGGTCACGCACAGTCACCACAGAACATTCAGATCACAAAATGGTAGTAAGTGATTTTGTCTGGAAGTAGCCGATACACAGGAATCACTCTCCAGCCCGGAAGCACAACAGCATCCCCGTCCATTTTCATTCTAGCTCTGACATCATTTGAAAGCTCTTTGGAACAATAGCCTTGCCGGGCTGAAGGCGAACTTGGTGCCAGGCCTCCTCCTGCAAGCCATCGGACTGACGATCGTGTTCATCTACTACTTCGTGGACTCTGCGCGCGGCGTCTTCACTGCCATTGCGAATCTAAAACTTGAAGCTTGATCGTTAGCGTTCGGCGATGAACGCTAACGCTTGATCCCGCTGTCGAGATTCGAGTTCGCCTATACATACATAAGCGCGCACTTCCTCCGCGAGCCTGTCGATGGGCGTGCCGGGAATGGTGCCGTCGCTATTGGCGGTTCGCTTCCCCATTTCGAACAACGCGCGCCTCCGTCTACTGCGGTTCGGTCGACGGCTTCGCCAGATCCCGCGTGAGGACCAAGTCGCTTTCATCCGGCCGTGTCAGTAGCAGTTTGCCATCTTCCGTCAGAAACAACGTTCCGAACACCTGCCCTCGTCTCGTTTCCACCATGACCGACTGGCCGTCCGCCTCGATGGCAAAGGTCGCCGAGAGCCCAATGGTCGCGTCGCCCAAGTAGATGTCGAGTTGCACGTCGTCCTCGGCTGTCGGCCGATGGAAAGAGAGGCTCATGCCTTCGCCGCGCCAAAAGCCGAGCAGCGACTCCAGCTGGACTTTCGTGGCCTCAATCTGAGCACTGGCCCCCAGTCGGCCTCGTTTGGTGAGCACGATGTCGTCGACCCCTGGATAGAATTTCTCCAGTCGAATGGCAGACACACCCACTTGCAGCGTTCCCCCTTCGCCGGGCTTGAGAATTCCGCTGATCACACGATCACCTTGGTCGCGGAGAGGTCTCAGATACACCGATCCGCCGCCTGATCTGGGATCCATTGTCAAGCCTGTCTTGATCAACGTGCCGCCCCGCCGGACCTCCCATTCCACCTTGTCACCGAAGCGCATCACGACGCTTGCGCCCTCCTTTTCTCCCTCCCAGACGCCTTCGAGTGATGCCGTGTCAAGCCCGCCCGCAACGAGTCTGCCCATCTGAAAGAGGTGGAGTTTCTCTGGAAACAGCACTCTGCGTCGTATCCAGAACAGGCTGTCGGAGATCCCTCCAGTCCCGTCCGTCCGGGCGAAGTGTTTCTCATGCGCAGCGACAGTCTCATTCCATTCGTCAATGAAACCCAGCGGCACAGCGGCCTGGGCATCGCTACCGAGCGGTTCCTCTGCCAGCTCGTCGAGTATGTACGTCAAACCCTGCTTGTTTCCGTTGATTGCGTAGTCATACGCCGCCAGTGCCAGTGCCATGCTTTGGAATTTGTCGTCATTGCGCTTCAGCTCCTCGTCCTGCAATAGCGGTCGCAGCCCCTTTGACTTCTCGGCAGTGGCCTGCAGGATCATGAACATCAATGATCTAAAATCATCGAAGGATTTCTCGGGTTTTGCAGCCAATGCGAGAGCATCGGCGGCGATCAGAGGTTTCGCGATTTCGGAGGAATAGTCGACATCTTGAAATTTGCTCCAATCGATCTTACGAGTCGGCGCGGCGGATTGCTCATCGTCGGTATGTTCGTCAGGTGTTGCCGCAGGAGGTGCAGATTTGTCAAAGATCGACGACTGCTTTTCGGGAGCGGTCACATGAAGATTGAACCGACGCCTGGCTTCGTCGAAGAACTTGGCGGGGACTTCATCAACCACCGTGTCGGTGACTTGGCTTGGGTTGCTGAAGTCGACCTTTCGCGCGACGCCTCGTTCAAGGACGTAAAGAAAACCCTCGCCAGGACGGAGGACGATGGCGAAGCTCTTCCTGCCGTCGGACAGCGCAAGTGCGTGTGGGGCGACGTTCTTCGCCGCGAACAGAATCTGTGCGTCGTTCACGATGCGTTCTCCCTCCCGTCGACCGACAATCTTCAGGGTCGCTGCTGCGCTGATGGGATACTCGCCGGGGCCGAGCACGACTTTCGGAATCCGGGCGGCTTCGGGATCAGCGGCGACGATATCGAACCAGGTGGATGTCGGCTGGAGCTTGCCGAAGAAGGAAACCATGCCCGGGCGATCGGCGAGCACTCTGGTGAATGCGGCGAGCGATGTTTCATCCCTAACATTGGCAAAATCTCCGCGCTCATGCTCTGTCGGCGCATCACCGAACAGGTCAGCCATCGCACGCTCCAGCGAACGCGCGCGTTCATCCGGATCTGCGTGCAGGGGCATTTCGCGGGCAAAGCGTGCAGTGATAAAAGCAGGCCACCAATCGGGCCCATCGGTGAAGGTCGCGTCCTCGCGACGGCCCGATTCGCTGCCGTCGAGAGCCACGGGCGCGCATTCCAGCTTCACCCAGCGGCCCGGCTGCGCCCTGACATGCCAACCAACGCGCACGCCAGCCCAGGGCTCGCGCCCGGCGTCCTTGCCGAAACCGATGCCGGGCATGCTGATATCGATGTATTCGCCGGGAGCCAGGCGGTAGGTGACGAGGCGAGAGAGCGTTGTCCATGAGGTGCCGGAAACTTCCACTGGTTGGCCTTCGTTGTCGGACGCGCTCACACCTGGCTGGAGGAAAGTGGGAACGCGCAGGACGACCGGCTTGTCACCGGCATTGTGCAGCAAAAGCCGTGCCTGCACCGCCTCTCCCATTGCGCCCGTCGAAATGACCTGCTCGGTCAAGGACGTCATCAATTTCAAATCGCGCCGGGGATAAAGTTCCCACGCCACCCGCAGACCGCTCGCGTCACGCTGGCCCCACAGCCCCGTGGCATTGGCTAGCTCCTCTGGCAGCGACATTCCCGTTCTGACGACGCGATCGAGCTCGTCGTCGAGCGCCATGCTCAGGGGCGATGTCTGGATGGCCGCCGTTTCGTCGAGCAACGCGATGGCGTCGGCGGACTTCCAGTCGCGCGAAGCATCGAGGCGCGGGAGCAGAGCTTCGAGCTGCGGCACCGTTTCCCACGTTGGGTTGTAGTGGATGAAACGGCGCACGCCTGTCGCGAGTTCGCCGATGAGCGCGCCGGGAATGTCGCCATTCTTACGCGCATGCTTTCGCCACACTTTGTAGAGCACGCGCGCGTCCTTTTGCTCGGGTTCGGCGACATCCTCGAAACCGTGCGATTGGCCAGTCGTAAGTTTGCCTGTCCACGCGCCGTCGGGAGCGTTCGCCACTTCCATCGTCACGATGACGTGATATTGCGGGAGCTTGGAAAGGTCGCTTCCGAGCGCAGCGCTGATGGACTTGCCATCGTCGGCCAGCGCTTCCTTCGTGAAGAGCCGCAGCACGCTGCATTCGCCCGGCTGAAGCCGCCAATCGGCTGGCGAGGCGTCTTCGTCGCTGAAAGCCTGCACGATGTGCTCACCCTCGCGCCAGAGCATTCGGCGCGGGTTTGGCGCGTCGGCATTTGCGAGAAAATGCACTTCCCCGTCCGACACATTTTGCACAACGAGCTGGAAAGTCGCTTCATCGCCGATCAGCGCTTCGTTCAGTGCGGGGGGCCAGGCGAGCGCCATACGGAGGCCGTTCACCGGTTCGCCCCACTTGAGCCGGGCGACAGTTTCCGGCTGGAGCTTGCCGGTGCTCAGGGATTCTCGCGGTAGGAGCGAGGCGAGCCTTGCCTGGAGTTCCCGCGCGGCTGATTGGTCACGCACGATGGGCGCGGGGATGTCGAGTTGGCGGACACTACCATCTTTGCCGAGGATAAAGACACGGCCATTTCCAAGGTCGTATTCCCGGGGTCCCCGTTCGTCAGCGGTAATAGCAAAATTCGCCGGCGCAGTGTGGTCGCGACGGACTGAGAACACGATGTCCGCTTCTTTCACCGCGAGGCGGACAGAGTCCGTCCAAGTGCGCGACTTTGAATTAGAAGTGTGCTCCGCGGAAGAATTGAAGTCGCCCGCATAGACCAGGAGGTAGGCCGCGTCCCGTCCGTCATGCACGCAGTAGACGCTGAAATCGTTCGACCCGACATGCGCCGCGCGCGGGGGATTCCACTCTTCATCCTCCGCCCGCAGCAAGGCGATGGGCAAAATGACGACCGCTCCAAGGACGAGAACGATGCCCAGTATCCAAGGAGCCCACATACCGCGGTTTTCGGCGACACCTAGCAAACGCTGTACCCGTCCAAGCAGTGAACCAGAGGTCGCCGCGATCGCGAACGGTGCCTTCGATGCGCGCAGTTCCTCCAGCGCAGCCAGGGCTCTGGCGAACTGAACAGCGCCTCCGCAGGCGTCCGCTGCGGCATCGTCGCAGCAATGCTCCCGTTCCTGGCGCATGCGGGCGGAGACCCACCACACGCAAGGGTGGAAGAACAAGAGGGTTTCGACCGCGTTCTGCAGCAAGTTCGCCAGGTAGTCCCAACGGCGCACATGAGCCAACTCGTGTGCCAGGATCGCCTCCAGCTGAGAGGGCGGTAGTCCGGCAAAAAGGGCGGTCGGCACGAGAATGACGGGCTTCATCCAGCCTACGACCATCGGCACGGGAACGAGCGCCGAGGAGAGCAATCGTACAGGCCGCGACACGCACAAGATCTCGCGCAACCGGTCAAAGCGAACTTGCCACGAACGTTCGACCAATTCCTCGCCGCTGGCGCGCCACCGCCGCAAGCAACTCCAGCCAGCCAGCAGGCGCAGGCCACACATGGCCACGCCAAGTGCCCAGAACGCTACGATCCATGGCAAGAGAGGCTGCAGTTTCCCGGAGAAATCGAGGGAAGCGGTTGAAGTTTGTGTGACATAAGTTTCTCCGATCGTCGCAGGCAATGTCAATCCGACCTCCGGCGAAGCGGGCTCCAACGGAGTGTCCAAGGAAGGCGGGGGCAAAATGGATACGTTCTCCGACGCATTGGGCGTCGCCTCTGGATTCGCCGGCCAGTGACAGACGAGCGTCGCGGCAAACGCGAAGAGCATTGCCAGCATCGCGCAGGACGACACAACATAACGCCTGGCAGCACCTTGTGTCAGCCGAAGCGCAAGCGCCAGAACGATCGTGATCGCCGCGCCCTGCCAGAGAAAATGCAACAGCGCCCAGCCAAGCGCCGCCACAAAGGGTGAAGGTTCCGTAGTCATTGTTTCATCGGGGTTTTCGCTTCAATGTCGTCCAGCAGCCGACGGATTTCGGCCAGCTCCTGAGGCGTCGCCTTTTTCGAGTCGAGCGCCGCCACCATCAGTCTTGCTGGCGAATCACCAAAAGCCTTGCGCAGCAACTCGCCAGCGAGCTGACGCTCGGTTTGCGCCGCCTGGGCGAGCGCCTCATAGACATGGCTGCGGTTGGATTCGTCGCGCCGCACCAGGCCCTTGTCGGTCATCTTCTGCAGAATCTTCAGTGTCGTGGTGTAACCTGTGCTCTTGCTCACGCTGAGGGCCTCGTGGATCTCGCGCACCGTGCTCGGCCCGCGCCGCCACAGCACTTGCAGCAGTTCCAATTCGGCTTCGGTGGGTTTCGGAGGAGACTTTTTTTCCATGATTGGTGATATGCCGTTTCCCCATTCTACGACGCTGGTCGTAGGATGTCAACGACGCACGTCGTACCTTCTGTCGCCACTTTTGGAAAAATCGGATTACAGCTCTGCGCCCCCCAAAAGAATACCCGGCCTTGAAGGCCCGGGCTGTGCTCTACCGGGCATTCAGCCCGACACAACCTATCAGAAGGCGCGGGAAAATTATCGATGGAATGTGAGTTACATAATAAATAATCGCGGGACGCCTTATTGATAGGGATCGCTCGGCATCCCTAGCTTGAGCCAGGATTCGGTTCATCAAAATCGACATGCAGTCACTCATCAAAAATGGGGGCGTTCGGTTAACGCAAAAAGATGGTGCATCGACAGGGCGAAAAGGATAGTTGTCTGCGCTTCGCCGTAATTTTGGCCTGATTTTGCACCGATTCACCCCCAATCGAAAAATGCCCAACGATCGATATACCCGGATACAGTTAGTTTTCCTAGCATTCGCATTAGTTTTTGAAACGTTGCAAGCAGCGCCAGAAGTAGCGGCGCTGGCACCCGCCTCAGGATCGACCGTTCCGATGCTGACTGAGATAGCGATCACGTTTTCTGAACCTGTATCCGGCGTCGATGCGGATGATCTTCTGATTAACGCTATCGCACCCGTCTCTGTCAGCGGAAGCGAGGCTGGGCCATATGTGTTCACGTTTACACAACCACTGTCAGGCACCGTTTCTGTGTCCTTTGATTTTGACCATGGCATCTCTGAAATTGATGGCTCGGCTTTCGCTCCTCTGGATGGATGGTCGTACCAACTGGTCGACACCATTGCGCCTGCTGTGGGCACGATCCTCTCTTCCGATCAGGATCAACCGTCCATTGAACCAGCTCCGTTGGCCAGCGTCGCCACCCTGACTCAGACACTGGTCACCTTCAGTGAACCGGTGACCGGTGTCGATGCCGCCGATCTCCTGGTGAACGGCACCCCCGCAGGTGCCGTGACTGGCAATGAGGCGGGCCCTTACACGTTCACATTTCCTCAGCCAACCGCTGGCACTGCGGCCTTCACTTGGTCGCCATCGACCGGCATCATGGACGCAGCGGGCAACGCGTTCGCAAGTGCTGGCGCGAACTGGAGCGTTGCCTTGACAGGCGACACACGGCCGCCCCTGCAGATTACTGAGTTCAGCGCAGCGAATGCAACCGGCCCTCAGGACGAAGACAAGGACTCACCCGACTGGATTGAGATCTACAATCCGGGCCCGGGAACGGTAAACTTGTCAGGGTGGTCGCTGTCAAAAGATCCGCTTCGCCCCGCCATGTGGCAGTTTCCTGCCGTCGACCTCGCTGCCGACACCTACCTCCTGATCTTTGCATCGGGTAAAGATCGAAAGTCAGACAACGCAAGTCTGCACACGAATTTCTCGCTGGACCTGCGCGGCGGATACCTTGCCCTGTTCGGCCCGGAATCCCCTCGTACCGCTGTCTACGAATACGTTGACTATCCCGAGCAACCCTACGATGTCAGCTACGGGCTCACCAGTGCTGGTGACCTTCGATTTTTCTCCGAGCCTACCGCAGGCGAAGCCAACCCGGAGGAAGGACTGATCAATGTGTCACCGCAGCCGACCTTCAGTGTCTCGCGGGGATTCTTCGCTGAGCCGTTTTCTCTTGTGATCAGCGCAGCCGATCCAGATGCCACTATCCGCTACACATTGAACGGCAGCGAACCCACGGAAGAAAGCCCAGCCTACTCCACGCCCCTTGCTATTGACAAGACATCGATCCTTCGAGCAGCGACTTTTGCAGCCAATAGTATCCGCAGCCGGACGGTGACGCAGTCTTACATCTATCTTGATCAGGTTCTCAACCAGCCGGAACCTCCCTACGACAATCCCGACAAGGACGACGACAATGACAACCCGCCGCTTCCGACCGTAGGCGACTACACATTTCCAATCGACTGGGGTACCCAGTCTGGCGCTGGATTCCCAGGGCTTATTCGCAATATTCCTACCAACCGCGCTCCGGCCGACTACGGCATGGACCGCGAAATTATCGACGACCCAGCAAAGTACAACGACAACGGCGAGATTGATGAAGTGAATGGCATCACCAACCTTGAGCGCATCACAAAATCGTTTCGCGAGCTTCCCCTGATGTCTGTGGTGATCGACAACGATCTCATGTTCAGCACCCGTGGCCTGCACTGGAATTCAACAGTGAAAGGCCCACGCTATGAAGCACCGTGCTCTGTTGAACTGCTCCTGCCGGATGGCACCACAGGATTCGAAACAACGTGCGGTATCCGATTGCATGGCAACGCAAGCCGCGAGCCCCGCAAGTGCCCGAAGCACGGATTTAAGCTCAACTTCAAAGGTGAGTTTGGTGCCGCCCAGCTGGAAGCGCCTCTCTTCCCGGATTCGCCTGCCACAGAATTCGACGACATCATCCTTCGTGGAGATTTCAATTCGAGCTGGCTGCACTGGGACGGAGGCACACAACGACCACGTGGCACCCGCCTGCGCGATGCCTACTCGAAGGACACGTTTCGCGACATGGGCCGCGCAGCTGGGCATCACCGATACGTCCACCTCTTCATCAACGGCATCTACTGGGGCACGTACGACGCCACTGAGCAGGAAAACAGCGGATTCGCGGCGAACACCTTTGGCGGTGAGCGCGAGGACTATGACGTCTACGAACAAGGCGGACTTAAGAGCGGCACTTCTACCGTCTACAGAGCAATGAGCCGTATTCGCCAGCCGATCGACAACACTGACTACGAACTCATGAAGACCATGCTGGATGTTCCATGGCTCGCCGACTACATGATTCTCCATTTCTATCTTGGTCACCAGGATTGGGGCGGCGACATCAACAAGAACTGGTATGCGGTACGCCACAAAGATGGCGGATTCCGCTACCTGCCCTGGGACATGGAAAACCTGATGTGGAGCGAGACGCAAAACAGCACCACCGTTTCGTCGCCCCCTACCGGACTGCATACCAATCTCGATAGCAATGACCAGTATCTCCTGGATTTCGGCGATCGTGTGCATAAACACATGGTCGCACCAGACGGCGCACTTCGCCCAGAATCCATGACCAGGCGCTGGGGCAAATGGCGGGCCGTAATGCAAAACGCAATCGCCGCCGAAAGTGCACGCTGGGGAGACTATCGACGCGATGTGCATCGCCACAGCAGCGGCCCCTACCCTTTGTTCACCTGGAACGAATCCTGGATCACCGAGAACAACCGGCTGACCAAAGAGTATTTCCCAGTGCGCACGGATATCGTCCTTGATCAAATGCGCCGCCGTAACCTGTATCCAGAATTGAATGCACCGGAATTCCGCGACTCAGGAAACACTGTAGTTGGTTCACAGAGGGTCTCTCCAGGATTCCAGTTCACCATGACGCTTCCCGATCCCGCACCAGCACGATCGCGCAGCGCCGGCACCATCTATTACACCACCGATGGTTCCGATCCCCGAGTCTACTTCGACACCACTGGTCAGCGCACAGGTTCCGCCACAGAGTACACTGGAGCGATCTCCGTCGGCGAAACAACCACCGTCAAAGCGCGTGCGCTCGACGGCACCGACTGGAGCGCGCTCATGGAAGCAACGTTCACAGTCGGCTCGGAATTGCCGCAAATTCGCTTCAGCGAGATCCACTACAATCCCCC
>JAGROY010000167.1:14566-20648 GCA_020439995.1 Verrucomicrobiia bacterium
GGGAAATGGTCCTTCGACGGCATTGGCTTCGTAGTCCCATGGGGCACGACGCTCGGGCCGAATGCCCGCCTGGTCATCGCCAGCAACGATGGCCCTAACATTTTTGCCACCCGCTACCCCGGCGTCGCGGTACTCGGCTACTTCAACGGATCACTCAGCAACAACGGCGAACGTCTCACCCTGCTGGACGACAAACAGAACATCGTCACCTCTGTCGAGTACGGCGACAACTTCCCCTGGCCGAAAGGTGCCGACAATCAAGGATCTTCCCTTGAAGTCGTCGATCCCGACGGAGATCCGCAGTCACCCGGAAACTGGCGCGCCAGCATCGGCAACGGAACGCCCGGGCTTCCGAACAGCGCGGCCGCTTTCACCCCCACAGTAACCATCAGTGAATTCCGTGCCGGCGACTCCGGATTTGTGGAGCTCCACAATGAAACTGGTGCCAGTGTTAGTGTAGCAGGCTGGGTCTTGCAGACAGACCGTTCCCAGAACACTGTAACACTCCCGGTCGGCACGGCGATCGCAGCTGGCGGTTACCTCACCATCGACGCAGGCGGCGGCAGCCCGTCCGCATTGCCTGACTTGCTTCGCTCAGACGCGGGCGAAATCTTCATCGCCGATGCGACGTCCGCGCTGATTGACAGCGTTCGCTACGGCCCGCAGGCAGCTGGATTCTCATTCGGCAAAATTGCAGGCACCTGGTCACTGACTACAGGCTCCCCAGGCGCAGCGAATGCGGCAGCGTCCACCGCTCCACAGTCCCGACTACGCCTAAACGAATGGCTTGCGGATCCCGATCCTGGCTTTGACGACTGGATGGAAATCTACAACACCGAGGCTGCCCTTCCAGTGGTGCTCACCGGATTGCAAGTGGGCGTCAGCGGTGCGGCCTACAGCATTCCTGTCCCCGCCGCGATCGCACCAGCCAGCGCAGTGCAGCTACTGGCCGATCGTGGTTCCCGTCAGGGTGATCGCCTGTTTCTCAAGCTCCCTTCCAGTGGGGCATCCCTCACTCTCAAGAACTCCAACGGCGATCCGGTCGACTCGCTCACTTATGGCGAACAATCGCCCGGTGCCACTGAAGGCCGACTGCCCGATGGAAGTGGTGACATTGTTAGTCTTCCCTTTGCAAGTCCGGGTGCACCGAACCACCTTCCTGCCGCCACCGATCCGGCGCTCAGTGAAATCCTCGTCGTCAATGTGAATGGTGACAATGCCCCGTGGGCACGTCGTCCCGCATGGCTGGAAGTCGCGAATCCGTCCTCCACTGCCGCTGATCTCGCGGGCTGGCAGCTTCGCACCATCGGGAATTCGACCAATAGGTTCACCTTCCCGGACGGCGCTACCATTGCCAGTGCTGGCTACCTGCGCGTCTGGTGCGACCCCGCGGAAGCTCACTCAACCAGTGCCGACAGCGCACTCAACGCCGGCCTGCCGATTGATTCCGACTACTCCGACTGGGGCATCGAACTGGTCAACCCAAATGGCCAGATCATCGACCGCATCACCTGGGGCTGGCAAATCGAGGATCGTAGCATCGGCCGCATCGCAGACGGTTCCTGGGCATTGCTCGATTTCCCCTCACCCGGCGCACCGAACTCAGGTGCCGCAGAACTTGGCGACGTCGCCGCAGCCAGAATCAACGAGTGGTTTGCAGACTCCGCAGGAGCTTCACTCGATCGCAGTTTCATTGAGTTCTTCAACACGTCCAGCCAGTCGATCGCACTGGGCGGTCTCTGGCTTAGCGACGAGCCCAGTGAAGTCGGCCGCCGCAAGTGGCAAATCCCCGGACTGACCTACATCGGCGGCAACCAGCACGTTGTGTTCGCTTCCGATAGCGGCACCTCCCGGCCAGACAGATTCCTCTTTGACCTAAACTCCGGGGGTGAGTATATCCGCCTTGGCAAGGACGATGCGACCACCACGGTTGTTGAATCGCTAAGCTACGGCCTCGGAGCCAGTCAGCTGTCGCAGGGGCGCCTTCCCGATGGTTCCACATCCGTAGGAGCACTAAATCCGACTCCAGGCCAGTCAAACTCCGCAGCACCCGGCCCGGTTTTCTCCCGCCATCCTGAAAGTATCGCCGTCCCTGCGGGCCAGTCATTCGAGCTCAAAGTAAAATCACCGAATGCCGTCAGCTATCAGTGGATGCGCAACGGAGACGCCGTCACGGGAGCCACTGAAGACACTCTCACGATCACCGGCGCATCGCGTCCGAATGAAGGCAGTTACACTTGCATTGCCACCAATGTCGATGGTTCCATCAGCAGCAGAGCGGCGATCGTCTCGATCCTCTACACCTACGCTGCGTGGGCCGGAGAGTTCGGCGTCGGAGCCAGCTCTGAAGATCCAGACGCTGACGGCATCACCAACTTCGCTGAATTCATCGGCGGCACTTCCCCTACCGTTCCCGCGACACCCGCTGAACGCGCTGCAGCAGCTCTCAGCACAGGCTATCGTGAAAGCGGATCCCAGCGCTACCTGACCGTAGACATGACACTCGATCGCCATGCTGTTTTCTCTCAGATCGCCGGCGAAATGTCCACCACCCTCCAGGCCCCATGGGCTCCGGTGGCACCGGTCGGCTCAGAGGTAGTAGGCACCGCTGCCACTGGCCAGGATCGAGTCCGCTTCCACTTCCCCGCACCCGACGACTCCACTGAACAATATTTGCGCCTCCAACTGAAACCTTGATCGTCACATTGATTTTCCCAGGTATCGCGACTCCAGCCGCGTCTCTTCGATTTTGCCGTCGACCATTTCGACCCGGTACGCTGCGGCACCGGACCGGGAAGTCACTACTTCACTGAGCTCGGCACCTCGAAAGTAAAGGGCTGCACCATCTTCAGCGGCGTATCCCCACTGAAGCCCGTTCTGGATCGATCGGTGATACGTGGGACGACGTTCCACCTCCCCGTCATAGTGCGGACAAGCGGTAGCGTCGATGAGTCCCAGCCCATCTTCAACCGCTTCCAGCTTTCGAAAAGAATCAGCTGCACTCGCTCAGACTGTACGCCAGTTCTGACGTTATTTGGACGCAATCAATTGCTTGACTCAGTCAAGACTCAGATTCAATCTACCAGATGTCGAATCCAGCCGACCTTCTCCGCGAACGCGGCGTGCCTGTCACCGCTCAGCGCTTGGCAGTTCTGCAGGCCGTGTCGAATCACCCACACGCCACGGCAGACATCATCGCAGAGGATGTCCGCAACAGAATCGGAACGATCTCAAAACAGGCGGTGTACGATGCGCTCGGACTGCTTGCCAGGAAGGGCCTTATCCGGCGCATTCAGCCTGCCGGCTCACCAGCGCTTTTTGAAGATCGAGTGGGCGACAATCATCACCACGTCATCTGCCGCAGTTGCGGAAAAACAGGCGATGTCGACTGCGCCGTCGGCGAAACGCCCTGCCTGACTGCTCACTCCGACTCAGGATTCCAGATCGACGAAGCAGAGGTGATTTACTGGGGCACCTGTCCCGAGTGCCTCGCGGCAGCATCAGAGCCAGCAGAGTAGCTCACCCCTTCGACGTGCCCCTTTCCCCTTCTAACAAATCTGATCCAAACCCTAGAGAAAACGTCATGTTGAAACAAACAAACACTCCAAAAAAGACTGGTCGCACGAGATCAACAAAACCGGGCTGGCTCGCGGCCGTCGCTATCGGCTGCCTGGCAGGAGGTCAGGCGCAGGCACAATCGACGCCTGAGGCAGCATCTGGAGCCGCCAGCAAGTGCCCGGTAATGAGCGCCACTCCAGCTGGACCTAACAGACACACAGCAGCCGGGGCCATGTCGATTGGTGACTGGTGGCCGAATCAGCTGAACCTGCAGATACTTCACCAGAACTCCACCAAGAGCAATCCGCTGGGCGAAGGCTTCAACTACTCCGAAGAATTCAAGAAACTCGATCTGGATGCGCTAAAAAAGGACATCGTGGAATTGATGACCACATCACAGGACTGGTGGCCGGCCGACTATGGGCACTACGGGCCGCTCTTCATCCGAATGGCGTGGCACAGCGCAGGCACTTACCGAGTCACCGACGGTCGCGGTGGAGCATCAGACGGAACACAACGTTTTGCCCCGCTCAACAGCTGGCCTGACAACGCCAATCTGGACAAGGCGCGCCGACTGCTGTGGCCGATCAAGCAGAAATACGGACAGAAGATTTCATGGGCGGACCTGATGATCTTCACTGGGAACTGCGCGCTGGAGTCAATGGGATTCAAGACCTTTGGATTTGCTGGCGGTCGTGAAGACGTGTGGGAGCCCCAACAAGATGTCTACTGGGGATCTGAAAGCGAGTGGCTCGGTGACAAGCGCTACTCGGATGACCGGAAGCTCGAGAATCCTCTCGCCGCAGTTCAGATGGGGTTAATTTACGTGAATCCAGAAGGCCCCAACGGAAAGCCCGACCCGATCGCCGCAGCCAAGGACATCCGGGAAACATTCGGTCGCATGGCGATGAATGACGAGGAGACTGTCGCCCTCATTGCTGGAGGTCACACCTTCGGAAAAGCCCATGGCGCTGCCGACCCGGGCGAACACGTTGGGCCGGAACCCGAGGGAGCCAGCTTGGAGGAGCAAGGTCTTGGGTGGAAGAACAGCTTCAGCAAAGGCAATGGCGGCGACACTATCACCAGCGGCCTCGAAGGTGCCTGGACCAGCAATCCGGCACGATGGTCTCACATGTACTTTTCCAATCTATTCGCCTACGACTGGGAGTTGGTGAAGAGCCCAGCGGGTGCACAGCAGTGGGCTCCAAAGGACGGCGCTGGTCAAGGCACGGTGCCCGATGCCCACGATCCCTCGAAGAGCCACGCGCCCATGATGTTCACGACGGACATAGCACTTAAAGTCGATCCGGCGTATGGGAAGATCTCCAAACGCTTCTTCGAGAACCCTAAAGAATTCGAAGAAGCTTTCGCCAAAGCCTGGTATAAGTTGACGCACCGCGACCTCGGTCCCGTTTCGCGCTGCCTCGGCCCGCAGGTTGCAGAACCCCAATTGTGGCAGGATCCAGTTCCTCCTGTTGATCATCCTTTGATTGAAGAACAGGACGTCGCGGCGCTCAAAAGCAAGTTGCTCTCCTCTGGATTATCCATTTCTCAGCTAACCTCCACCGCCTGGGCCTCTGCTGCGACGTTCCGGGGAAGCGACAATCGTGGCGGCGCCAACGGTGCGCGCATTCGCCTCGCCCCGCAAAAGGACTGGGAAGTCAATCAGCCGGCTCAACTCGCAAAAGTACTGCCGACTCTTGAGAAAATCCAACATGAGTTCAACAGCGCACAGACGGACGGCAAGAAAGTATCACTCGCTGATCTGATCGTTCTGGGCGGATGTGCAGCAGTCGAGGAGGCAGCTAAGAAAGCCGGACATGAGTTGAAAGTCCCCTTCTCGCCAGGAAGGACCGATGCAACCCAGGACATGACCGATGTCGATTCATTCGCCGTTCTCGAGCCAAAAGCGGACGGCTTCCGCAATTTCCTCGGCCACGAACTCGACAGACCAGCGCCAGAGACACTGGTCGACCGGGCACAACTGCTCAACCTCACAGCACCGGAGATGACAGTGCTCATCGGTGGCATGCGCGTTCTCAATACCAATGTTGGCTTCCCCGAACTCGGCGTCTTCACCAAGACACCTGAGACGCTCACGAATGACTTCTTTGTAAACCTGCTCGACATGAGCACCGACTGGAAGAAGTCAGCCATGTGCGAACACTTCTACGAAGGACGCGACCGCAGCACCGGTGAAATCAAATGGACAGCTACCTCTGTCGATCTCGTGTTCGGCTCAAACTCCCAACTCCGAGCGATTTCCGAAGCCTACGCCAGCGCCGATGCCAGGGAAAAATTCGTCAACGACTTCGCCGCCGCATGGCACAAGGTGATGAATCTCGACCGCTTTGACCTTACAGACTAACAAATAACTAAATCCTGAACTTCCTCCTAACCCAACTTTCACGATTCGCGAGGGTGGTGATTTTTTTCTTTTTAAAAATCCGGGAAAGTCAGGGCGTTCGTCAACTGGCGTGAAGTTTTTCTCAAATTTCTGTCGCGAGCAGACTTTCCCCGGCAG
>JAGROY010000168.1 GCA_020439995.1 Verrucomicrobiia bacterium
TTCCTACAATATATGTAATGTAAAATGAGCAGGTAGTGGTGCAGTCGGATTCTAGTCATTATACTTCACCCCCGGTTTCCGGACTTCCGGGTTTGGTCCACCGAGTCAGCGGCGCTCAGGGACAGTGGAGTATGGAGCAAATGGTCGAAATGATCGACGGCTACCACAAGCGCAAGCTTGACGAGAAATTTGAACTCGCTTTTGCTGATCGATCTAAGGCTCCAAGGATCACTCCAAAAACATTCGAGCCTAGAATCCCAGCGGCTTGAGCTGGCGTCTCCTTCAGTGTCGCGTGCTTCCGAGCGAAATTGTAGTTCATAAAATGAACCGCGATCATGTGACAATGATTCTCAAACTTCTTGCTGAATGCGTTTGTTAATCGCGTGAATCGGCGCATTGACATTCTCATCGTCAGATTCTGCCGCTCCACATAGCTTGTGCTGCAAAGATCCATGTCAGGCTGGCCAAATACAGGCTTCTTGTCGATCCGCGTCACGACCTCGAACCCCTTGCTGTCCGTCCCGTAGACCTTGATCAGCTTTGCGTAGCTGATTTTATCGAAATTGGCACCGATCGCCCATTTGTAGGACTCGTTTCCGTCCGTGCTGAGCTGTACACGCTCGATCAGTCCCGCGTTCAGGGCTCCGTCATCCGCCTAGGCGAACGAGGCGAGCGACGCCGTCAGCAATAAGGCGTGGAAAAATCCGATGATAGTCTTCATAATGCCGAAAGTAGACGTGGCCGGTGCTTCTGTCATCCGTTGTGAAAGACCGGCGACGCAGTGATCCACTGCGATCACTCTCTGGAGGTTGTGGAAGTTGTTAGCTCATTGCCACAAAAGCTGGAACTGCGGTATAAACTCGAAAGTCCTTTCCATCACCGTTTCATGTGCCTCTCATGTATTCTCTCACCCTTATCGCTGCCTGCAACATTCTGCTCGTTTCAACTTCCCTCTTCGCTCAGAATGGTCCCACCAAGATCGAACAGGTAGACTTCGTTGAAGACATTCAGCCTGTCTTCCGGCAACATTGCTACGAGTGCCATGCGGGTAATACTGAGAAAGCTGAACTGAATTTGGCTATCCGCGCGAAAGCGATGAAAGGAGGCAAGAGCAGCGTAGCGATCGTCCCCGGCGACAGCCACGCGAGCTTGCTGGTAGAACGTGTGACCGAGGTTGACGTAGACAAACGCATGCCGCCGGAAGGAAAAGAACCGCTCTCCAGCAAAGAGATCGGATTGTTTCGTGCCTGGATCGACCAGGGGGCCAAGTGGCCGGATGGAAACGACGTCGCTGATCCACGACTCGATCGTGCCCGCGAGCATTGGAGCTTTCAGCGACTGCGCGATGTTCCACTTCCCGAGAAGTTGGCTACTGACACTTGGTCGAAGACCGCGATCGATTTGTTCGCCTCCGCGCAGCTGCACGAAAGCGGCATCGGTCCGTCTGAACCTGCATCGGCGCGAATCCTTGTGCGGCGGATCTACTTCGACCTGGCAGGCTTGCCGCCAACGCCGGAGCAGACCAGGCAGTTTGTCATCGAGCATGCGATTGATCCCGCTACTGCCACATCCTCTCTCGTCGCAAATCTACTAGACTCCAATCAATACGGAGAACGCTGGGCGCGTCACTGGCTGGACGTGGCCCGTTATGCGGACAGCGCGGGGCAGGAAGCCGACCAGGACCGGCCGCACGCGTGGCGCTATCGCGATTTCGTCATCAAAGCACTTAACGAAGACATGCCGTATGACGAGTTTGTCCGTTGGCAGCTCGCAGGAGACGAATACGAACCGGAGAACGACCAAGCCATCTCCGCGACAGGTTTCCTCACCTCAGGTACGAGCTTCAAGCTGAATGACAATTTTATCGAAAGCGAGCGGCTTCTGAACCGCTACAATGAGTTAGATGACATCGTATCTACAGTCGGCACCGGACTGTTAGGAATCACTACAGGATGCGCTCGCTGTCATGATCATAAATACGACGCCTTCTCGGCGCGCGAGTACTATCAGTTGGTCCGCGTCTTTCACAGTGGCGATCGAACCACTGGAAAGCTCCCCAGTGGTTCAGACGGTTTCTTCTTTAAGGATTTCGACGCTGAACCAAGAACCACTTGGCTCTTCCGGCGTAGCGATTTCTACGATCGCGAGATCGAAGTAGAACTTGGGTTTCCAGCCTTGGTGAGTTTCGATCGAACTGCCGACGACTATTGGAATGATGCCAGATCCAAAGTGGAAGAACCCACCAGCACCCTGCAACGCCGGGCGTTTGCTGAATGGATTACGGATGTCGAACACGGCGCCGGAGCGTTGCTCGCTCGCGTGATTGTGAACCGCGTCTGGCAGCATCACTTTGGCCACGGAATCGTGCGCACGCCAGCCGACTTGGGAGTGCGCGGGGAAGCCCCCTCACACCCGGAATTGCTCGAGTATCTTGTTGGGGATTTCGTCAAGCACGGCTGGAAACTCAAACGACTCCATCGAAAGATTCTCTCGAGCTCCGTTTGGCAGCAAGGCAGCAGTAATCCAGCGGCGACCTTGGCGGCCCGCGTCGATCCGCAGAACCGTCTACTCTGGAAGATGGCGCCGCAGCGACTCGAAGCCGAAGCGCTGCGCGATGCAATGCTCGCAGTGAGTGGAACACTTAATTTTAAAGCGGGTGGGCCTGGATTCAAACCTTACATTCAACCCGAAGCCAATCTGGCCCGCAACATCCAGGGCGAAGCTTATCCGCAGGACGCTAAGGACGATGCCTCGACACGCAGGCGCAGCGTTTACATGTTCCATAAGCGATTGATTCCTTACCCGCTGTTTCAGGCCTTCGACCGCCCCGACCTGATGAACAGCTGCTCGCAAAGACAGAACACCACCGTCGCCCCACAAGCGATGGCGATTCTGAATGACACGTTCGTGCGTGCCGTGTCGCGTGACTTTGCGAAACGATTGACCGAGTCAGGCGATGACAGATCGGCGATCCAGAACGCGTTCGCTGCTGCCTTCGCTCGAGAGCCGACAGAAACCGAATTGACAACTTCTCTAGCATTCATCGAACTGCAGGCAAACTCCCGAACCAAGCGAAATGAAGAAGGGGCCCGCCACGAAGCGATGGCCGACTTCTGCCAATCACTGTTTGGATTGAATGAATTCATCTATGTCGACTAACGATCGTTCACAAGAGCGCAATTGACCCCATGAACAAACCTAATCAAACTGTTTTCCCGTGTGGCCGAGTCGCGGCACCTCTATCCCGCCGGGACTGGCTTCGACGCGCTGGCAGTGGCGCAGGCATGATCGCCATGGCGAGCCTTTTAGGGCAAGAGAAACTGCTCGCGGCAGCGCAAGATCGCACTTCGCTTGCGCCACGTCTTCCTAACTTTCCGGCGAAAGCGAAATCAGTCATCTGGTTGTTCATGGAAGGAGCTCCGAGCAGTGTCGACATGTTTGACCCGAAGCCCGAGCTTACCAAACGCCATGGGCAGCAGACAGACATCAAGGCTTTCTTCGGCAATCCTGGCCCGCTGATGAAGAGCCCATTCTCGTTCAAGCAGTACGGCCAGTGCGGCCAATGGGTCTGTGATCGCTACACGAATGTTGCCAAACACGTCGACAAGATGGCTTTCATCAAGTCCTGTCACAGTGAGTCGAACGATCACGTTCCTGCGATCTACCAAATCAACAGCGGGCTACCACGCCCTGGCTTTCCGACCGCAGGAGCGTGGGCCACCTATGGCCTCGGCAGCGAGAACCAAAACCTTCCAGGCTATGTCGTGCTCGGCAACACGAAGGGAGCGAAAGGCGGCCCGCACAATTGGGGATCCGGCTTTCTTCCTTCATCCTACGCAGGAACGCTCTTTCGCTCTCAGGGTGCCCCCATCCTGAACCTGAAACGTCAGCCAATGATCACTGCCGGCGATCAGCGAGCACAGCTCGACCTTATGGCTCGGCTCAATGACGAACACATGAAACGGCATCCTGACGATGTCGAATTTGCAAACCGCATGCAATCGTTCGAACTGGCCTATCGCATGCAAACGGAAGCGGCTGATGTCGTCGACCTTTCGCAAGAGTCCGAGGCCACGCATCGCCTCTATGGTACCGACAATCCGAGGTCGCGTTCTTACGGAACGAAATGCCTGATGGCCCGGCGGCTGATCGAGAATGGCGTTCGCTTTGTACAGGTTTACAGCGACGGCGAATGGGATGCACATAACGACCTCGCTGAAAACCACACGCATCACTGTCTCGCTACGGACATTCCCGTAGCCGGTTTATTGACAGATCTCGAACAACGCGGGCTCCTCGATGACACCCTGGTGATCTGGGGCGGTGAGTTCGGTCGCATGCCGATCTCACAGAACGGAGGAGGGCGAGATCACAATCCGAACGGCTTTCTACAATGGATGGCCGGTGCCGGAATCAAGGGTGGCACGAGCTACGGCGAAACCGACGAGATCGGCTACAAGGCCGTCGAAAATCGCGTCAGTGTCAACGACCTGCACGCGACGCTCCTGCATCTGCTCGGCCTCGATCATGAGCGACTCACGTATTACCACAACGGACGCAGCTACCGACTCACTGACGTCGCGGGCGAAGTCATTCACGAAATCCTCAGCTAGATAGATAGCATCAGGAGTCAGCCGTTGGATTCCGTCGGCTTAAACGTTAGGACGACTCTGAACCGGCGTTTTACTGGCTGGTGATCGATCGCTGGCTCCTGGAACAAGTAATAGCCCCGGGCCTCATAGAAGAGAATCGAATCGCGGCACGCAGCTTCGAGCGAAGAGAATGGCTCCTCCTCGTCGAACCAGTCGGACTTCGACACAACTCTGCGCCTGGGACTGCAGAACCGTTCGAGCAGTGCATCCTGGTGATCTTGTATGCGGGAGAAAATCTTCGACATTCCATTATTCTAAACGTTTAGAACCGCTCCGGGGATTCCACCCGGCGAAGATCCTCCGAATACTACTGGGCAGCCTGGATGCGTAGGCGGAAGTAGCCGACCATTTTTCCGGCTCCCGTGTAGCGCAAAACAACGCGTTCCGAGCTGTCCGAAATGGGAGAGGTTCCGACTGGCGCAAAATCGGCGTCTGCGGGACTCCAACCAGCCAGAGTTTCTGATTGTTCTATTTTGAACATCAGTCCTGACGCCGTGCGTGACTTCGCATACGAAAGGTGAGTTTCTGCGCCAACTTCTTCGATCTTCAGTCCTAGTTCGAAGTCTCGCTGCGTTGGTGAACCTCCTACTGCGAATTCAACGAAAACTGGAAGATTGTCACCATCACTGTCAGCCAGATCACCGCTGATGGAAGCATCGGCCAGTTGGGCTGCACTGAACACCGCCTGCCGCCACTCCGCATATCCAGCTCCGCCAGCAGTTTCGCCGGTGCCTGGAGTACCGCCGGGAATGCTTGCACGCCAGCTGCCAGGCAAAGCGTGATCAGGATTGGAAGCGGGAGAGATCAACTCAAGTGAAGCGCCACTCCCATCAGCGTCACTTGGCCAGGGATCGCTGTCGCCATATTCAAACTGGCGGATGCTTCCGGCCGGGCCAACGAGCTCCAGCTGCTCACCGCTGTTGCGTAGATTTCCCGTGAATGTGCCAACGACTGGCAAGCCGCTGCCGTAGCGAAGTGCAAATGCCTCAGAGTTCTTCACCAGCAGGAACCGTCCGCCTGGCGCGAGGAACGAGTCTACCCCCGGCGCGATCTTGATTCCAATTCCATCAATGAAAGCGACATCTCCCATGTTGAGCAATTCGCTACTGATGTTATTCAGCTCAATGAATTCAAAATCGTCAGGATCCGTGAACCCTGCGGCGATCTCACCTTCCGTTGGGGCACCCGGATTGTACATAATTTCCGAGATAACAAGATTCTCGCTCGTAGGAATTGCTGAGGCAGGCGCGAAGAAT
>JAGROY010000169.1 GCA_020439995.1 Verrucomicrobiia bacterium
ACCCACAACTACACCGGCTATCCGATGGTAAAAGAGGCGCGGCGCATGGTGAAGGACGGCGAACTCGGTCGCATCGTCAAGATCGTCTCGGAATATCCACAAGGCTACGCCGTAGGTGACGTAGAGGGCGACGGTCAGGGCAAGATTTCCAACTGGCGGGCAGATCCCAATATCTCCGGTGCATCCAACTGTATGGGCGACATCGGCACGCATGCCCACAACCTGGTGCGCTACATCACAGGGTTGGAGATCGATGAGATGTGCTCGGAATTGACTGCCTTCATCCCTGGACGCGAACTCGACGACGATGGCAACAACCTCATCCGTTTCACCGGTGGAGCAAAGGGCATCATCTACGCCTCACAGATCTCCAATGGCGACGAGAACAATCTGAACATCCGGGTCTATGGCACCAAGGCCTCGATCGAGTGGCATCAGGAAGATCCCAACGATCTGATCGTAAAATACGCCAGCGCGCCGCGAAAAGTCTACAGGCGCGGCAACGACTATCTGGGCGAAGCTGCACAGAACAACTCGCGTACCCCTTTCGCTCACCCGGAAGGATTCATCGAGGCGTTCGCCAACATTTACCTCGCCGCTGCCCAGGCGATCGGTGATCAAATCGAGGGCAAGCCAGCGCCCGCTGATGGTTACGATTTCCCGAACGTCGACGATGGCGTGGCTGGAATGGCGTTCATCGAGACCGCTGTCAAGAGCTCCAGCTCGACCGACAAATGGGTTAAATTCCCCGAGATCTAAATTATTCCGATTCACTCGTTCCGTGAATCAACCGCCAGCCCTGGCTAGACCAGGGCTGGCTTTTACATATTGCAAAGGTTCGTACCGCGGCGATTTGTTCTGTGGATTGACGGCCTTCAGCCGTTACATCACCAGACAAAACAATGAGCGATTTTTTCCGTCAGATGAGCATTCTCGCCCGCGTTCAGCGGCAAATGTTGATCGCCCGCTTAGGCGGGAACCTGAAGAAATCAAAACTCATGGTAGTGACGCTGAGCACCTTCATGTTCGGCTACCTGATCATCGGCTATCTGCTGTTTTCGCAGGGTCTCACCTACGTCAACCGCCTTCCAGGCGTGGGCACTCTCATGATCGAGCGGGTGCTCTACATGATGATTTTCTTTTTCTTTATCATGCTGGTGTTCTCCAATGTGATCATCAACTACTCCAGCCTCTTCCGCAGCAAAGAGACTCAGTGGTTACTGACGCTTCCAATTGACCATCGGGCGCTATTCTCCTGGCGCATGGTGGAAACCCTGCTCGTATCCAGCTGGGGCCTGATTTTCCTGAGTGCCCCCCTGCTCAGCGCCTACGGACAAATATTCGAGGTCGAGTGGCACTTCTATCTCAAAAGCTTTCTGCTCTATCTGCCGTTCGTTGCGATCCCAGGAGCGATCGCTTCGTGGCTACTCGTTTTGACCATTCGCTTCGCGAATCGCTACTGGAAGTACACGGCGATCGCACTGATTGTGTTCGGCGCACTCAAGGTAAGCAGTGCCATCTACAGCGAAACTCTTGATCCAGCGCTCAGCTCAGAAAGTGTCGCCCTCACCTTCAATCAAGTCCTTCGGCATACTGAGATGAGCGTGAATCCCCACATCCCCAGCACATGGATGAGCGAGGTGATCCTTCAGTGGGCAAAGGGGTATCACTCCAAGGTAGTCGTGCTTTTCCCCCTGTTGCTATGCAGCTACGCGCTCATGGGAGGCTGGCTCAGCATGGCGCTCTTCAGCCGAACCTACTACGGAGCATGGAACATGAGCAACTGGCGCAGAGCGCAGAGTTCATGGAGGCGGCGGGAGAAAATCCTGGCAAAAAAGGGGCTTACCGGATTCGCGACACCTAGCATCTGGGTGCGCCTGCTATCGCGGAACCGGCCGATGCAGGCGCTCATCACCAAAGATCTCAAATGCTTCGCGCGGGATCCTTCCCAGTGGGTACAGTGCGCCATTGTGTTCGGATTGCTGGCTCTCTACATCTTCAACATGCGCAACATGGGGCGTGCGTTCGAAAAATCGGTATGGACCACCGTCATTAGCTACCTCAATTTTGCCGTCATCTCCCTGGCGCTGTCTACCCTCACAACTCGGTTCGTTTTTCCGCAATTCAGTCTTGAGGGCGGACGGCTCTGGATCCTCGGCCTCGCCCCATTCGGCATTCAAAAGGTCGTCTGGCAGAAGTTCATTCTCAGCATCGCCATCATTGGCGGAATGACTACGCCACTCATGATACTCTCGGGTTACATGCTCCGCCTCCCCGGAGAGCGCATCGCTTTCTTCGTCTTCGCGATCGCATTGATGTGTGTTGGCCTCAGCGGCTTGTCCGTCGGACTTGGCAGCCTTTTTCCCGATTTCCACGAACAGAATCCCGCTAAAATCGTTTCAGGATTCGGCGGCACACTGTGTTTGATCCTCAATTTCCTGTTCATCATCCTCTTCATCACCTGCATGATCATGCCAGCAGTCGCACCCGTGATCGGCCGGAAATGGGCTTCTGCTGGAATCGAGCACGTCGAAAGCCCCCCAACTCAGGTCGGCCCTGACAACACATCAGCGGCTGATGAACCCCAGGTCAAAACCGACGAAAGCGATCCGTTGGAAATTCCACTAGACACCCCTCATCGCTCCCTACTTCTTCATGCTCAAACAATTACGCTCATCGTGGTTGCTTTGTTGACGGCTATTGCCGCCACTATTCCCATGATTCTTGGAATTCGCCGTGTAAAAAGACTGGAACTCTTAGGAAATCTGTAATATCAATATCAACTGATTTTCCTATTCTAGCTACGCGACCTATGACCACAAGAACCACACGTAGAGCCATTGAATCTGACGATGAACTCCTCCGGTTTGAGGATGACGACGCCGAGTTTTCCGTGGAATTTGACGATTCCAGTATCGTCGACAAGGACGATTTGCTAACCGCTGACCGCTTGATCTCTCCAGTGGCGAGCGATTATGACGAGCGCCTCCAGGCAGCTCAGCAGCAACTACAGGCGCTTCGTCAACAACAGGAAGAAATTGAACAACAAAAGCGTGAGCTTGAAGATCTCAACACCAAACAGCGCAGCTTTGTGTCTGGCCGGAGTGATCTCAGCAACAAGCTTTCCCGCTCGGTAGCAATGCTGGAGCGCGAAGCCACTGAGGCACGCAAAAAAGCAGAAAGCTTTGATGCCGTAAGGGAAGACTTCGAGCGCCACTTTGAGACCATCAACGCCCTTCGCCCGGAGGAATGGGATCGCAACGAGCTGAGAGCAGACCTCGCCCGCGCCCTCACTGTCATCGAAGATGCCCGCGAGGACTACGACAAACAGATTTCCAAAATCAATTCCCTGCGCCAGGTCACGAAAACCAATGATGCGACGGCTCAGGGAAACAGCAATAGCCGTCGCGCCGCCGAAACCGTTGTGACTACCGCCCCGAGCGCATTCCCAACCAGCTTTAGACAAGCATTCATCCTTGGGCTCGCGTTCACATTGCCACTGATCATCCTTGGAACGATAGGCCTGCTCGTCAGCCTGATCTTTTAGAAGCTCTTCGCTTCGGTTCAACCACAGCTGGCAGTTCCGCCAACTGACCAGCTGCGCGACGCCTGCACTCGCGATCACCTAAACCTTTCGACTCTAATCACCGACTCGTTATGTTTCACTTCACACGTAATCCGATTCAGCATATTGCTTCCAGCATCCGCCGTATCTGGCGCTCACGCCATGTGATAGACCCCTCAGTTGACGATCGCCTCAATATACTAGGCGAGCGATCGTCGTCACTCACGACCGAGATTTCGGCTCTGGAACAATTCATCGTGGGATCTCCAAAATCCATCCATGAGCGACGCTTGCACATGATGAACACACTGCCTGCTCCCGACGAGATGATGGTCGCACCTGCCCTGCGCCTAAGCCGTCACCAACTCCGCTCCATTAGAATGCGCCGGTACAAGGATCTTGGTGGATTCATTTTCCTGCTTTTCGCCCTCGGCGCGGTACTCCTGTGGCTGGGATACCAGCTGACTTTTTACTCGATTCTGTAGGTTCAGCCCAAGTGCTCGTTTCTTCTACAGCGCACCGCGCGGTTCGCAAGGCCAACAGCGAGGTCAGCTAAGGCAGTACATGACGTAGGTGTGCTCGGAAATCCTGGCACCGGTGGTCAGCTTCCAATTGCGTGCCGCTTGTAAAGCTTCTGCCGCATTTTAATTTTTAAACAAATCGGGCTCCCCCCATCTCTACCGCCCTACTCCGACTTCAGCGAAGGAGGGCTCCAGGGGCTGGACAAGATTGCTCTTTTCTTTGGCGTGCAGACACTCAATGATGGCGCGATGAGGAAAATCAGCCGTGTTTCAGGAATGTTCCTGTGGATGTTTTGGAACTTGCCAGGGGGGACACCGATTTCGAGCGTTGCAGGTGAATTCGATTCGGAAGAGGGCACTTCCCCGTTCGGACGTGGAGTTGAAATGTTGGAATCGACGATGCAGGACGGGGCTCTACGACTGACGAGTCACGCATTGGAAAAGAATCACAACGCCGCAGCTAAGTTAGCTTTGCTTGATCAAGGTAGAATCGGTTCATTCACTCTGGAGTTCGATCTTGCGATGTTCGGTTCGACATCTCAGGCGGGAGATGGCATGACGTTGACCTTTGGGGATATTCCCGAAGGAAAAGGCGACAAGAGAGATGGGTTCAAAGAGGCGAAGGGCATCTCGATCGAATTTGACACCTACAATAACGGAGATGATCCCCCTTCGATTGAGCTGATTGTGTCAGACAGAACCGTAGCGAACGTTCTGTATAACTTTCCTATCCATGACTTGACTCCACGTCGTGTCATTGCCCATTGGGACGATGAAGGATTGGATTTAAGTTATGATGGGCAGGTGATCTTTGAGGATCAGGGAACAGGCGACTACCGCCCTGAAATCGGGCATCGCTTTGCATTTACTGCTGCATCGAGGGCTCTAGAGGGGTTGACGGTATTGCTCGATCGAATGACGGTAAAGACGAGCCAGCATCAACCGTTCGTGACTCCAGGCGTGATTGTTTCGGAGATACTGCCTTTTTCATACGCGGGCTTAAAGGACGATGACCTGGACACCGTCGACTGGATCGAACTGTACAATGGCACCGATGCTGAGGTTGGGCTTGGAGGATGGAAATTGCAATGCGGTGATGATTTCGAGTGGGAGTTTCCAGACATTACGGTGCCTGCATTCGAGCATCTCATCGTCTTTGCCAGCGGGAAGGATCGTCGTTCCATAGAGGCACCGTTACACACTGGATTTGCCCTTCCAAACGAAGGAGGCAGCGTTGTACTGACAGATTCGGATGGTGAGGAGCAAAACCGCTTTGGCTACGGCCATGCATCGCCTGATGTTTCCTTTGGCTGGGTTGCGCCCACATTTGATGTCGCAGGATTGTTGATAAAGCCCACGCCGGGCAAAATGAATCGTGGCGTGCTGTCTCTGCATGCGGAAGCCCCCGCAGTTTCCATTTCAAATCCTGGAGGGATCATGAGGGAGCCAGTTACCGTTTCTATTTCATCTGGTGCACTGCCGGAAGGTGGCGTGATCCGTTACAGCCTGGGATCAAAGGAACCGAAAGCGGCATCTCCAGTCTACACCGGCCCGATTTCGATCAACTCCTCAACTGTTCTGCGGGCAGCTGTGTTTGCTCCGGATTACCTTCCTGGCCCCGTTTCGGAGAGCGCATTTGTCTTTCTTGATCCCGAAGTGGAAGCATTCACTTCCAACCTTCCAGTGGTCATCGCTGAAACGGCTGGTGTGCATATCGATTCCGAATATGCCCCATGGATGAAGCGTAAATACCGCGCTGTGCATGTCAGCATCTTCGAACCGGGAAGCGACGGACGAACACGTCTGAATGTTGAACCTGGGTTTGCAGAGTTTGGAGCCATGCGTGTGCGTGGTCACTCGTCCGCAACGAATTTCCCTAAAAAGCAATACGCCTGGGAGGTGCGTGACAGTCGTGGTGAGGATAAGGATGTGTCAGTGTTAGGTCTACCAGCAGAATCTGACTGGATCCTCGCGGCACCATACTCTGACAAGTCACTGATGCGCAATGTTCTGGCATTTGAGCTGGGACGGACATTGCTGGGCGATGGAGGTGGATCGCGAACCAAGTTCGTGGAGTTATTCCTGAATCAGGATGGAGACGATTTAACCATGGCGGACTATCAGGGAGTCTATGTATTGACTGAAAAGATTAAGAGAGGGCCAGATCGGGTGCCGATCGAAGGATTGAGCAGGCTGGTGACTGATTCCGTCACTGGTGGCTACATCTTCAAGATCGATAAAGGCCTGGAATGGGATGAAAAGGTGAGGACAGAGCGAGGGGCTCTGACTGTTGGGTTTGTCGATCCCGATGAGCCCAACCCGGTGCAGAAGGCTTATCTGGAGCAGTTTCTCAATGCTTACGAGGAAGTGCTGGTTTCCGACGACTTCGCTGACGAAACAACCGGATATGCTGCATTCATCGACGTCGATAGCTTTATCAAGCTCGACTGGATGGTAGAGATTTTCCGTGAGATCGATGGCTGGTGGATCAGTAGCTATTTCACAAAAGATCGAGATGGCAAGATGCGCGCAGCACCACTATGGGACTACAATCTTTCTCTCGGGAATGCTCATTACAATTCGGGTTACTTGGCGACAGGATGGCATCGTGATGCTCATCCCAGCGGCGGGCATCTATGGTTTCGTCGATTGCATGACGATCCCAAATATTCTCACCAGTCGTGGAAGTATTACTTCGAGTTGCGAAAGGGAATACTCTCAACGGAAAATCTGCTCGGTATGATCGATGGTCATGCAGCCAGAGTGCAAGAGGCTGCCGATCGGAATTTTCGGCGCTGGCCAGTCCTCGGGCGTTATGTCTGGCCGAACGCCCCGGGCTATCAACAACGCCGGACGTATCAGGCGGAAATCGACTGGATGAAGGACTGGTTGGCGATGCGGCTTGAGTGGATCGACCAGCAGTACATTGCTCCCCCGGTGTTCACGGAATCGGCAGGGAATGTCAGGATTTCGCTGCCTGCGGGCGTGGAAAAAGGAGAGATCTACTACACCATCGACGGCACAGATCCAGGATACCGTGGTGGGATAAAGTGGAAATCGCTCTACTCTGGTGTGTCATCGCCAGTGGAAACGCTGGTGCCTTCCATTCGCAATGAAGGATCCAGACTTTCAATCGAAGACTGGACATCGATCGCGAAGCCTTCGAACGAGATTCACTGGAGGAAATCTGCCAGTGGAGCAGTCGGCTATGAGACGGAGCCAGCGGACTATACAGAACTCATCAAGCATGAAGTTGCAGAAATGTGGAATACTTCCGCCAGTTGTTAGATTCGGCTTCCTTTTGAGCTAGAGAAGCTTCCCTCAGCACAGGAATTGCAATCATTGGCGCTGCGCATACGATATGATGATGGATTCGTAGCTTATCTGAACGGAGTCAAGGTTGCAGAAAAAAATGCGCCGGATCATCTCTTCTGGAATGCGTCAGCAACCGGAACTACCAACGATCGGAATGCCGTGCGCTGGGAAGCATTCGAAATGGGCGAACATAGCCACCTGCTCAAGCAGGGGCAGAACATACTCGCAATTCACGGATTGAATCAAAGCAAGTCCAGTACAGACGCTCTATGGGATGCTCAACTTGCAGTGATCGATCACGCCTCCATGTTATCCAGCGCCAGCGCAATCCCCTACACAAAGCCACTATCTCTAGCCGAGCTAAAAGGAGCACAACTCCGCGCCGTTGTTTTTACCGGTGATCGCTGGGGTGTGACGGGAGACTTTTGAACTATCATTATTCCTCCGGCGAGTTCCAGCCTCTGACGAAGTATTTCACCGCCAGCTCATCCCAGAGTGATTTGATCTGATCACGGGAATTGCTCACGCGTATCTCGCGCTGGAGTGGCTCCTTCCGGTTCGGACTGAAGTCCGTGAGGTGAACGACGTATGCTGGGTAGTCGGGTGATTCCGTCTCCTTGTTCGTCTTCCACATCAGCAGCTTGCGCACCATTTCTTTGCCTTTGAGCGTCTTGGTAACCACCTCTCTGCGGAGGATCTCACTTCCTGAAAGTGCCAGATCCCGGGCCGTCTTATCCGCCATGGGCACCGGTACGATATCCGTGAGCTGCTGAATGCGAATATCGAGCGGATCGACTTTCTTGTCATCACGCAGACGAACGAACTGCGGCGAAATCACGCTCACAAGAGGAAGGCGCCTGATGGTCTCCCATCGCATGAATTCGTGATTCCAGTTCAGCACCATTCGATCAATGGTGCCCCCCCGCGTGGTCTCTGCCACAAGATCGAGACATGAGATTTCAGCAATCCAGCGCGGCTCCACCATCCGATAGGCCACGCGGTCGGAGTTGACCTCTGCATATTCGCTCTCCACCTCCATATCCTGCAGGTCAGCGAGGAAGATTTTCCTTTGCTCATCGGAAAATCCACCGCCGACGCGCCCCAGCAGCTGGAAAGAGCCATCCGACCGGAGAATTGCCAATAGCAAATCGTGCAGCATCCCCACCCGATCATCCACACCTTCGGCAAATCCTATCACTACCACATCAAGCGTGTGGCGGGGCTTCACCTTGAAGATTCCGGCAGAGTCGCTGCGCACCACCAGGCCTTCCGCCCCTTCGCCATCCACCCATTTTTCAAACTGGGACAGCACTGCTTTCGCATCTTTTCCCTGTACCGCCTCGACAGGGGCGATCCTTTGCCCCTTGCCAAAAACCGTGGTGATCGTGTTCCAGGTATTCTCGAACCCACCCTCAATGCTGCTACCATTCCATTCAAGAACATCGAAAACCGCGAGTCGCAGTGTCTCGAGGGCGGCGAGAGATTCTGGCTTCCGCGCCACCCGTGAAACATCGTGAACCCGCGCCCGCTTTCCGTCACCCCGCTCCACATAGAGTTCTGCCGCGATCAAGGCACTGCCCACACCTGCTGCCAGCAAAAGTGTCGCCGCCTCCTCCAGCACGGGCAAGCCAACCCGCGCTGTTCCACCAGGGTTCAACAAAATCGCCCGCTGCCCGTCCCAGACAATCACGGAGAACTCACCATCCACCTTACGACTGATGTGGTAGTCGGATGCAGGCAACTTGAGCTTGGCGGCCTCACGGTCCAGCGCGATCATCCCTGCACCTTTCTGTCTGCGGTAACTCTGAACTTTACTCAGCAGAGCCGGATCTTTGAGCGCCGCACCGGACGCGACGCCATAGCTGCCAATCTTGATCTCAATGCGGGATTCTTCCAACATATTACGATTCGGTAGTTTCCGTTGGTTGCTTCAGTTCCATGTTCGAGAGATGCAGAACGAGCGCATACTTATCCCCTTCTGTCCTGCCTTCGAGAAATCCGCGATAAGCAACACCGCCACGGCGAAAGATGAGTGGCTGGCTTGCCTTTGCACCCCCCGCCACCAGCATCATGCTCTCTGACTCTTCAAGTTCACGCGCAATCGAAAACAGAAAGTCGAAAGTGAGACCGTTGACGTGCTTCACCTGCACTTTTTGAGAAAAGACGAATCGATTGTAGACATCTGCTTTCTTGAATAGCTTTCCCGTCCACTTCAGCGGCGTCTCCGTTGAAACATTCTGCTCCTCCACCTTCTTTGGCCGGCGCTCTTTTTCGGTGCCATCCGGCGATCTCACAACATCCCAAACACTGACCTTGTGCACGATCGCTTTGTCCTGATCCACGTAAACTCTGGAGGTGTCCTCCAGAAAACACCCAAACAATTCCGTGTCCACTTCTGGATCTCCCTTGATTAGTTGCTCTCCCAGCTCGTCCAGTCCTCCCGTCTGGGCCAGCAGGTTGCTAAGATCCTGCGCCATCGTCGATCGAAGAATTTTGCGGGACACGGCCTGAGCCCCATCGCCATCGATCCATCGATACTCCAGCGGGATGCTGACTCCTTCCACTGCCACGACGGCGTCGCGACCGCGGCTGTCGGTTAAATTGATTTCTGCCATGTCTTCAAGGGATCGCTTAGGTGTCGTTGATTTTACATCATACCAAAATCCAGATCGGCCTCTTCCTCGTCCGGTTCCACCTCATCCTCGATGACCGCCTGCTGCTGCATACCGATGAATGAAATCTTTGTCGCCTTACCCACTGCCATCCAGATTGCTCCGTCCTGGCCTTTGAGCAGGAATGCACGATCAGCCACGAGTCCGCCCCGGTAGCTGAAATCGAACGCGAAGACGATATCATCGTCACCGATTGCTTGTTCGATTTCTCCAAGCCCTGCTTCAGAATGAAGCCGGTAAACGATTCTGATATTGTGCGAGAGATATTCATCGATCGACACTTTCTCAGATAAGTGGATCGGCGCTTTAAAACTTGAGATAACGGGCACGATCGGCTCACCGTTCAAATTGACCGGCTTGAGGTCTGTCTTGTTCCGCCACAAACCGTCGGGCGACAAATAGGCAAATGCCGTTCCGCCCATCGGGATGAGTGTCTTGCCGTCGCCTGCCAAGGTTGCCAGTTCACATTCCCTGTCACGGTCATCCAGCACCTGAGTATCCACGTAGCCGTACAGCTTTGCGCGGTCGACCTTCGTCATTCCGCATGAAATCTCTTTACCTCCTAGGTCGAATACCAGATCGGGCATGGGCAAGATATAGCAGGAACAGGTGCTGACAGCAACCTTGTTTGCTCGTCCCGCTCGTCCTGTCAGGGTTTTCCCATGTCAGTCC
>JAGROY010000489.1 GCA_020439995.1 Verrucomicrobiia bacterium
CCCCAAGCCCGCAGCGCAATCTGCCTGCGTGCTTGAAATGCGCCGGGGAATGCGTATCCTCCGGGATTCCCGTGTCCGTTCCTGGGAAATTTGGGGCGGAGACTCACAACTTCATTAACCTTGTAATCCCTAGAAATAGCATGCGAATTCTTGCCACAATAGCCATTGCCCTCGTCGGGTCGACACTGAACTGCGTAGCCCAGAAAATCGAGGTTCGCTCCGGGGAACTCCGAAGCAACATCGCTGAGTCCAACCTTCTCCAGGTTCCTGAAGGCAAGATTCTCGAAATTGTTGACTTTTTCACCACCGATCCTCGCACCCCGTCTGCCGCAGGTCGGGTCGCAGTGATCGAAACATCACCAGCGAATGGTGAGTTCCTTCTGGCGCAAGCCCGAAGCTGGACGGGCTCTCCGCTTGGAGGTCTCCGCAAAATCCAACTGGTCGCCGGAACTGGCGGACTCGAAGTACGCGTCCGCGCCGAAGTTGGCTCTCACGTTCAGTACTACCTCTACTACCGCATCCTCGACAATGTGAGCACTGCGGCTACTCAAACAGCTCAGACTGTCGTTATCCCCGAAGACGCGACTGGTGACGTCGAGATCATCCTTGAGTCGAGCAAAGATCTGGTAAACTGGACCGTAGCCAACCCAGGCACCTACAACTCCCAGACCACCGAGCAGCGCTTCTTCCGTGTCCGTGCAGTGAAGGTGGAAGCAGAGTAATTTGAAAGCAGGCCGGAACACCAATTCCAATCGTCCGGCTACGCCTTACCTTTTTGAAGTCCGGGCAGCCTCAGGGTTGCCCGGACTTTTTGGTGAATGGGCGCAAAATAATCGAGCAATCGGCCGCTTTCGGCATCCAACGTTCGTGACCAGCCCTAAAATCCTTCTGCAATCGTTCGCCTCTGGATGCGCGGGCCTCTTCCGTGGACCGAGAGCCGTGGCTGCACCGGAGAAAGAACTGCGCTTCACCCGAGCCCGGCAGGCCTGCACTTTTGTCGTGATCGGGATCATCTTTTTCTGTGCAGCGCTCGCCCTTTTCATGCTCGCACTTCCTGGATTCACCGGGAAGCAGCGCCCCCTGGTCTCCAGCTACTGGTTTGCCATGATACCGCTGCCGCTGTGTGCAGCAGCCTTCTGGATGGCAATGCGCCTGACCCGCCATGCTTACATCATTCTCACGCCTCTGGGCATCGAGATATTTCCGTTCTTTCGCCCAGAGAAAAACATGCAGTTGCTCTACTGGTCGGAGATTGAGGAGGCAAAAATCTCGTCAGATCTGCGGCTGTTGACCGTCAGCCACAGTGGCGGATCCAAAGCATTCGTCAGCCTGGATCCATTACGAAAAAACCGGCTCCCGCTGCTCAAGCGCGCGGTCGAAGGCACCCTCGCCCAGTTAGCTCCACCCAGTAAAAAACAGCCTCCCGGCCAAATTTCCGACAACTAAAAACGCGATTGAGCCAGAGGCGGGCACCCGCTAGCGTCCAGACCGATGCGTCATTTTCCTCCCTGCATTTTTCATATCCTCGTGCTGCTCATCCCGCTGCTGGAAGTCCCCGCAGCACAGATTTTCGTCTCGCCAGCTGGTGACGACAGTGACGACGGCTCCCTCTCAGCGCCGCTGAAATCGATTCAGGAAGGCTGCGACAGAGCCAAGCCCGGCGACACCATCCATGTCGCACGTGGAGTCTACCGGGAACATATCGAGTTTAACGAGTCAGGCGAGCCAGACCGTTTCATCACCCTGCAGGCGGACGATGGAGCAGTGATCGAAAGCGGCTCGGGCACGCGTGATCTCATCCAGATTTATGACCAAAGTTACATCCGCGTGATTGGCTTCGAAATCAGGGATCACAAAAGCCCCAAGGAAGCGAGCGGCATCCGCATCGAAGGCAGCGGCTCAAACATCGAGATCCGCAACAACACGATCCACGAGATTCGCGGCAAGAACGCCATGGGCATCACCGTCTACGGCACATCATCGGAGATTCCACTGAGCAAAATCATCATCGACGGCAATACCATCCACCACTGCGATCCAGCCAAGAGTGAGGCGCTCACATTGAACGGCAACATCGATGGTTTCGAAGTCACTAACAATCACATCCACGATGTCAACAACATCGGAATCGACTTCATCGGCGGTGAAGATTCGATTGTGGAAGACGCATCAAAAGTGGCGCGCAACGGCCTGTGCGCGCGCAACCGTGTATTCCGCGCACGTTCCGGCTACGGTGGCGGGTATGCAGCAGGCATCTATGTGGATGGCGCGCACAACATCGTCATCGAAGAAAACGTCGTGTCCGGCTGCGACCTCGGCATCGAGGTGGGTGCCGAGAATCAGGGCTCCGAAGCGGTTGGCATCATTGTCAGGAACAACACGCTCTACGCAAATGACAAAGCCGCCATCGTCGTCGGCGGCTACAGCAGCAAAACAGGCATTGTCCGGGACTGCACCTTTGAAGGGAACGTGTGTTACCGCAATACCGGGCACAAAGACGCAACCGCAGAACTATGGATTCAGCACGCCATCGGAAACACCTTCAAGGGCAACGTCTTTGTCGGCAACGCAATGAAGCAACTCGTGTACGCCGAGCCCGATTCAGACAAAAATGTGCTTACCGGCAATACCTGGCACTCGCCCGGGCCGGAGTCCCCCGTCTATGCGTGGCGGGGCAAGGAATTCCGCGGACTCGCGGCGTTCCAGCGCGGCAGTGGTCAGGACAAAGGCGGCGTATTCCAACTTCCCGGATTCCATGATCCAGATGCCGGGGACTTCACACGGATCGAAAAGCCATTACCGTCTGACCAGTGACCCGCAAGGAAACACAACTACTGGCAGAACGCTACCAGTCACGGTGGTACCGGGGCTATGTAAAATCGAAGCTGTGCACCGATCCGCTCTATCCGGCGGTACAGGCAGAACTTGCCGGGAGCGGACAGCCATTGCTCGATCTCGGCTGCGGACTGGGATTGCTCGCCTTTTATCTTCGCCACCACGGCTTCAAGCCAGCCATCCTGGGGATCGACTATGATCAGAGGAAAGTGGCCACTGCCCGGAAAATTGCCGACGCACACTACCCCGATACCGAGTTCCGGCACGGCGACGCACGGGAGGGAATCCCGCAGTTCCAGGGCAGTGTCACCATTCTAGACATCCTGCAGTTTTTCCAGCCATCCGAGCAGGAGCAACTGCTGCGCAATGCTGCCCGATCAGTCGCCCCCAGCGGACAACTGGTAATTCGCAGTGGTTTGCTCGATGACAGCTGGCGATTCCGCGTCACCCACGCCGGCGATCTTCTTGCCCGCGCCACCTTCTGGATGAAGGCCGCCCCCACCTGCTACCCCAGCCAGGATTCAATCTGCAGCACTCTGGAAAGTGAGGGCCTGCGTGGGACTGTGGCGCCACTCTGGGGACGAACACCGTTCAACAATTTCCTGATCTCTTACCGGCGGTAGCAGGCACCCGCCGGGATGCGCCAAAGGCATAAGAAATCAGGTATTTTTGGAACATCGACGTTCGCGCTCAGGTGTCCCGTAGCTCACCTCAAGATCAAGACGCTAAAAAACCACAAACACTTCAACTAGTGATTTTCCTCTCTCCTTATCGATCGACGTGGCCGTTTGAATTCAGGGATTTTGGCACCAGTTTGCGCCATCATCTCGGTTCATTGGCGCTACGCATTGACCATATTGGATCAACCTCAGTTCCGGGTTTAGCAGCGAAAGATATTCTCGATATTCAAATCACAGTTGAGGCTTTGCTCCCCGCAGTTGAGGAAGCAATCCTAGCTGCAGGTTATTCTCGATTACAGTATATGAGCGACCATGTCCCATCAGCAAGTAATCCAGATCCTACCCAATGGCAAAAATGGGTATTCAAGAGAGAGGGTGAGCGCCCCATCAACCTCCACGTCCGTATCGAGGGACGTGCCAACCAACGCTACGCGCTGCTGTTTCGCGACTATTTACGTGCCAACCCTCTGATTTCACACGCCTATGGACAGGTTAAAGCGGGTATCATCAAACACCACCCAGAGGAAGATATGGATGCATATTACGATATCAAAGATCCTGTCTGCGACATCATCATGGGGGGCGCCGAAACTTGGGCAACAGCAACGGCATGGTTTTTTGGAGAATCAGATTGCTGAGGTCTTGAAGAATCTTTGGGTGTGACGGACAGCAAACGAGTATACCAGCGATGGCAACC
>JAGROY010000170.1:0-5660 GCA_020439995.1 Verrucomicrobiia bacterium
ATTGCAGCAAATCAGCGATGCTGTGAAAGATCTCGCCACCCGCGCCCGTAACAAGAAACTCGCTCCAGAGGAATTTCAGGGCGGCACGATCACGGTATCAAATCTGGGTTCCTATGGAATCGACAGTTTCGATGCGATTATCAATCCTCCGCAGGCAGCAATTCTTTCCATTGGTGCGATTAAGGCCAAGCCAGTTGTCAACAAAGCGGGAGAGATCGTCGCCGGTCAGCGGATGTGGATCGGCCTGAGCGGTGACCACCGCGTGGTGGACGGTGCCGTGGGTGCCACCTATCTGAATGCGCTACAGCGATTGATTGAGAATCCGGCATTGATGCTGGTCTGATCGGGCATCAATCGTGCCGCCCGATCAAGGGGGCGTATTTTTCTGTGGAGCGGGGCTAGTCCCCGTCCCATCCTCATCGCAAAAGTAAGCAAATACGATCTCCCGGAAAGATTCGTCCGTCAGGGGTTTGTGCATGTATCCTTTGAGGCCAGGGGTAGATTCAGTTCTGTAGCGGTCTTCATCCAGCAGTGACGTCGTCAGCATCACGATGACGATCGATTGCAGAGAAAGTTTCGATCGCAGATCTTTTAGCGCCTCCAGGAATTCGAAACCGTTCATGACCGGCATGTTGATATCGAGCAGAATGAGAGTGGGTTCCTCCGGAGTGCCAGCGGTCGCTTGGAGTGTGTCGATCGCCTCCTTGCCATTGAAGGCCACAGCGATTGAATCCGCCAAGTCGGTATCCTCGATCACGATTTTATGGAACTCGTTGTCCATATCATTATCGTCCACCAGCAGGACGTTTATGGGCCTGGAAGGCTGTCTTACGAATTGATCTATTCTCATGATTTTATACTGGATCACGAAGGGATGCTTACTAGAAACGCGCTTCCTGTTCCGACAGCGGATGTGCACGTGATGCTTGCTCCGTGAAATTCCAACGACTGCTTGGTGATGTAGAGGCCGAATCCAGATCCCTGCACATGTGAATGGGCGCGACGAAACAGGCCAAAGATCTTGTCTTGATCCGTAGAAGCATCGAAACCCAAGCCATTGTCCTGCACCCGCAGGATGGATTCTGTCCGGTGGCTGGTGAAATCAATTGATATACGCAGAGGTCTATCCGGATGTCGGTACTTGATCGCGTTCGACAGCAGATTTTCCATTACACGTGAGATTACCGAGGGTGGAAAATTGAGCGTTCCCTCACAGCCGCGGCAGTCCACCGCTCCCCCACACGCTGCGAGTTCGTTCGCAAAGGCTGCCGTGATCCGAGGAATTTCAGTGCCCATATCGATCGTCTCGGCCTCCAGTTTGCCCCCTTCTTTCAGGTGAATGACCTCTGTCAGTTTATCGATAATTTCAATCGCTCTTCCGTGGGCGGTGTGAATCCATTCGATCGCTTTGCTCGATCGCTTGCTGAGTTCTGGTGACTCTTTGTTGAGCAAGTGCAGTGCGTTACCGATACTGTTGAGGGGAGACTTGACATCATGGGTGGCCGCATAGGCAAACTGACGTAGCTCCTGATTGGATTCTTCCAGTTCACGAGTCATTTCCGCAGCGATGGAAGAAGCCCGTTCTTTTAGTCCGTACACGAATAACATGAGGACGAACAGCAGGACGCTGACAATGATACCTCCGATCGCGATTACCCAGGGGAGTATGGGCCTCATTCCTTCCTGGAAGAATTTTTCCGTCTGTACACGCAGCGTCCATGATCTTCCCTGAATTGTAAGGTTACGAGTTGTGCTCCGCAGCGATGAATCATCCTGTTGGCCGCCGCTGTCTCCTCTTTCGGGATCGGAATCGAAAAGCAGGGCTGCTGTTTCAACGTCAGGTGCATCGAAAATCTGGATGTGGAAAGCATCTTCATATCCGTCCAGCGCTCCCTGCAGCATGTTCTTCGCCCGGAATGCGGCGAATACCCATCCACGGAGAGCCTGGCGTCGCTCCTCTACAGTGTTAACAGGCAAGCCGTTGTCATAGAGCGGAACATAGGTGAGGAATCCGTTTTGAACATCCTCGCCTGTCTCTTGAAGCAGACGAACCATTCCGGAGGTGGCTGCAATCCCAAGATCGCCTGCCCGGGCAAGGGCTTCTCGCCGTACGTCGTTTGACCACATATCATACCCGAAGGCGCGTTGATTCCGCCAGTCGAAGGGCTCTAAAAACGTGACGGGTGCACAACGATCCCGTTCGCTTTCTGGACTGATTCTGTAGTCAGGAAACCCATCAGAACGCACACAGTTTTCATGCGCATCCCTGTCCTCGCCTTTCAAGTTGGGTGCGACCCCGATACCCTGTATCCCCGGAAGGGTGTTGGCTATTTTTAAGGAGTCGATATAGTGCTTCCATGCTGAGCGAGTTACGGTGTCAGATGCGCTGTAGAGGCCAACTCCACCCCATAGAGCCTGCTCATAGAGGTCCATCCGGTGGTCAATGTTCGATATCATTTCACGAACACTTGCGTCAAATTGTTTGGCCGCCAGTTCCTCGGAGAAATTGGAGGATACCCACCAGGCGAGCAGTGTTATAAAAAGTGAATTAGCGAGGACCAGCCAGGCGGTGTAACGGTTCCTGAGGATTCGAATCACCCAGTGAGAATGTTCAGTTTTAAGGGGTTCAGTTGTCATCGCTCGCATCTGGCCCTGCTCCGCTTCGGAGTAAGGATGATTGAAATTGCGACATCGAACAGAATTCGATTAGTTTCGATACGCAATTGCTGCTGTTGTGTCACCAATAAATAAGTGTTCACTCCGATTTCTTTCCGTATATTTTCCTATCCTTTCAGGCCTGCCCAAATGACTACTAACAATCCTACAGAACTGCCGATTGATCAACTCCAACAGTTAGAAACTTGTTTGACGGCTGCTGGAGTGGGTGTTCTTATAATTGATTCTCACGGGCGCGTTGTTCATTCGAATGCGATGATGAAGGAAGTGCTGGCGGTGAATGAGGCAGAACTAGTTCGGCTGGCTGATTCGGAATCTGTCAATGAGGTGATCCTCAAGCGTGGGGATGGAGAATCATTCAACGCCAGAGTTGTTCTGCATGCTCCGACCGGCGCGGCGTCGGACAATCGAATCATGACTGTGACCGATCTTAGCTCCGATTTTGCCGCTGCAAGGGCGAAAGAATGTGAAGAACAGGCACGAAAGAGCAGAGATGAATTCAATCGGTTTGTTTACATCGTATCTCATGACCTCCAGGAACCGCTACGAACCGTGAGCAACTACATCGGCCTGCTCGAGAAAACGTTAGAGGCTCAATTGGATGATAGAACCCGTAAGTTCATGTCTTTTGTTGTCGAAGGTGCAGCTCGTTTGCAGTCAATGATTCAGGATCTCCTGCGGTATTCCAGAGCAGGGACATCGGAGTTGAGTGACTCGGGAGAAACGGGACTTGCGATCGCGAGTGTTTTGTCCGTGTTAAAAAACAAGATCGGCGAGGCAGGTGCTTCGGTTACGGTAGCGAAGGATTTGCCTGCTGTGTTGGTGTCCGAAGACGAGTTGAGAACACTGTTCCTCCAGGTGCTGGACAATGCTATCAAGTTTCGTGACGCAGACAGACCACTGGCGGTCGCAGTCACGGCTGAGTTTCTTAACGCTGACTGGACGAGAATCGATGTTGCAGACAACGGAATCGGGATTGCTGACGAACACGTTGAACGTGTGTTTGACGTTTTCCGGTGCCTGCACCGAAAGGGCAAGTATCCAGGGAATGGAATGGGCTTGGCAATTTGTAGAAGAATAGCTGAAAGTTATGGAGGAAGTGTGGAGTATCGATCTGGCGAGGCCAATGTTGGTGGTGTACTGAGTGTGACCCTTCCTCGAAAGTAGCAAAAGCAATGAAATGGGTTTGAAGTTAAGTTTTCTAAAAAACTTGGAGCAAATTCAGGTTCGATGGTTTAAAGTTCCGCATAAGGTAGAGCATGGAGAGGAAGGAAATACTATTGGTCGAGGATGAGCCGGGAGATACGTTTCTGGCTCAGTGCCTGTTGAGAGGGAGCGAGTTCGTTGTTTCAACGGCGACTACCTTTCGTACGGCTATCGACTGCTATGACAAGGCGCACCAAGATTTGGTTCTGCTTGATCTTGGGCTGCCCGATAGTCACGGATTAGCGACTTATGACGGATTTCGCTACGCTTATCCGGACGCCAGTATTCTGGTCTGGAGCGGGCTCAGTGATGAGCATTTGGCCCGATACTTGCAAGATAACGGAGCGTTGGGCTACATAGTGAAAACTTACCTCACTTTCGACAGTGGCAGCACTCTGACGGATCTCTGTCGCAGGGCATTGAGTGAAGCGTCACAACTACCGGGCATATAATGAAATCCACCAAAATGATTCCAGGTTAATTTAAATAATAATTCAATCCGTATGATCACAAAAGGAAAGCAGTTAAGAGTATTACTACTGGAAGACAGCGTGGCCGACGCTGAGCTGGTGAACGAAATACTCACTGGGTTAGATGAGCCAGAGCGGCATTTTAGTATCCTTATTTATCACGCTGAATCCGTGCAGGAAATGGTGGAAATGATAGAAGAGGAAGGCGGGGCCTTTGACGTGGCGCTTATCGACCTGGGCCTTCCTGACAGCTCGGGAATGGACACCTACCTTACGGCACGCGGCGAGCTATACGACGTCCCCATTGTGATCATGAGTGGAAATCAGGATGAGAAACTCATAGTGGATCTCCTGCGGATGGGGGCTCAGGACTACCTGTCAAAAGCCGACATCAACATCCAGAGCGCCAGACTGGTTTTGCGCACTCTTGTTTTCGCTATTGAACGGGCTGAGTTGATGATTCAGCTGCGTGCTCAGCAGGCCGCGGCAGATCTCGCGAGTATAGCAGGGGTTCTTAAGGAAGCGTGCCGATTGCCCGCCCAGAAGTTGGAGCTTGCTATCAAGACGGGCTACGATCGCCGTCACCGCGCCAGCCTTGATCGGCTGCTGCGGGACGCTCACGCTTCGTCCCGGGCGATTGCGTTTACCTTTGAATCAATCTATGCGGCTGCCACTGCGCCCCGGGCTTACGATGCTATGGCGGTTGTGAGGGACTTTGCTGGTGAACACAATCTTACGTTTAAAGATGGCTACCCGAAAGGAACGGTAACTGGCTGTCCTCGTTCTCTATGGTCAGCGCTGGAGTTCCTGTTGGCTCATTTCGAAAACGATCGGAACAGTCCGACGCTGGTGGCTGAGAATGTTGGGGCATCTCTGAATCTTGAATTTCGACCGGCCGACTTGGAGCCTGACAGTAAGGGCGAAGGCCATTTTGCCGAAATTTCTCTCGATCGTGCAAAGTTGCACGATTTGCCTGTCATGTACTCCAGTCGTCTACATGGCGGGGTGTGCGAGCACGACCGCATGCACCGTGCGTCTAGGCTCTCGATCCCGCTGGTGAATGCAGCAGTCTTGGATAGTTGAGGCGGTGCAGACTTTCTGCCAGAAGGGCAGCTGGACTAGTGGCTTGCGAACGGCTGTTAGTTAGTTAGCTAGAGCTTAGCCGAAAACTATTTTTTTGACTTATCAGGTCGCGGGCGGCGCGACGGGCGCTAGGGTGGGATCTACTTAGCCCCAACGATATGTCACCTGAGCAAGATCCCGAAAATCCCGCCATCTTCAGCCCCCAGCCGCTGCTCTTTGAAGCTC
>JAGROY010000170.1:5669-27842 GCA_020439995.1 Verrucomicrobiia bacterium
AGCTCAGATCAACAGCGATTTGGACAAATTCGTGGAAGAATCCGTGAAAATCGCGATTCGCCACCCGGATCTGCTCGCTGCGGTGGAGCACGATCTCGATGTGCAGGGCCTCAAGAAAAAGCACGCGCGCAAAACCGAGCAACACTTCATCCAGACGCGCAATGCCAAGCTCGACGGACTGGACATCGACCTGCCTGCAGAGCCTCTGGAGTGCTCGAGCACCCTTGAAGAAGGTCGTCCGCGCATGCCCGCGCTGGCGGTGTTCATTTTCCTGTTGCTGCGCGGATGGATCGGCGGCCCCAAAAGCGTGCATTACAAGATACTGCTCAAAGAATCAATCACACTGCACCGCCTGCTCGATTCCGTCGGCATGCACAAAGTGCCCGGCCCCAGCACCGTGCTCGATAACATCAATGCCGTGAGCGAAAGCACGCAGCAGAAAATCCTGTGCGCCCAGCTGGCAGTGGCCGAGGAAGATGAACTCGACGATCTCACCTCCTGCCGTGCGGACAGCACCGCGGTGAAAGCCAACAGCATGTATCCCACGGATTCTGGACTGATGAAGGCCTTCGCCCAGCGTGCCGCCGGCCTCTGCGAACGCCTGTTCCTATTGAAGCTTCCCGGCGTGATTGACATGCGCGGACGCAAGGATGTGGAAAAAGTCTGTGCACTGGCTGAGGAGCTCGGTGACTTGTGTCGCGACATTGGCATGCTCAGCGGCAAGCGCAACGTCTCCACCCAGCGCAAAGAGCTTTACCTGAAAATGTTCACCCGGGTTGCGCGCTTTGAGCGCATTTTTAAGCGAGTGTTAGAACAAGCCCGGCGGGCTGTGGACAAGGCTAACCGCGGGATGCAGCTGCTGCCATTCAAGAAAAGCCAGGCAGACGCCAATTTGCTACAGGCCGAGAGCGATATTGAAAAGCTGGTTATCATCGCCGCCTACAGCAGAAAGCGCATTGTCGAAGAAAAACAGACCTCCTCCAGCGACAAGATCTATTCCATCGCAGACATTGATGCCGCCATCATCCGCAAGGGCGGCTGGCAGGACGTGCTCGGTTACAAGCCGCAACTGGCCTTCACCGGTAAAGGGCTCGTGAGCGCAATCCTGGTACCTGCCGGCAACGCGGCTGACAACGGTCAATTGCCGCAACTGCTGACGGCCGTCGAGGTCAACACCGGCAAACTGCCGCGGTCAGTCACCGTTGACGACGGCTACACCTGCGCAGCCGTGCGCGACGACTATTTGAAACGCGGCGTTGAAATTTTCAGTTACGCCGGGGCCAATGGCAAACGGGTGATCGGAGAGGAAACCTACAACAGTGAGGGCTATCAAGCCGCTCGCCGCGAGCGATCTGCAGCCGAAGCTAACATTTACACCCTTAAGTATGGATATGATTTTCGGGTCGTGATGCGCCGCGGGCTCCAAGCCGTGCGCAATGAGATGTTGGGCAAAGTGCTGGCCTACAATATGAGAAGACTGGTGAGTCTGCGCGAAGAGCAGCGGCGAGCCGAACAGCTCCGGGCGATCAAAGACGCGCAAGGCGAGAGATCACTCGCTGCCTGAGCCGCAGCCGTTCCCTTCCTCGCCTTAAGAACGCCATGATAAAACATGAGCGCGGGTGTCGGCGCGTCCTGGATAAGAGGAGAAACAGTAATTGGGAGGGCAAATTCACCAGATGTGCACCCGGAATCACGACTCCGCGCAAATCTGGCGGGTGCCGCACCGCCGATTCGCAACCGCTGGCCATCGCTCCGAACCCGCTCCTATCCGCTTAACCCTTTTCGGCTAAGCTCTAGCTAGGCGATCCGTTCGCCATCTGCGACACACACGGGTGCTCGGTGCCAAATCGCCGGACGCCGTGAGCGCGAGGAAGGAGACGGCACGGGTCATGCAGACATAGAGCAGGCGGCGGTCGCGTGCTCGGCTGCCGGAATCGCCGTTGCGGAAGGAGAGCTTGTCCGTCCAAACGATAATGACGGCACGGTATTGCAGACCTTTGGCGGAGTGGTCTGGAGCTTGAGCGCCGACGCGTCGGTGTAGCGGGGGGTGCGGGAACCCTCGCTAAGCCAAGCGGCGGAGAGGCCGCGATCGGATACCCCATCGGTGAACATTTTTTAAGGAGTTCGCGCTCTTGTTCGTAGGCACCGGGGTAGATGATGGCGATCTCGCGGGCGGGAAGCGGTTCGATGGGCTGCCCTTGCCATATGCTGGCGACGAGATCTTTGGCTATGCACCAGGCTTCGCAGAGTTCATTACGACGATTGGCGGCGCGGAGCATGATCGGATCGGCACCAGTGCCGCGGAGGCAACGGGAGGTGTCGATGCGCACTGAGGTGATCTCGTCGCTATCGTCGGTGGCTTCGGCTGCGGTGGCAAAGGTTTCGGCCAAGGCGATGACGCCGCGCGGGTTCCGGTAGTTCTGGTGCAGGTCGTAGCACTGCGAAGATGTGCGTCCCTGCGCTTTAATGCCGAGCGCTTTCCAACTCAGCTTCGACCGTGGATAGACGCCCTACGAGCCGTCGCCGACGATGACGAAATCGCCCTCGACAGGATCGCGGTGTGCGGCGAGGAAAGGTGAAAAGGTGAAGCAAGGAAGGTGAAGCAAGGGACGGGGCACTATTTGAGACAGAGGTGAAGCCCGATCGGCATCAGGTCGGTCAACTTTGCAGAGAAGCTGTTGAGCCGCGAAGGTGTAGCCGTGTAGCCGTAGTGGCTGGTGTTGCGTTTGGATTTTGGATCAGACGACACCATCCGCTTCAGCTACGCAACCAGTAACCAGTCTCGATGTCATCAAGAACGGCCTGGATGGATTCGAAGAATTCTGCCGGTTGCATTGATCAGCTGGCAAAGACTTGTCCCCAGATCAGGAAGAGAAAGAGCGCAAGGAATAGCAACGCCATGGCGAACTTCACCAGAGCCGTGTTCTTTTGCTGGAAGCGCACGAGGGTATCACTCTTCATTCCGAAGTAACTCAGAATGAAGATCGCGATGAGAGGCGCAACGAACGCAGAATTGTAGAGAGTGAGGTAGCCAATGGCACTCATCTTCCCCTGTTGGAGCATAATCTTGATGGTCGGCAGGTAAACCTGCCCGGTGCAGGCAAGTTCCAGAACAGAGATAACGACACCAGATACGAAAGCGGCGACAACGAAGTGGGAATTCTTGCTGTTCTCGCGGATCGTTTTGCGGATTCGGTTCTTGAGGAATCCTGGTAACTGTAGGGACATGCTTTGCATCTTTCCCTGGAGACAAAGGATACCATCACGAACGCTGAGCACCATGATCACCAGAGTGATGCCAGCAAACACCCACGTCAGCGCATTGCTGGCCCATTCGAGAGCTGTGAGTCCGGCGAGCAGCTTTGCCAACCCGAGGCCAAGGGCGAAGTAAGTCAAAAATACAGCAGCAATGAACGCGGAGCCGACCGCCAGAATTTCGCGCGGGGATCGTCTGGCCACCTGCAGGTAGGACAGGAAGAAAATGATCGTGGCGAATGCACAGGGATTGATTCCGTCGAGCAGGCCGGCAAGGGATACAACTCCCAGTGTCATGGCATCGTAGCGTTGCTCAACCGCCTTTGCGGCCTGGGCGATATCCGCTTTTGTGACTTCAAGAATCTTCTGGCTCTCCTTCTCGTCAGCGCCGGCGGGCTCTTCTTCTGCAGACCTGATCAGTAGCCTTTCGACCGCGACGGATGAAATATCATCTTTTATCAAATAGCCGCTGGAGGCAAATAGCGCCGGGCTCACCAGTCGGATGCGCTCGGGAACGTTGAAACGCTCGCTAAGCGTTTCGTTGAGGAGCTTGGATTGGGATTCCTCGATGTTGTACTTTTGGATCTGAAGCTTCGGAAAGACTTCCTGCATGGTCGAAAGGATATCGGTTACGCGTGCACATTCACTACAGCCAGTCTTGTGGAAGTAGACGACTTCGATGGGGCGCTCGCGGAGGGCTTCGATGACCTCCTCGGTCTGAGGTTCGGTTTTAACAAATGTCGCCTCTACAGGGCCGTCCAGTGACGGACGTTCTCTGAAGGTGAGTTCTGCATCACCATCCTCCTCGTCGATGCCAAAATGGACCCGCATCTTCTCCAGATCGGAAACACCGTAGCTTGATTGCTCAGCGATTGGCAGCAGGGCAGCGAATTCTTTTCCCAACTCGGCGAAGTTCTCCCCGAGATAATCTTCGACCCGGTTGGCGATGCCCTTGCGATCAGGAAATTCGTTGATCGTGGCGACAAACTGGTTGAGATCGATGGGTTCTTGATAGCTGAGCAACGTAAAGAATGCGTCAACGCGAACTTTGGCAGACGTGTCTTTGGTCAGCTCTTTGATGGCCGCGAGCGCTTCTTCAGGAAGATCGGACTTTCGCTGCCGACTGCGCATCGAATAAGAAGTCGAGCGCGCATCGTTGTAGATATCGCTGGCGACAATGCCTTCACCGAGGACGTTCTTCCAGTTCTTATCCTGCGATTCAGCGTGAACGAACACCGACGGAACGACCTGCCGCACAAGCTCGGATTCGTCACTCGCAATCTGCGCGACCATGGTGAGGAATTTTGCCTGATCGCCTCTGCCCAGCGCGTGACAAGCAGCGCGTCGGATGTAGGCATCGTTGCTCTCTATGGAAGATTGAACGAGAACGTCGTCTCCGGCCTTCCATACGATTTCGAGAACAACCAAACCAAGCACCTGCAGCTCTCGGGAGAGGTCTTCCCGGGCCAAAGTGGTGATCGTCCAATCGCGCACCACTTTCATAACTTTCCTGGAACGAAGAGCAGAGCCGAACCGGTAGACGAGAACGTCCTGAGGCGCGAGACGGGAGCCGTCTTCCGACAGCGCGTTGAGAACAACTGAGGCAAAGTGTGGCTTATCCTCGGCAGCAATTGCGAACGCCGAGTAAACGGCCGAGTTACGCACCGCTTCACTTGGATCGTCAAGGAGCCGTTCAAGCAGTGGAGAAATGCTCTCGAACGGTGAGTTGGACAACTTCTCTGCCAACTCATCCCGCCATTCTGATTCGATCGAATCGAAACGCTTCAGGATAAAGTCACACGCTTCGGAATTGCCTGCCGTCGCCAAAATGCGGCCGGCAAGCAGTTGCTCATCCGGCCTCTGAGATGTGCGCATGATCTTCTGAACTTTTACCAGAAGCGTGCTGAACGGATCGTCGGCTAAGGATGGAGCATCCTCAGCCCCGGCAGGCGAGTCGCTGGAACGTGCATTGCCCACTGCAAGAAATGATGCGATCACATCGACGGCTTTCACGCCGTCGCTGCCTCGATTCGGATTGAGAAAAGCATCGACGACGGCGAGCGCCGGGCTCGATCGACCAGACGCTGCGGCACTCTGGATCGTTGGGCGTTTCGGTTCGCCGAAAGTCCGGTGCGCACGTTTGATCGCGTTTTCGTCGAAAGTCAGGCTCCCCAGAATCGCGCGATTTTTTTCCGGCCGATCCTCTGCTAACGCAGAGACCAAAGCGCTCAGGCTTGCACTGTCGGTCGTTTCTCTGGCGAGAGATCGCAGTGCAGCGCAGGCAACGTCCAAGTCATTGTGGCCACTCAAACTGCGGAGAAGATCTCCATACTCCGCGCGATAGCCGATCTCTTCGATGCATTGCAGGATGATGTCAGGATCGGCTTGTGTGACTCTTTCAACAAACGATGCTGGCAATGGCATGCCAGTCTCAACATAGGTACCGATGACGGGTGCCATCATCGTCGGATCTTCGTCAAACAGCTTATTCAGCTGCTCGTTGAGGCCGCCCAGCTCAAGTTCCCTGACGGCGTTCACGGCATTGAAACGGACAAACTGATCTGGATCACTCAGAAGAGGCGCGACGATCTGGGAGTCGATGTCACGACTTCTCAATGCCGTAATCGTCTCGAGAGCGACCGATCGGACGCGCCAGCGGTCGTCTTTGAGTGCGGCCAGTACTTCGCTCTTGGCACGGGAGGATCGGAGTTTCGCAATGCTGTTCAGCGCTGCAATAGCGAGGTCTTCTTTCTCATGTTTGACGTAGGAGACGAGAATCGTAAGGCCGGTCTTGCTGGGGATTTTGCCGAGCCCGCGAAGCACCGAGTGAATGACATTCTCGTCTTTTTCATTTTCGAGAAACGTGCTGAACAACTTCGCCACGCGAAGGTCTCCCGACTCCGCGAGTCCATCCACAGCTGCCTCACGGATCATTGAGTCCTCTTCCTTGAGGAAGTCTTTAAGAATGGGCGCTGCGTCGCGCCCGGATTTCTGCAGAGTGGAAATTGCCTTGAGGCGCTGATCGAGATTGCCAAAGACAAGCCGATTCGCAAGAGTGGCGGGTTCCACCCCATCCAGCGGAGGCATGGCGAGAAGGTACTGGGCCTCCCTCACTTTGTTTCGCGATCCTTCGGGCAGGGTTTCGTCGTTGATATACCTCGTGAGTCCGTTGGCTACGCTGGCACCGGCGCTTTCGAGCAACCGCAATGCGCGTTGTGCTCGATCAGAATCTTTAGAGATGAGATCGCGAATGTAGCTTTCGAGTTGTTGGTCTGTCAGACTGGCGATTCGTTCAGTCGCAGTCGAATCAACTGGCTGTGTCGACCAGATTGCGAGCTTCGCGAGCGCGTCCTGACTCTCGGTTGACTTGGGTGCCCAAGGGTCGAACCCATCGGTATCGGTCGAACGTTCTTCGAGAAGCTCCAGAGCGCCGAGCCGGACGCTGAGCCGCGGATCATTGAGCATTTCTACGAAGGCTGCCCGCGGAAACACCTCGAGCGCGGAGATCGCCTCCTCAAGGGTTTTGCGTTTCTTGGTGTCGCCAAGGGAGAGCATGATCTCCGGCCATTGCTCAGCGGTAACGGTGCCGGATTCCAGCGCTTGAAGGAGCGCGACAAATTCTGCGTCGCTGGCTCTGAGGTATTCCGCATTGATCAACCCCGCAAGCGTTGCCTCCATTTTACCCGCCGGAACGTAGCCATCGAACGAGACACTGATCCGGCCATCGCTGGATAAGATACGAATCGCTGGCACGCTTCGAACACCGTAGCGTTGAGCGGTCGAGCGATCCTCAAGAATATCGACCTTAACCCGAACAAAGGGCTGAAGACGCTCCTGAATCAGCGAATCCTGCAGCACTTCGCGATCGAGTCGCTTGCACCACGGACAATCAGGCATCGAGAACACCACGATCACCGGCTGATACTCGGTGCCGGCTACGGCGAGCGCTTTCTCAACGTCAGTTGTCCAGGAGAGCGTGTCTCCCGAGCTGACTCGTGACAGCACTGTTGGAGATGCTAACTCGTCCTGGGCGTGCAGAAACGAGCTGCCCGCGAGCGCGAGCAGGAGGCAGAGACCGACAAAAGGGAGCTTGCTTCGCTGGTCAGTGAAGCAAGGCATATGCGAAGATGTTAACATTGATCTCAAGCGAATTTAGAATCTCGCTGCCGCCGCAACAGCAACACCCGGATGTATTGCCCGTGTCGTTGAGTCCGTTTTTGGAATGCACCGCGACGAGCTTCCCATCAATTTCCACTCCTTCGAGAAAGCCCTCTTTTCCGCCATAGAGTTCGAGCTTTTTGACATCGTTGACTGTTCTAAATATCGGATGTTCTGTCGGGATGATCTTCAATGCGGAGTCGCCGAAAACCTTCTTCATCTCTCGACGATACGCTCGATCCCACTCCTTGTTGGAACAACCCGCGGACGACAGCAGGAAGCCTCCCTTAGCCAGATACTCCTTAAGATTCTCGCGTTCCTTTGTCGTCAGGTAGAAATCCGATTCGCCGGTCATCATGACGAAGGGAAACTTAAACAGTTCTTTCGAATCTAATTTGACCGACTTAAAGCGCCGCTCCGTTCCGATGGTTGTTTCTTTTTGCACCGAGCTGAGAAAGGCGTCACTAAAGCAACGGGATGTCTTGGTGCCGGCGTAGATGAGATTGGCGCATTGGATGACCCCCTCTTTGCAAGGTGACGAACCGCTCATAGTGAGAATCATGACTAGCACGAGGAGAGCGCGGGCAAATGATGGGATCGATCGGTTCATGGATTGCTGTCGTTAGATTTTGGTTGAAAGTAGCGCTTCACCGCATCGCGGTATTTAGGGGGAATCTTTTCCGTTGGCAGAGTTTCGGCATCAAGGGGGACGCTGTTCGCGCCGCCCGGGAGGAGATTGGTTTCGACGGCGTCCGCGTTTGGGCCAGTGCCTCTGCCCGCCTTCGCAGGCCCATCGCTGGAAGTCGATCCGGGGGGTGGCGATAACTGAAGGCGATCAGGACCGAAGACGGGAACGTTCAGCGGAGAGTGCCCCCCCATGAGACTTCCGCTTTCGTCGCTTCCTCCCACACCGGTGCCCCCCACGCCGACTCCCTGGCCGCTGCCATTCCCCTGATCGCTTCCAGTACCACGTCCTCCGAACCGGCCGCGAATCGCGGACAGCATTTGCTCAAGGGTCTCTTTCAGCCCAGGCATCTCTCCGAGCCCGGCTTTGCACTCCCCCTGACAAAGCGCACCGAAACCATCTGGCGAAGTATCTTCGATAACACGTCTCATTTTCTCAAGGGCCATTCGAGCCGACGCCAGCGCCTGTGATCCCTCGCCCTGCTCAGCCGTTTCGCGAGCCTGCTTGAGATCGCTCTCGATCTGGTAGTGGTCGATTCGCTCGGCAAATGCTTCGGCGTGCTGACGGAACTCAGCTTCGGTTTCGTCTTCGAGCCCTTTCGCCTTTTCAATCAGGCTTTTCTTCACTTCGCTGAGCCGGGCCCGGATTCGCCTTTCCTCCGCTCCTAGAACCTGGAGTTTTGCTGCGTCTTCTCCGTCGCCTGCCAGCTTCTCGAACGGTGCCAGCCGACGGACGACGGCCTCTTGATCCCGAATCAGTGCCTCATACCTCGCCGCCAGCTCCATCAGCTCTGCGATGCGGGACACCTTCTCCGCCTCTTCGCGCTCAGCAACGAGTTCCCGTTTGTGCTCGCCCAGAGCATCGAGCATCGCCCGCGCTTTCTCTTCCAGGTGCGGGTCTACAATCGAAAGTTGCGTGATCTGCAGCTGCTGCGCCCGAAGAAGCACCGCCGTTTCTCCCGCCTGTGCGATCAGGCCTTTCTCCAAATCGAAAGCAGCGAAATCGATGGCCATTTTTTCATAGATTTCGAGAACTTCGATATTCTTATCGCGAGCGAGATCGAATATTTCTTCGATTCCATCACGCTTCTCCAGGTGTGCCCTTTGCTCGATGGCCTTCAGCGCTTCGATCATCTCCGACAACTTCGCATCCATCAATCGATAGCGCTCACTGAACTCCGCTACGGTTGTCCTCACCCGCAGCATCTCGGCGTAATCTTCTTCCGAGATGATCTCGACTCGGCTGATCGATGAGGAAGTCACTCCAGTCAATGAGGGATTGTGATCAGCAGCTTCAAGATAGATTTCAATAACCTGCCCCGGCTCGACGCCAATATCCTTCAGCGGCAACTCTGATGAGAACTCAAATACCGGATCACCACTGACAATCTCAGCGCTGTCGAACCGATCGCGGTAGCCCACAATCGACTTGACGAGATCAACACGCCGAAGGCCTAGATCATCGCTAGCACTTCCCTTCAGCGGAACAACCACCGACGGCGTCGCGAGGACAAACTCCGCAGGTTCCGATATCGTTGCTTCGGGTGCTGCGTCTGGTTTCATCTTCTGCAACCACTGCAATGGCTCCTTCATCGAGGTTCCACGGACATCCGTCAGGTGAGCCCGAAGGTAGGCGTCCCGTTTTGCAACCCAAGTGTAGGTCAGCTCATGGGTTCCGCGCATTTGTCCGATCTCGGAAGACCTCTCGACCTCCGTTTCAAGGTCAAGCAGCTGCAGCCGTCCGCCGCGCAGGGGACGATTGCTTGTGAGGGTCAGCTCGATCTTGCTACCCGGAATCACGTTCAGCGGATCATTGCCCGGGACAAAATTCTGAGTCGGCAGGCCACTGTATTCTGGCGGGATGACGGTGGCGGTTGCCTTGGTGACTCTCGGCTCCAGCAGAACTTCCACCGGATGCCACTTTGAACGGGCATTGCCCGAACGGAACGAAAACTCAAGGGGCCGGATGACGCGCTCAAGCCGTTGAACAAATTTGCTGCTCGATTCCGAGAAGCAACGACTCTCATGGGTGCCGCTCTGGTCGCGAGTCACGAGGTAAACCGGCTGGTCCAGCTGGCCACCGGAGATCTCCGTGCTGATCAGAATATTGCCGCCGTAATCGACGTTCGGCTGCTCGGGCGTAACGACGAACTGGAGGCGCGAGTAAGGTGGGATGTCCAGGCTCGGATATACAATTCGAGGAAACACGACCTTGGCGACTGGCCATGCTATCCCACCAAGCAAGGTGAGCACAGCAACGACGCCGAGCATCGCAAAGAGCGCATTGTAAACTTCATCAGCGGGAAAAACCTGTCGCTTCTTTAGGCCTCGAAGCGCGTTTGTCCCATCGGCAACGGCGCGTGCAATCAGGAACTGTTCCAACCCGGTGCCACTCGCTCCTACAGTCTTCGACAGCTGAAGCGCGGTGAAAACAGTGTCTCGTCTCGTTTCCGAGAGACGGTCCGCTCGCTGTGCCATTTGCAGATCGGACCGGAGCGCCGAACTGGCGACCAGCCAGAGAAGGTAACCGCCACTGATCCCAAGCAGAGCGATATTCAGGTTGGCCCGGGTTTCCGATGCAAACGCGAAAGTATAGTCTGCGACGGCGTAACAGAGCAGCAATATGAGCGCGAAGCAGAGCGCCATGAACACACTCTTCAAAATGAGACCCGCCTGCCATTGAAGGCGGCTTCTACGAACCTGAGAGCGAAATGCGGCGACCTCAATCATAATCCTATCGCCAGTAGTTTAGTCGGGTTCTTTGCATCAGAAAAGCATTGTTGACGGAAATTCACTAAAGAAGGCCGGCGCGACGTCGCAGATACCAGTCGCAAGCCATTAAACCAAGGAGAGCGATGAGCCACCAGGCACTGTCCCACACCGGATCGAAGGTAATATTGCCACTGTCTTCCGGTGGCGTTTCTGCTGCGTTGCTAGTGTTTGAAAGAATTTCCGGAATCTCGCTCGCTTCCAGCAGGTGTCCGCTTGAGAGTTCGCATAATTCACTCAGAAACTCCCGATCAGCACTAAGTTCATCCCGCTCATGAGCCGGCGCGGCAACGGTCAGCAGCTCTCGAACAGCGGAATCGGCACCGTCGATCTGTACGCGGTAGTGGCCGGGATCTTTGACCGTAAGGGTGCCTTCCCAGCTTCGACGGCTCTTGCCCGATTCGGTGAGCAGAGTTTGCTGCACGATATCGCCAGCAGCGTCGCGAACGGCGAGTTTGAGCGATTCGGGGCGTTGCTCGATTGATCCACGATAGTTCACCGTCGCGCGGATCGGCTCTGCGGCATTGGCGAGCCCCTTGCTGAGCTGGATCGCATAGTCCTGCCCCGGCAGAAATTCGGAAAAAGTCGCGGCCCAATAGATGAGTTGGGTCCACGTTTCCTGGTACATATTTCGCCCCCCTTCTTGCTGGGCCTCAGGGAAAAAGTCCCACTTCCAGAGACCATCGGCATTGATTGTGAGCACGAGACCTTTGCCCAGCCTTCTTGCTATCAGCACTGGAAACTCGCTCTCTGTGCCGCTCGTCGCGATGACGCCATTGACGAGAACTTTGGAGAAAGGCTTGAGACGAGCGATGCGATTGCTGTCGGACAAGAGTGGAAGCGAATCCCACACGCCGTCGTCGGGGCCGGGCAGGAGTTCGCCGAAAATGCCTTCACGGACGCCTTCTACTGTCGGCTGCACTTTGAAGCTTTGCTCAATGGGATCCCCCCAGGCGACCGGTTCGAGGTCGTCGATTTCTGGGAATTTTCCATGGTATGGTTTTCCTCGACTGAAGAGAACTGTGCCACCCTGGCGAGTCACGAAGTCGCACAACAACTCGAGGCGCATGTCATCAAGGAAGTATTCCATCCCCTTTCCAAGCACGAGCAAGTCGAATTGATTCATCTCGGCACTAGTGTTAGGGAACAGGACTTCTTCGGACTCTTCGGCTTGAGAGAGTTCGGACTTCACCTTGAAAAACCGCTTTGAAGACACCCGATAAATGGATGTGACATCCATGTTCTTTCGGTTCCGCAGCAGTTGCGCCAGGAACTTGCTATCCCAATAGGGAACACCTTCTACGGTGAGAACGCGCGTGCGTTCCTTGAGGGCGACCACTGAGAAACGGGAAGTGTTGTTATCGATCCTGTGCTCGCCGGGGATGGCATCCACTTTGAACGCATAAGAATGCACACCAGCCGCTTGTTCACGCACCTCGAATGCTGCAACCGCGCTGTCATTGCCTTCAGCGAGTTCCACTGGTTGCTGATCGATGGGCTCGTCGTTGTCGTCGAGCAAATGCACGATAGGACGAAGAGCGCCCAGTCCCTGCTTGCTGACCTTCACGGAAACGCGGACGGGCTCATCCGGGAAACCCAGATTCTGCCGCCGTTGCGCTTTGACTTCGAGATCGTGGACAGCAACTTTTTGCCCAAGCGGAATGGCATAAATGGGCGATCGCTGCGCACGCGCGCGGAGCACGGTCTGTTCCAGTTTCCTGCGCGACACCTCGCCGGTCTGTCGCCCGTCCGACAATACGATGATGCCTCGCATTGTTCCGCGGCCGCTCTCGCCCTCAACCGTAGCATCGATTGCACCAAGTAGATCGGTGCGTTCGGCACTCTCATCCACTTCAATGTCACCGCTGGTCTTTGCATCAAGTTGATCGGCAAATGGAAAAACCGCCAACTGCTCGTCACTAAGCAGCTTGTCAATGTCGTTAACGATGCCTGTGGCTTGCACAAACCGAGTCTGCTGGCCACTACCGTCATTGGTGAGCATGCTGGGGCTGCGATCTACCAATACGGTCCAATATGATTCGTCGGTCTCTTGCTCCTCGATCCAATGCCCTGGATTGAGGGCGATCAAGAACAGACCACACGCTGCAGCCACACGACAAAGCAGGACGAGCCCTCTGGTTAACAGAGAGCACTGTTGTGTCGATGACCAGGCAAAGTAAACACTGGCCACCAGCACTACCAGAAACACCGCGATCACGATCCAGAGCGGAAATGGAGGGTGAATCACCATCAGACGGAGCCCTCCTTTGGCAAAGATTCCTGAACCCGTTCGGCAGACCATTCCAACAGCCCCACTAACAGAAACACCATCATTGCTGCTGCGAGCAACCAGTGCCAGAGCGGGATACCATCTTTCAACATTTTCGCTTCGTTGCCGCCCCTGATTGCGACGACATCACCGCTGCCAAGGGCTGCCAGCTGTTCCGAACTTGCGGGTGCAAGATTTGACTCAGATTTCGGAAAATTGACGACCGAGTAACCGATTGAACTTTTTTGCTCGTCCTGCCACGTGTAGGTTCCAGGTTCAAGTTGAATATCAGCTCTAAAGAGAGTGTCGCTACCGCTTAGAATTTCTGCAGAGACACTTCCAACTGAATCGCCGTTGAGTCGACTTAGTTTGAGCTGCGAATCGACCGGCAACGAACGAGACTGAAAGCTCACCAGATCACCCGGGGTGAACTCCCAGAGCCTGCCATCCAGCATCGGCCGGCTTGCGAGGAGAATTTCGCCCACCAGTGGCAGAAATTCCACACGCCCCTGCCAGTTTGAGTATTCCCTGGTCACCGGCATATTCCATCCAATCAGGATGCCGCGATCTGCCGTGCGCGGAACATTCCAGAGCGCAGGCGTTTGATCTGAAAATTGCAGCCAGACACGTGCGTCCGCCGCCACGGTTGGCTTGGCTATCCTGGCGATGATCGCAGCCGCAGCAATGTCGCCATAGTCGCCCGATTCGAATAACTTGAACGGAGGTGCCGAGGGATCGGCGACTTCGAAAGCGAAGGGCTTCTCTACCGCCGAGACTTCCCACTGGCTATCTGCGCTCTGGCTTTGGGAATCCAGGCTCCAGAGAAGCGTGCCCCCACGGTCGTGGAAGACCTTCACGTTGGTGCTCAAGTTACCATCCCAGCCGGTCATGATGATCGTCTGAACGTCTTCCGGCGGCGATGGTGCCTCGGGAGACAGATCGATGACTCTCAGCGTCGCCCACGGGAGCGCCGCAACGACATTCTTCCACACAGCGGCTGAATCTGGATTTCCCTCCGAAACGGCGATGATCATGGAGTCCTGAATCGTAAGCAGGGCCGTTCGTTCGTTGTCTCCAGGGAAGGCATCTTCGTCGATGGAAAACCGGACAGGAACTTCTCCCGCACGATCAAACGTTGTTACGAATGTCACTGCGGCGCTTGCTTCTGCTTCAATAAGCACTTCCTTTGATTGCCGAGCAATTCCTGCATTGAGATACACGGTCGTACTCTTCTGCTGATTCGAGTGATTGGCAATCGTGCAACGCAACTCCACTTCTTCACCCGCGATTGGATATGCCGGGCCCGTTTCAATATCGGTGATGGCAAGGTTCCCAGCTTCCTCGGCACCAATCGGAATCGTGAACAAGGTATGCTCGCTGGAAATTTCAGCATCTACGCTGGTCCAGTCCGATGCCTGAAAATCGGACACGATCCAGATCTCACCTTTCGAGTCGAGCATTTCATCCGCAAGGCGCAGCGCCTCTACCGGTCGACACGCCTCGGAACCAGCTTGAGCACGGATCAGTTCGTCCTTAAGAAAGGCTCGGTTGGCCCCGAGGTTTGGGAACACGGCATCAGGCTGGCTATCGACCCAGATCACGTTCGCACGTTCATCCCCGGAAAGAGAATCGAGCACCTCGGCAGCTTCTGCACAGGCGGAAGCAAAGCGCGTTTGCCCCGCTTCGACGTAGCTCATCGACGCCGATCGATCGACCAGGATGACGACTTCACGAGCCTTTCCAAGATCAGCGAGTTGTGCCTTCGGAAAAAAGATCAGCTTCAAAAAAAGCAGCACGACACTCAAGAAAAGCAGTGTGCGCAGTGCAAGCAGCATCCAATCGCGAGGTTTCCGAACGCGCATGGTGCGACGGACAATACGGTGAAGAAATTCGACCGAAGGAAACGCATACTGAGGAGGTTTCGAGCGCACAAATAGGTGGATGAGCAGAGGGATGCCCACCGCGAGCAGGAACGGGATAAGTGACAAGTTGCCGACCGTGAAGCTCATTCTTTCGTTACTTGATCAATTTGTCGAACAGTTCGAAGTAGTGTCGGTCGGTGCGAGCGAGCGAATAATCGATGCCGCGCCTGATGGAAAACTGACGCAATACCTGGATGTGCCCTTGCATCGCCTCCGCGTACGCTTTGCGGATCGAGGCTGGTTGGGCAACAAGCTTCCTCTGAGTCTCCATATCGACAAAGGTCGTGATACCACGGAGCGGCAACTCGATCTCCTCAGGAGTCAGCACATGGATCAAGTGAATCTTGAATCCGCGATGCAGGTAACCAGCGAGAGCGCTGAAAATTTGCGCCGGTTCATCAAAGAAATCGGAAATGATCACCAGCGTGCCTTTGCGTTTTAGTAAGGGGAACCCGCGTTTGAGTGCTGCAGAAATCGATGTCGCGTTGCCAGGCTCGTTCTTCTCCAGCGCATTCAGAAGATTGTTTAGATGCTGGTGCGTGCTGCCGACCGGAAAGTGGTGACGAATCGCTTCGTCAAACATCTGCAGCGACACTCGGTTGCCGGTTTTGACAACCAGATAAGCGAGCGCGGCGGAAAAGAACGACGCGTAGTCCAACTTACTCTGCTCGCGTCCCGCTGCGAAACCCATCGAGGCGCTACTATCGAGGAAGATGTGGCACTCGACGTTGGTTTCATGGACAAAGGTGCGAACGTAATGGCGATCTGTGCGTGCATAGACTCGCCAATCGACGAGCGATGGATCATCGCCTTCCGCATACTCCCGGTATTCCTGGAACTCCGTCGAAGAACCGCGCGTTCGCGTCCGGTGCTTGCCGGCGAGATAACCATCGGCGATCAGCTTTGGCGCAAACTCAAAGCTCGCCAGTCTCGCAACGTCCTCCGGCTTGAGGTAGCGGTGATGCCGTCCCTTTTCCATCGCCTAGAGCTTCTCGAGCAGGCCCTGGATCAGGTCTTCGATGGTGACACCTTCACCTACAGCAGCGTAGTTTGGAACGATTCGATGGCGAAGAATGGGCGGTGCGACTTGACGCACTTCTTCAAGTGACACCGAGGAATTTCCGCGCAGCAGAGCGAGCGCTTTCGAAGCACGGACGATATTTTGTGACGCTCGCGGGCCAGCGCCCCAATCGACGTATTGCTTCACTTCTGCGGTAGCCTGATCGCTGTCGGGACGCGAGCGATGCACGAGGTTGAGAATTCGATCGAGCACATGTTCCGGCATGGGAACATCAAGGGATGCCGACTGAAGATCGAGCACATCTCTGGCTCCGAGAATGGACTTTGGTTCTGGGGCGTCTCTGCCTGTAGTCTGGAGAACGATCTGCCTCTCCTCGGCGATGGTCGGGTAATCGATCTTCAGGTTGAAGAAAAACCGGTCGAGTTGTGCTTCAGGAAGAGGATACGTGCCTTCGTGTTCGATCGGGTTCTGAGTCGCAAAGACCAGGAAGGGTTCCTCAAGTGGCCGCGTTTGACCCGCTACGGTAACCTGCTTTTCCTGCATCGCTTCGAGCAGTGCGGCTTGCGTTTTAGGTGGCGTCCGGTTGATTTCGTCGGCAAGGATTAAGTTCGCAAATACAGGGCCAGGTGAAAACTCGAAGCCACGCTTTCCGCTGGTTTCCGATTGCAAGATCTCGCTTCCGAGGATGTCAGTAGGCATTAAGTCCGGCGTAAACTGAATGCGGTTGAACTTGAGTCCAAGGATCTTTCCGAAGGTGCTGACGAGGAGTGTCTTCGCCAACCCTGGAACTCCCGTGAGCAGGCAATGGCCGCGGCAAAGAAGCGCAACGAGCATCTCTTCGACGACCCGATCCTGCCCGACAATTGTCTTCGCCGTCTCCTCTTTGATCCTGGCGACGTTACCCTGAATCGCCTCCCAGGCGGCCCCGTCGGTAGTCGTAGTTGCAGTTGTGGTCATAGTTTCACTCATTATATGTAAATTATTCCGCTGTGGAGTCCTCTTTTTGCTTCGACTTCGGCACGATTCCTGGAAGCGTGACAAAGGTGATCGTCAGCTGGCTTCCAAGCTGATTGCCTTCGGTAAAGGCCTGCCGGAGACCTTCCTTGAGTTGCATCTGCAAGACGACATGGTCTCGTCCACCCCCAAACGAGTAGTTCAATTCTTTCTCAAGCCGGTCGTCGTCCTCAGTTTCTTCGACTATTTCTTCAGGTGCCCCTTCGACAGGTGGATCACTGGTCAATGGCCACGCTGCATTCACGCGATTGCTATCGCCTGAGACCATGACAACCACGTGGTCTTTTGCAGCTGCATCCCCTCGAAGATCCAGTTGCCAGGCAAGCTGTTGCCGTAGCGTTCCAATGGCATCTTCGTCCGGAAAGGCACTTCCAATTCCAATTCCCGCAAAATCGGGCTGACGGAAAATTTGAATCGCGAGCGGTTGTTTCGTCTGCTCAAAGTCCTGAATGAGAACGTCGACCATTCTATCTACCAGAGCGTCATCCGCCATACTCGCACTAAAATCTTTCCTGCTGACAAGTTCACCCAACGGCTTGATCCGCACCTTAACCGTGTCCGGCACTCGATCTTTTACAACTCGATGCGCAAGGTTTTTCAATGCGTCTATGAGTCCCTGCTCGGTCACTTCCTGGGCAGAAAGATAAGCCATTTGATCACGCGTGAGGGCAGTGACGACCGCTCCAAAGGCCTCCGGATCAGTGCTCGCACTTGTGAGCGAGGCGATCACTTTTCTCCCTTCTTCCTCCGTCAGTCCCGCTACCTCCGGGATGGGGGTAAGTTCGTCCTCACTCTTCCCATCGAGGCGTTCCTTCGCGCGCTGGAGAAACAAACCCTGGTATGAACGGAAATTCCTGTACACGTCTGGTGTAAGCCCTCTGCCACCACCGAACAGCTGCTCAACTTGAAAACCGACAACCTCATTGAGTCGCAATGCGAAAGGGTCGCCCAGCTGCACATTGATCGGCTCATCCCGATCCAGAATGGCACCCCACTGATTGCGATGCGCCTGTATCGTTCTCGGCGTTTCCTCGTTGTCAGGCACAGGAACTTGGGCACCGGGTTCCGAAGCCAATCGCATCCGAAGCTGATCCAGCTGACCAATGATACTCACCAATCGAAGCGCCGTGTCAGGCGACTCCACTTTCACCGCCGCGTCAAGCAGAAGCGTTCTCGCCTCCGCATCCGCTAGCTTGGCAAGGCCCAGGCTAAGCGCAGCCTGAACATCCTGATACTGCTTCTCTCCCGAAACCAGCTGCTCCAGAATCTCCGGAACGCCTCGGGCCAATACCAATTCACGCAACTGATTGAAAAAGCTTTCCAATTGACCCGCACTTGCGGAGCCGCCACCATCAAGCTTGGATTCCTGCTCGAAGACCTCTTTTGCCTTTATGATGTACTTCTCCAAAAACTCTTTTGCGGCACCTTCTCGTTTTCGCACATAAGTGCCCACCTGCTGCGCAGTTTCGGAAAGCGCATCAAAGTCGAGCAGCTTCTTTTCAATCAGCGCAATCTCATTCTCGCCACCGTGCTCAAGCAGGAACTGAAGAGCGGCGTTGGACTGCGATTTGGTCGAAGCGTCGCTCTCCAAAAAATAGACGGCTAGCGGCACTCCGCTTAAGTCTTTGATCGACTCATACAGTTTGGTCGCTCGTTGCTTCAGCTGATCCAAATCGACTTCTTCCTCCTCTCCATACTCGTCGAAAGAATCCCCGTCCTTAGGCAGGATCGGACGAAGGATCGTGCGGGCTAGAGCCGAAACCGTCATCGGCAGGTATCGACTCGCCAAGGCCTGCAATAGCTCATCATCGAGATCTTCAGGATCCAGGTCCTCGTCGCGATAGGAAAAAGGATCCGAACGACCGTAACCGGCCTCTGCATCAATGATCGGCAGTGGCGACTCGGAATTCAGAATCGAGGTGAGTACGGGAATCGCCTTAGGGCCCAGGCTAAGAAGACCAGCAAGGCTGCCCTTACTCTCACTCTCGCCAGCCCCCGTATTCGACAGCAACCAGAATTCGCCGGAGTTACCTCGAACCGAATTGAACTCGTCTTTACCGAACTCGGGTAGCATGGCAATGAACGCCTTTCCTTCTTCGGGAAGAGACTCCAAATTCTCAGGAACGATAGGCGGATAGCTGGCAGCGTACGCATTAATCTTTTCCGCTGCCTGCAGCATTCCCACAGAGTGGATCCAGGCACCTTCATACTTCGCTGCACATGCCGTCATTTCCTCGCTCAGTTTGAGGTAGTCCATACTTTCGTGAAACCGCTCTGTGATGGCCTCCATCTCGAGAGTTCCTATCTTCACGGTCAGCTGTTTCAGCGCTTGCTCTGGATCTCGAACTGACGACAACACTGTCGCCGCAATCTGATTTGCCTCGGTTTGCTTCCCTGCCGAATCAACAAACGCAGCGAACGCCAGAAAATTCGCTGCTAGATAATCGACTCCCGATTCCTCCCCCTTCGCGAGATGGTCTTGAACCAGTTTGATGTCGGCGTCCAGATCTGCGGGGACGACCTCCTCAACAACAGCGAACTCACCATACTGTCTTGCGTTGAACTCCACATAAGCTGGCGAATCTTCGCCGAACTCGTCTTTCAATTGCGCGAGATTTGCAGAATAGACCTCTCGAGTGATGATCGAAGATGGGCGGCGCAGCGGCATAAACGCGGCTCGACTTCCGTCAGCAGACTCTTTATTCGCTACCCAGTACCCTCCAGCGATCTGCAGTTGATAACCGAATAGCTCTCCCGATCGACCACTGCTAATGTACTCGGTATCCGACACATCGGGCAGCCCCAACGCGCGAAGTTTCGCGAATGCCTGGCTATAGTCAGCGACCGGCCCATCGGATTTCTTAGTCTCCGTTTCCTGCGCGACTAGCACACCGGGACAAATTGCCAGTGCAAATAATCGAGCCACAAACCGAGGTATTTTGTTCTTACTGATAACGTTCCTCCTGACAGCAACTTTGCGGGAAAGTATAGCGAGCACTCCAGCAAAACTCAATAAGTTTGTGATACTCACGAAGCTGAAAAAGTTACGCAGTCACATGTCTGCCAATCGAGCCATGATCGACGTAATGTCCGACTTGATCGGCGCATATTTGCCGGAATACAGGTGCACCATGATGGCAAAGGCTGCTTTCTTCCCTGAGCGGCAATCGACGTAACCCGCATAGCATTTCACGCGGTTGACCTTGCCGCTTTTGGCTCGGATACGGCCCTCAGCGCAGGGCCGAACTGGTAGGTAGGGCCAGTCCCAGAGGCGGGCTTTTTGGCGGGCAGCGGGGAGGGCGTTATGGAAATTATACAGCGGCCGGTTTTCGGGCAAGTGAAGGTCGCCCCAAGGGAGCGGATCCCGACATTTTTGCTCAGATAAGGCGCTTGCAGACCCTCCTCCCTAACATTTGTACATTCCGCTCCCTTGGTTAATGCCGGTTTTCCGGGCGTGTTGGTCTACGCTGCGTTCTTGCGCGCCTGCTCTTGGCTCCTGCGCGCCTCCTCCTGCTCGATGCGCAGCCGGGCCAGCAGCCACAGGTTGTGGCTGAGCACTGCCCAGGATACCGCTGCCTGCGGTTCTCGAAGCCTTTCACCCGCAGGGGGCGCCCCAGGAACTGGTTCTTCAATATGCTGATTCTTCCTTCGGTCTGGGCGCGGCGTTTCTGACCTTCCTTGCCCTTTTCTTGCCCAAAAAGGGCAAGAGACCCTGCGGGACGCTGCGCAACCATTCGGAACCCTGCGCTGATCAACCTCCACCTAAACACCTAAACTTCAATATACTATGATCGCAACTCACTAAAGCGGAGAGGGAAGGAATCGAACCAACCTGGACGCGTTAAACGCCCACAACGGTTTTGATGACCAGTGGAAGGCTTTCCCCACCACCGTGGGGATGTCCCGACCTGGGAGACGTTGGGCACCTGAAATTTGGTACTTTCCCCATCACCGTGGGGATGTCCCTTGGGCAAATTCCGCCTCGCTCGGCTGTGCAGGCTTCCCCCTGCCGCTCAGGCAGAACCCCACCGATCGTTGCTTTCAATACCACGTTTCTCAGACTTCCATCTAGGTAGGTAGGGAGAGTTTTTCTACGGTCAGTACTACGGTCGCTCTCATTTCCTGATGAACGGCACGCTATACCATGCAACCAATGAACGTTAAAAACGAATGAGTTAGAGATTTCGCTCATTCTGCAAAGCCATGAAAACCAGCAGAAAACGGTAATTCCTAATTTCGAGACAGATGGCTTCGTCAGTTTTTCGACGGCTGCGGAAATCGTCCCACTGCAGCGAGGTCGACATCCGCAGCGCCTAATGGTTATTTTCAACTCTCAGCTTGATTCCCGCGAGCTCAAGCTGCATTTTTATACACAATCGTTATACACCAAATTCAGTTTCTGACTGAAAACAACGCAAACGCACGAAAACAGTAGTCGATCAAGTGCATTCGCAACATCCTCTGCACGAGCGCCTTGCAAGACAGTGGAAACACGCGCAAAACCGCTCAACCAAAACCTGAATCAGAGACCCTTTGCGATCCCCCTCATTCGTCGCTCGTAACAGCGCTGCCTTCCTGATGTGGGTGCGGGATCAGAAAAACCCTGACTTCCCGGTAGCGGCCCAGCTCGGTGGCAGCTGCATCGTCGGGTGAAAGATTCAAGATTCTCCCCGTTGGCGATGATCCGTTCCACTCGGATGCCATTCTGGACGAGCACACTTTCCACTGCTTCCGCTCGCTCCTTTGACAGATTATCGCTTTCGTCTCCGCGATAGTCGGCAATCTGTGTTCAGCATCCTTGAAATACAGCCAACCTTTATTCGCTGCGATCTCTAAGACTGCGAGGGTGCCAAACGTCGAAATCCCCAAATCTTCGGCCGCCTGCCTTGCTCTTCGATCATCCATCAAAATGGGAAATCCGGTTTGCAGCGCCACTGCCATTGCCGACAGTTCACCTTGATCAACTCGAAGAGACGCCTCTTTCAATTCTTCGATTTCTGTATGGCTCTTCCGGGAATTTAATGGGTCGGGGCTGGAAAGGAGCAAGCCGATGTGGGGCATTGGCCTAACCCGTTTAACGA
>JAGROY010000490.1 GCA_020439995.1 Verrucomicrobiia bacterium
CCCCTGAATCAATGAGAGGATACGTCGGCGACGACTTTCATCACAATGGTGCCTTCTACCTGCCCCATGCCTTTAACTTTCTCTCCCGCTTCGGCCAGAAGCTTGACGAGCCCACCCGGGAGAGCGCCAAGGCTTTCGACTACAAAACGCCGGACGGCTACGATTTCTATCTGCGGCTCGGACCGCTGGCCAATGCGGATCGACTTCACTTCAAGGGAAAGATCGAATTCTGGGACGAGCTGATGCAGCACGGCACCTACGATGCCTTCTGGCAGGAGAGGAACCTACTGCCTCACTTGAAGAATGTGCGCACCGCCGTGATGACTGTGGGCGGCTGGTTCGATGCGGAGGATCTCTACGGGCCGCTCAATATTTACCGCGAGACCGAGCGGAACAACGCGGGTATTTTCAATGTCCTTGTCCTCGGCCCCTGGGCGCATGGCGGCTGGAGCCGCGGTGATGGCGACCGGCTCGGGCACGTGCGCTTCGATGCCAAGACGTCTGAGTTCTATCGTGAGCACATCGAGCTGCCGTTCTTCCGTCACTTCCTCAAAGGCGAGAGCAAGGACGATCCCAAGTTTGAACTGCCTGAGGCATACGTCTTCGAGACCGGCACCAATCAATGGCGGCGTTACGATGCGTGGCCGCCAAAGGATACCCGCGAGCAGGCTCTCTACCTGCACTCCGACGGTCGGTTGTCCTTCGATCCTCCTGCGGCGACCGAGCCAGCGGAAGCCTTCGACGAATATGTGAGCGACCCAGTGAAGCCAGTGCCCTACATCCCCAATATCGCTATCGGAATGACGCGCGAACACATGCTCGACGATCAGCGTTTCGCCTCGACCCGCCCAGATGTGCTCGTCTACCAGACCGATGTTCTGGAGGAGGATGTCACCATCGCCGGCCCGATAGCAGCATCGCTGCAGGTGTCGACATCCGGCACAGATTCGGACTGGATCGTCAAATTGATTGATGTTTACTCCGGCGACTTTCCAAATCCCGATCCGAATCCTTCGGGAGTGGAAATGGGAGGGTACCAGCAGCTTGTGCGGGGCGAAGCGATGCGCGGAAAGTTCCGCAACAGCCTCGAAACCCCCGAACCATTCGTGCCGGGCGAGGTGACCACGGTCGCCTACACGCTTCCCGACGCCTGCCACACCTTCCGGCGGGGACACCGCATCATGGTGCAGATCCAGAGCAGCTGGTTCCCGCTGGTCGACCGCAATCCACAGACATTCTGCGATATCTACAACGCAAGCGAAGAAGATTTCCGCAAGGCCACTCAGCGAGTTTTCCGGACTGCGGACACTCCTTCATTTGTAAAGGTAAGGGTGCTGGGAGGTGAATGATTTGTCGCCGCAGTGATTCGTCGGAGCATGGAGAACGAGTGCCATACCCGATCGCTAGGAGAGTAACATAGCGGTTCCATAACAAATAGGTGTCCAAGCCTTTGCAGGAATGTCTTCCGAATTTGCGTCAGCCTCGATCGGCTTCTACTTCTACTGCATGTTAAAGGAGCAACCGACAAAGCGAATGGGGGTGCCAGGAATGATTGTGGCGATCGTGGTGATGGTCTTGGCTCTCCCGTTTGCCGCTGGCGTGTTCGGAATCTGTTCTTTCCCTTCCCCGGATCCTACTTTGATAGTAGAAAGCCAATTCAGTATCCTCGAATCCGCTCTAACAATTTACGAATCGAAGTGCCGCCGGGTTCCTACCACTGGGCAAGGGTTGCAAGCTCTGATTGATAAACCGACGATCGAACCGATTCCACGCAACTGGGCTCGGATGTTGGACAAGGTGCCGGCCGATCCATGGGGCATCGAATATCGATATCAGGAAATCAGCGGAGGGACAAATCTCTACCAACTTGTCTCATCTGGAGCAGATCGATTGTTCGACACTGAAGACGATCTAAGCTTTAACCATGCTCGGTGATCGATAAACACATGCCCGTTCTGGTTGTGACTGAGGGGCGATCTCCGAATCGTAAGATCACTCATACCGTGAATGGGAGTCTACTGTTCCTTGGTGAGGAACGAGGAACTAACTGCCTACCAAGTCGTAATATTGTCGTTCCACGTGTCAAAGTCCCCGTCTGGCCCGGCGCTGTAGACGAGGATGGTCTGACGCAGGATTCGCACCTCAGCAGTAGCATCTGGATTGGCGAGGCGGTAGTCGTGATCGACATCCATCACGATGCGGAACGGATTGCCCCATTGATCCACCAGAATGCCGCTGTCGCTGTTTTCTGCGTAAACCAATCCGTTCGTTCGTGATTTTCCTGCTTCACGCCACTCACCAAAGGCGATTTTCCTCGGATTGCGCTCGTCGTCCAACCCAAGAAGAATCGCCATCAGCCTCGCGTCCGAGTCGACGGTGAAATCGCTATCGGTTGGATTTGGAGAAAGGGGCGAAAACGAGCCGTATTGAAGATGATACTGCTTGACCGCATTGCGCAGACCTTGCGCTGCGGCCTCGACATGGCTAGGCCGATAGGAAGGTTGCAGGCTGTAGATCGGAAGTAGTAACCCGATCACACCGCAGGGCACGAGAATCGATAGCGCCCGCTTGATCCATTTTCTCCAGTCCATGTCTTCCACAATGTCTCATTATCCTTTGGCTGGCAATCTTAACCAACATCAAACGCTTACGCCAGAACTGGCGTTTCGGTTTGGTGAACGGACTGAGACACGTGAGGGCGAGCTAAAGCTCGGGCTACTTTCCCTGAAAACTTACCAGTCTACTCCGCTGGCTCAAACGTCCACAGCAGTTTTTTGTCGCTGGCTCGCCAGACGCGCAGGGCGCTGTTCTGGTCGCCTGCGATGATCAGGCGGCCGGCGGCGTCGGCTTTGGAACGGTGGGTGTAGGCGATGGGGCCGCCGAGTCTTTCCTGACTGATGCGGACGGAGGCATCGCCGGAGCTGGCGAGGGAAAAGGAACTAACACGAACACCCATGGACTAAGCAAATAAGGGACGTGTATTAAAAAATCCCTCCGCGACTGGATGCGACTTCAGCTCGATCTCGCCGCCATCGCCGGTGTCCAGACATTCGGCGATTACCTCGTATTTCACCCGCACCTTCACGTCCTCAGCGCCAGCGGGCTCTTCGATCAAACCGGACTCTTCCACCTCCTCCCCGCAACCTCCACAAAGTCCCTGGACGCCCTGGGTGAGCGGTCAAAAAGATGTA
>JAGROY010000017.1 GCA_020439995.1 Verrucomicrobiia bacterium
CTGATTCTATGAGAGGATACAAAAAACGCGTGTCAGATTTGCATATACAGCCATGAAGGAATGGGCGACTGAAGATTGGGGGGGTGCACGGGATTTTGTCGAAGCAGAGCCAGATCCTGAGCGCCAAAAGATGTCACTGAGGGCACTCATGGGAACGGAAATGGATGACGTTCAGCGCGCTGAAGCAGTGAGCTGGGCCGGGACTCTGGAGCCACCGCTGAGTGAATTGGCGATGCGTGGATTGGTGGCGAGATCTGGCGGTCAAGCCGTGGCCGATCTCGCCATTGCCTGGCTTAACAAAATGGATAGGGTTACATGGGAGGCCGATAGTCAGGCACGCAGCACACTTTCGATCACTGCCATGAGATTAGCGTCGGAAGGGCCGCTCGAATTTACGGAATGGGTGGCCCGGCTGCCCAAGGGATTCCTGCATGAGGCCGCAGCTGCGTCAGGCGTAGGTTTTTTTATGGAGTCAGATCCAGCTTTTGCTTCCGAATGGATCGCGAACATGCCGGAGGGAGAATCGAGAGACCTGGCAATCGTCCATCTTATCCCAGCCGTCGCTGACGATCCAGCGCGAGCATTTGCCTGGTCGCTTGCCGTGAGTGATCCCGGCATTCAGTCGGAGCAAGCTGCATCCGTCCTGGTCGATTGGTGGCAGCGCGATCCGCAGGCCGCCTCCGCTGCCCTGGAGGAGAGTTCACTAACAGAGTCACTAAAAGCTGCCATCGCCGGGCAGTTGGCCACCCCATCCAATGGAAAGCGCCGATGAACAAACTTTTGCTAAGAATCACGATCGCGATTGGCCTCGTGGCTGGCAGTGCCATCGGCTGGTTTCTGCTGCCGCAGCCACGGCTACGACTCGCGGATACGCTTCCAGAGGCCGGGCCCACTGCGTTGGCCGGGGAGTTCGTCATCGAGACAAACGCGCGGACGCTTGCCCAGCAGATTTCAGACAAGATGAATCCTGTCACTGGCGCCGTTACCCTTGAGGCATGGCAAACCATCGAGACAATGACACTCGCAGAGCTGCGCGACTTTATCCGGGCACTGGATTCCCATCCGCCTCTGGACGAGAGCGAGCGCCGCGTACTAAGCCTCGCCAGTGAACGCTGGGCCACGATTGATCCCGCCAATTTCCTCCGATGGCTGGAGCGAGAGTCGCGATTCGCACATGACCAGTCATTTAGAGAGCGCATGTTTGAATTTGGCATCCGCCAACTGGTGGCCATCGACCCGGAGGCTGCAGTGCAGTTGGCCTGTGATCTTTCACATCCTGATCGCATCGAAAAGGCGCTGCGCAGCATCATGGATCAGCTCGCCGCTTCTCATCCCTCATTGCTGCTGGAGTTGCCGGAACGTTCGAAATTGAATGGGCGACTGCTGCGCAACCTTCAGTCCCAAGTGGTGCGGGCGCTCGCAGCTGTCGATCCTCAGGCGGCGGCAGACTATTGCGCATTGTCGGCCCGGCATGCTGTGGAAGGTTTGATCGAACTATGGGTGGCGAAGGATCCCGTGGCTGCGATCGCCTGGATGGATACGAATCATGGGAGTGCTCGCGAATTCTGGAGTTGGAGGAACTCAGCTCTGGAAAGATTGGCGCGAACCAACCCCGCCGCCGGGCTGGCGCTTCTGGAATCCATGCCGGGGTATGAGAGAAACAGGGCGATCTCAAATTTTGCAGAAGGCTGGGCGGACGTGGATCCTGCTGCGGCGGTCGAATGGGCGCTGACATTGACGAACCCGGCTGCTCGACTTGAGGGGCTGAGGGCGCTGTCGCTGGATCTTGCCGACGACGATCCCGCTCTCGCAGAAGCGCTGCTGGATGCGATACCGAATGCAAAGGTGCGCATGAAAACGTTCTCCGAGTATTCCAAAAGACGCGTGCTGAACATGCGCGCGCCAGAGCCGCACATCGAATGGGCGGAAGCCCAAAAAGATCCAGAGCGAAGGGCGGTCGCATTGAGTGCAGTCGTTGGGGCCTGGACAGAGGATGCCCCTGAACGTGCGGCTGACTACGTGATCGCTGCCGACGATTCTGAGGAAAAGGATGCCCTCGCCACCGTCGTGGCCAAACATGTGCAAATCGATGGCCCGGCTGATCAGGGGCTCGATCGGTTGCAAACCTGGGCATCAACCCTCGCTTCAGAAGATAGCGATTTAGCCGTGAAAAAAGCACTGGAAGTCCATGGGGGCGGAATTCCTGGGCCCGTTCGCAAGGCGTTGGAGAGTGGAGTTGCTGTTGAGACCGCGATCGAGATGATGCGAAAACTGGTTCCGGAAGGGGAATGAGTCCCAATGGGGGGCAAATGGTTGAGCCGGCCTTTTGAGGTGGCCGTAAAATGTGAAAAATATGGTTACTGGTAATTTTCACCAAGCAGTAAGGTATTCCTTGAGGGGGAAAGTGAAATAACTGAGACGACGTAAAGGGCGCGTAGTCTGAGGAAGATGAATTTTTCGCGTTCAAGAGCTGATGACGCGAAAATGGGTGCACAGAATGTCTGATAAGACGCTCTGATTCGGTGGTTGAAAAGTGTGAGCTTCCCCAAAATCCAACGAGCCGGGTAATCCTGCTTCGTTCCAGCAGAGATCCAAAGATTCAACGACTTGTTTGCCCTATCGGCCTGATTCTTGCCTTGAGAATGGGCTGAAAAGGGCGAAAACTGCCCGAATTAGGGGTGATTTTGCTCCAAATCCGGTGAGATGGCCACTTTTCCCGATTCCCCTTGACGGTCAAGGGGGGCGTTCCTATTTTGCCGCTCCCGTTCCGGCTTCGGACTCGGGCTTTTTCGCATTCCTATGAACATTCACGAGTACCAGGCTAAAGATCTTTTCGAAAAATTCGGCGTGCCGACTCCCCAGGGCCAAGTCGCTGATACAGTGGAAGCTGCGCAAGCTGCTGCTGCTGCATTGAGCGCAGCGGGGCAGCTGGTCGTCAAGGCCCAGGTGCACGCTGGCGGGCGAGGTAAGGGCACCTTTAAAAATGGCTTCAAAGGCGGGGTTCATCTTGTCGAAAGCCCGGAGCAGGCCGGGGAGATCGCCGGTCAGATGATCGGCCAGACGCTGGTGACTCATCAGACTGGGGAAGATGGCAAGCTTGTCCGGAAAGTGCTGATCGCCCAGTCCGTAGACATTGAAAAGGAATACTATCTGGCAATTCTGATGGATCGCGAGAGCCGCGCCCCGGTCATCGTGGCGAGCACCGAGGGTGGAGTGAATATCGAGGATGTCGCGGAACACACCCCGGAGAAGATCCTGAACGAGAAGGTGCACCCGCTCCTGGGCTTGCAGGCTTTTCAGATTCGGAAGCTGGCCGCGAAGCTCGCACTCGGCGGCGGGCAGGGCAAGTCCTTTGGTAAATTGCTGAGCGCGCTCTACAAGCTTTTCATCAACTGCGACTGCTCGATGGTCGAAATCAATCCGCTGGTGGTTACCAAAGACGGCGATGTGCTGGCGCTCGATGCCAAATTCAACTTTGACGACAACGCGCTCTACCGCCACCCGGACATTGAAGCAATGCGCGACCCGGAAGAGGAGGATCCACGTGAGGTTGAGGCCTCTAAGTATGATCTGAACTATATCGGGCTCGATGGCAGCATCGCCTGTCTGGTGAATGGCGCGGGTCTCGCGATGGCGACCATGGACATCATCAAGCACTATGGCGGCGAGCCGGCAAACTTCCTGGACGTCGGGGGTGGCGCGTCGAAAGAGCAGGTGACAAACGCTTTCAAAATCATCGTCGGCGACTCCAACGTGAAGGCGATTTTGGTCAATATTTTCGGCGGTATTATGGACTGCAATGTGATCGCTGAAGGCATCGTCGCTGCTTCAAAGGAAGTGGAACTCAAATTGCCGCTGGTCGTCAGGCTCGAAGGCAACAATGTGGCCGCTGGCAAGAAAACGCTGGCAGAATCTGGAGTCGACCTCATCTCCGCAGATGACCTGGGGGACGCCGCCCAGAAAGTGGTTCAAAGCATCCAAGCCTAGCCCCATTTGTCACCACTGCCCCTTCAAACTGAACGCCGAAACCTGGCAAACTAACAAACTTTTATATGGCCATCCTCGTTGACGAAAACACTAAGCTCCTCATTCAGGGAATCACTGGTTCCTTTGGTGGGCGGCATGCGCAATTGAGTCTCGACTACGGAACCCGGCTCGTAGCCGGGGTTACCCCAGGGAAGGGCGGGCACAAATTCGCCGACACGGTGCCCGTATTTGACACTGTTTCAGAGGCAGTGGCGGAGACCGGGGCGACCGTATCGGCGATCTTCGTTCCGCCGCCATTTGCGGCCGATGCGATTTTGGAAGGTGTCGATGCTGGTCTCGACTTGGTGGTCTGCATCACGGAAGGCATTCCTGTGATCGATATGATGAGAGTCCGCGCTGCCATGGAAGGTAGTAAGACCCGCCTGATCGGCCCCAACTGCCCTGGACTCGTGACTCCTGGCCGTGGTGAAGATTCTCATGGCGGGTGCCGCATCGGTATTGCTCCGGGCTACATCCATCGCCGTGGCAATGTTGGGGTGGTCTCCCGTTCGGGAACGCTCACCTACGAGGCCGTGTGGCAGTTGACCCAGGCTGGGCTCGGGCAGAGCACTTGTGTTGGCATCGGTGGTGACCCGATTAACGGGACATCGCACCTCGACTGTCTGAAAATGTTCAACGACGACCCTGAGACCGAGGCAATCATTATGATCGGAGAGATCGGCGGTACTGCTGAGGAAGAGGCCGCTGCGTGGGTCAAAGACAACTGCAAAAAGCCGATCGCTGGCTTCATCGCAGGGGCGACCGCGCCTCCGGGGCGCCGCATGGGACACGCTGGAGCGATCATTTCTGGCGGGCAGGGGACAGCGGAAGCCAAAAAGGCCGCGATGCGCGACGCGGGCATCTTCGTTGCTGAAACCCCCGCACAGATGGGTGAAACCCTGATTGCCGCAATGAAGCAAAAAGCGTAGACTTCCCCAAAAAGGCACCAATACATTCTATTAACGCAATATGGCAACCGTAGCAAAAGGACTCGAGGGCATCGTCGCGAATGAATCGCGGCTCAGTAAGGTCGACGGCCAGAATGGCAAGTTGATGTACCTTGGATACAACATTGACGACCTTGTGGAGAACTGCACGTTCGAAGAAGTCGTTCACCTGTTGCATCGCGGAAAATTGCCCAGTCAGGCGGAACTTGACGATTTGACTGCTCAGTTGCGCTCACGGCGCAAGCTGCCGGAGGGTGTTATCGATTTTCTCAAATCAGCGCCAAAGGATGCCAATCCGATGGATGTTATCCGCACGGGTGTCTCAATGTTAGGCCTTTACGACACCCGGGGACACAATCAGGATCGCTTGCTGAATGAAGACCGGGCTCTGACCATTTGCGCAACGATCCCGTTGATGGTGGCCCACTTTCATCGTGCTCGCAACGGTCAGGAGCTGATCGATGTGCGGGATGACCTCAGTGAGGCAGCGCATTTTCTCTACCTTGTGAATGGCGTTGAGCCAACTTTTGAGGCTGCCAAGACCCTTGACGTAGCCTACATTCTGCATGCCGAACATGGTATGAATGCGTCCACCTTTAGCGCTCGGGTCACCATCGCTACGCTGTCGGATATGTATTCAGCGATCACCTCTGCCATCGGAACGTTGAAAGGCCCATTGCACGGAGGCGCGAACGAAGGCGTTATCCAGATGCTTGAAGAAATTGGAAGTGAAGATGCCGTCGATGCCTATGTAGAGGGTAAGCTTGAGCGCAAAGAAAAGATCATGGGCATCGGCCACCGCGTTTATAAAGTGCTCGATCCGCGTGCACCCCACCTGCAGCACATGGCAGTGCGGTTGACCGCGCAATTGGGGGAGCCGAAGTGGATCAAAATGTCCGAGCGTATCGCTGAAATCATGCGCGAGCGGAAAGGCCTCAACGCCAACGTCGATTTCTACTCCGCTACAGTCTACTACTCGCTCGGAATCCCGACAGATCTGTTTACTCCCATTTTTGCGATCTCCCGGGCCGCTGGTTGGACTGCGCAAGTTCTTGAGCAGTTGGAGGACAATCGCCTCTACCGCCCTCTGACCGACTATACAGGCCCAGCAGAGCCGCAAGAGATTGTTCCTATCGCTAATCGATCGTAGAACCGAAGCTAGAGTTCAAGCTGGTCGTGGAGCGTTGCGCATTCGCTCTGTGTGGTAGTTGGCCAGCCTCGTCGCCCTTTGACGATCAACGAATTCCCATCACTCCGCGATGAACCTTTTGGGGGAGCACCCGTTGATTCAGAAAGTGTTGCGTCAAAGGCAATTGGCCAATTTTTCACCCCTTCCATTGCCGTTTTTAGCGTAATCCTTGGCAAAATCAAAGTGAGTCTGTTGCACGATTGCAAGGGAACGGGGCACCCCCAGATGTATGTATGTAGGTAGTTAGATATATGAGCTGCGTTCATTCATCGAAGGTCGAAAGAGGTGATTACGCGTGAGGTTTTTTTCAAACCGACCTCCGTGCGAGCAGGAACCAGGCGAAGATGTAGCTGAGGACGGTCCACACTGCCAGCGAGAGGAATCCGAGCAGGCCTGGGGTGGAGTGTTTGAAGGTTTCGCCGAGGGCGTAGGGAGAGAATTCTTCTTCAAGCGGCCACTTGAATGTGGGGGCGTACTCCGGTGGTGGCGGCTCGCCTGCGTAGAGATTCGATTCGTCGACGGTGAACTCGAATTCTGACATCGTGACATACGTTTTCCACGGCAGGAGTGAGACCGAGAGGTTGTCATATGGATTGTGGAGTTCGCGTGCTTCCAGGCTTTCGGGCGGGCCTTCAGTGTAGACAGTGATTTCTTCGCCCCAGAGCTGGGAGGTGTCCATGATGCGCTGGCAAGCGAAGCTGGGAACCAGGCGGCTGGCGATCCGAGGAATGATGGCTTCGTTCCAGTCCTTCAGTGGAAAGAGAAAACCAGAGAAGAGGATCTGCGGAATCAGAAAGAGGGGGACGATGGTGGCGGCCTGTGTGCGCGTCGACGACCAGGCGGAAATGGCAAGTCCGATCGCGGATGCCGCAACTGCTGTTGCAAGAAGTCCGGTAACCTGCCAGAGCACCGAGCCGAGCATGCCGTTGCCAAGAATCTTGAGCAATCCGTAGATCAGCCCGCACTGAAAGCAGGTGATCAATGACATCCCGAATACCTTCGAGAGCAGATACGCGTGGGTACCAAGACCGACGAATTGTTCGCGAAGGAAGATTTCCTTTTCTCTCACCAGTTCCTGCGCGGCATTGCTGCAGCCGAACCAGAGCATCGCGATGTAGGCGAGGAACAATTTTTTTCCTGTTGTGAATTCTTCGACCCCTACGATCGAGATGAGAATGGCAATGATCACCGGTTGTGCGATGAGCAGCAGGAGATTCTTCCAGTCGGACTTGAGCACTGCCCATTGGCGTGCCAGAAGAATCGGGGGTGCCCAGCGTCGACGCCGTTCCTGCACATTGGGGAGCGGTTCGGGGCCAGTGGATCTCCGACTCAAGCCAAATGTGGAATCGGCGCCTGACGGATTGAATCTCGCGAACTCCGTGCGCCATTCATCCGGTGTCTTTGAATCGAGCTGATTGTAGAGCTGTGTCAAAGTCTTGATGTCGAAGAACTCCTTGGCAGCCTTCGACCGGCCACGGAAGATGCTTTTACCTGGGTAGCCTTTTCCGCTATACTTGTCCCTGTGGGCCATCACCACTTCGATACTGTCCATTAGATAGACATTCTCCATGAGGTGCGTTGTGCAGACGACGGTGCAGCCGGTGTAGGTCAGTTCCTGCAGGAGCTTCATCAACTCCAGCTCAGAGGCGGGATCGAGTCCAGATGTTGGCTCGTCGAGAAAAAGTAGCGCTGGTCGGTTGAGCAGCTCTACACCGACGTTGACGCGTTTGAGTTGTCCGCCAGACATATTGCCAGCGCGGGTGTCCAGATGTTCACCGATTTTGAGTCGTTCCGCGAGGCTCTCAATCAAGCGCTCGATTTCCGCCGCAGGGGTGCGTGCAGGAAGGCGGAGGCGCGCGCTGAACTGCAATGCCTGGCGGGCCGTCAGCTCAAGGTGGACGATGTCATTCTGCGGAACGTAACCGAGCAATCCTGACATTTCCTCAATCTCGTCACGCGGGTGGCCATTGAGCAAAACCTTCCCCGCTGCCAGGGGGACGAATCCGCACAAAGCTCGCAGCAAAGTTGTCTTTCCAGCACCACTGGGTCCCAGGATTCCCACGAACTGGCCGGAGGCTGCCAGGAAATCGACCCCTTCCACAATGCGGTCGCCGTTTCGTTTTTCCACTGCAATGCCTTTGCCTTCCACCGAGCAGCCTGCGGCATTGGGAACGTGAGCCAGCGAGTAGCCGGTGTAGCGAAAGAACTGAATGCCGAATTGCAGACAGTCGCCGATGATCATCGGATGGCGGTCGAATGGGAGGCCGTTGGCCAGCGAGCCTGCACGTCCGCAGTCGATGAGAACGAATCCCTCATCCTCTGTTTTTTCGATGGTAGCCTGCAGCCGGGAAACACGGGGGCCGTCCAGCAGAATATCCGAATCGTCGGCCCGGCCGATCTTGAGCCCATCTTTGACCTCGAATTCTTTTCCCGGCTTGCTGGGTGCGTTCTCGGGTTCCTCTGGCCGGCTCAGCTTGAGTGGCTTTTCTGTTGGCGCCCGCTCCGGGGGGGCGGCCTTGGCTGGCTTTGCTGATGAGGCTGGGTGGTTCCAGGCGATCTTGATCTTCAAGATGCCGATGCCCATTTCGTCGCCAGGCTGCACTGCTACTGGGGACTTCACTGGCTGCCCGTTGAGCGTGGTTCCATCTCCGCCTTCTGTATTGGTCAGGACGATTCGGTCGCCCGTCCACAGCAGTTCGCAGTGATTCCGGGATACGGAAGGGTGGGGAAGCTTTAGGCTGGCATCCGAAGAGCGCCCTATTAGAAACGGAACTCCTTTCTCAAGTGGTCGCCTGAGGTTTGTCCCTCCGGCCAGCACGACCTCTGGAACGTCCGGTTCTGCCATTCCAGAAAATGGCTACGGAATCACGATCCACACCTCAGCAGCGCGGTTCTTTCCCTGGTTTTCTTTGTCCACGAGCTCGCTCGGCCCAATTGCGATGGCAGTCGTGGAAAGTTTCAATCCCTTTTTCTCTAACTCAGAGATGACTGATTGCGCACGCTTCATTGAAAGGGCCTTGTTGTATGCAGCGGATCCGGTCTTGTCTGCAAATCCAAGCGCGAAACAGATCGCTTTGTTGTTTCGGGTCATCCCTCGGACATCAGGCTGATTGAGGGCTTCAGCCAGACGTGCAACCTCTGCTGTCGCGACGTTGTTCCCTTCGTGGGGAAAATAGACGGTCGCCACCTTACTGATCTTTTTTGCCTCGCGCAAAATCTTCTTTGCTCGTTCCTTTTCTTTCTCCGTTTTGTCGGGAGCCTCGTCCACGCGTCTGAGGGCGTCTGCAATGAGTCCCTGGCCCTCCGGGGAATCGGTTGCATAACCGACCATGCCAGGAGTTTCGGCCCGCTTGGGCAGTTCGGCCACGTTCTCGATGACTTCTGCAGCGGGTTTTACATCAACTTTTGCTGGTGGTGGCGGCGGCGGTGTGTCCGTAGCCGGTGCGGGATCAATATCGACGGTGGTTGGCGGCGTGTCGATGTCCACTACTACTGGTGGTGGCGGAGTATCGGTATCGGTCGGTTCGTCGATGGCAACCGTTCCTGATGGCTCGTCGATGACGACAATACCTGTTTCGTCAGGCTCAGTGACTTCGTCCGTCTTTGCGACAGGCGGAGTGGAAGGTGGTGGAGTCTCTCCTTTGTCTGATTTCTTCATCCACTTGTTGTAGGCCCAGAATCCGCCACCTCCGATGCCCCCTAAGAGCAAGACGACTAACACTAAGACAATAAGGCTGGCAACTGGTGAAGGTTTTTTCGCACTCATGGTAGCAACGGTATACGGTTCGCGTGTCTGGCGCAAGGATTTCAGGGGTTCGCTGCCCTGCAATCCTGCAGAAAAATTATGCTGATTGAGCTGGAAAGAGGCGACAGCGGAACCAGCTGGATGGAAGCTTCCAGCGTTCCGATCGCATCGTCTCCATGAATGTTTCGTCCCGGAGCAGCTTGTCCTCTTCAACTTTAAGCCGCTCAAGGCTGGAGGTTTCCAAGCCGACTGAGTAGGCGCTCTCTGAGCTGGCGTGAATGCCCAGGATGACTTCCACTTTGTCCGTATCCATCCCGCAGTGGTCCAGGATGAACATGTTAAGAAAGCCAACGGTTAGCCCCAGTGTACAGCCAGCGTATTCTGGAATCCAGTTCGTGCTTTCCCTGGAAATCTTTTTCAGCTGCGTGCGCTCGAACTCGATGAGGTTCTTCTTCTCAGGGTGATCCACCGATCGGGCTTGTGCCATCGAGGGATTGTTCAGCACGGTTTCAATCGTCTTCAACTCCGTCAGTACAGCGAGTTCCACCTCCGTCAGAGTTTCGCCATCACCCTTGATGAGTTCGAGATAACGATAAAATTTCTCGACCAGATCTGATTCGTGGTACTCGCCAAAAGTGTCCTCGGACCAGTTGCAGGAGTTGGCGACGCAGTGTAGCGAAGCGATCGCATGCATCGACGACGCCCGGCAGTACATGGATGTGATCTCAGGGTGGGAGACATCGCGCAACTGCAGGGCGTGGTTTAGAAGGGAGAAGGAGTCGGTGAGATAACGAACGAACGGATTCATTCGAGGCAGCAATTTATCCATAATATGAAGTGTCGGGTTACAGTGGGCCCTGGGTTTTCGCCGACGAATTCCTGTGCACATGCATCATCGAGCGCGACCGATTGATACCTCGCGGGCGATCTCTTGGTCAAGGAGCAAACTGTTGGCTTGTCTGAAAATGATTGATAATGAGGGATATGTATCTATGGCTACGCCGATGGAGGGGATCGGCAGGATTTAGAAAGATCTCGCCTTTTCTGAGATTTGAGGCTTCACTGGCGACTTGCATGCAGGGCGTTCGCATTGTGCCCTCTAGGAATCACTGTTTCTGTTACCATTGCGGCTAGTGCGATTTCTTGAGCAATTTTTACAAGTATATCGTAGAGAATCTGTTATGAAAAAAATATCCGGCGCCGTGGCCATTGGTCTGTTCGGCTTTTGTGTTCTTGGAGTGTTTATCCGGGGGGCATTTGTGCCGTCTCGCACGAACGACGAGACGGATCATACGAGAGAGATCAACAGAGACAGGAAGGCTGTGACAGGCAATCCTCCCGCCTATCAGTTTGAAAAGGTGGATGCAGACGGCACCCTCGCTGTCAGTAACTCTACTCGCGAGATCAAGGCATCGCTCCACCCGTCGTTTGGGGTTGCCGTTGAATCACTGGCAGGCGAAGGCTGGAATTGCCGGATTCAGTTGAAGGGGCTCGGTCGATCTGAGTTTATGCCGGTCGAGGGGCTGGTAAAGCCAGCCAAGCCTACTTCAGGCCATGCTGTTGAATTTTCTGGAAGCGTAGACCAGGTGCAGCTTACGGAGTGGTTTGAGAATGGAGTTCACGGCCTTGAGCAAGGCTGGACGCTCACTATGGTGCCCGATGGTGAATCCCGTGAAAAGGGTATGCCGCTGAAAATGCGTCTCGAAGTGGAGTCTGACCTGCTGCCGCGAATTACCGAGGATCGCAGGAACATCGCTTTTCATCAAGTTGCGGAATCAAAAGCGGGCCCCGTGGCCCTTCGCTACCAGAATCTAAAGGCGTTTGATGCAACTGGCGCTTCTGTGCAAGCATGGTTTGAGCTGCCCGAATCGGGCGACAGTGGAATCGACATCATGGTCGCCGACGCCGGTGCGGTGTACCCGCTGACGATCGATCCCTGCTTCGCCGCTGACATGGCCGACAAGCAATTCGGTGACGACACAAATGATGATGACTACTTTGGTCATGCGATTGCCGTTTCCGGTGACTGGGCAGCGATCAGTGCGCCTGGAAAGACGGACGGGAGCAGTGACGGCAGGGTATACATGTTTAATAAGAGCGTTGATGGAATCTGGAGTCAGAAGCAGAGTTTTACGACGATTACCGGCTTTGGTAACGGTGGCTTTGGCGAGTCTCTGGACATCGATGGCGACTTATTAGTAATAGGAAGCTCAGGTGATGGTGGGGACGCCGGGGGTGCCCACTACATTTATCGCTTGAACCAGGCCAATGCTTGGATTGCGATCGACAAGCAGTCAGTCCCAAATTCCGGCCCGAATATCGGGAGTTACGGGAGATCGGTGGCGATCGTCGACCACTCCGTGGTAGGTGCAGCAATAGCGGTGGGTGCTCCCACCAGTAGCGGCGGATCTGTGTTCGTTTACAAGGAGAATCAGGGCGGAGTGGGCAACTGGGGCCTCGCCACGACGCTGACTCCGTCCGTTCAGGTGGCGGGGTTCGGCTCTGATGTTGCCATTGATGCAAAGGACGCGCTTTCGTCGGATGTCCTTGCAGTGGCGGTCGGGACTAGAGGGCCGGGAACTCTCGCTTACGTTTTCGATGAGCAGAAGCTTTGGTCTGGACAAGAGCTTTTACCATCCAGTGTTTCGGAAACCATCGGACAAGTCGTCGAACTGGACGTTAATGAAAACCTGATCGCGGTCGGCGCCGGAGATGAAGGTGTCGGTTTCGACTCGGTTATTCTGTTTTCAGAGGATATCAACGGGACTTGGCAGGATGTTGTGGTGATCCCAGCGCCAAGCCAGACGGAATCTTTCGGCGTCAATTTGGCGTTGAATGGAACATCGCTGGCGATCTACGCTTATACTTTGTCGAATAGCAGCCCTCCATCAGACTATGTCTTTCTGCATGAGGAAAATGAAGGAGGGGCGGGAAACTGGGGACGGGTCGATATCTTTACCCAACCCGATTTGCTTCCAGACGGTTCCAACGACAATTATTTTGGTGAGGGTGGCCTGGCACTCACGGACGACGAACTCGTGGTGGGTGCAGTAAGTGATGTTGATGCGACAGACGGGATGTCGACGCCATTTTCTGCTGGGGCGGCGTACTTCATTCCAGCGGAAGAAGCAGTTTACGATTTTTCGACCGATGCCTACACGCTGGTTGAAGATGACGATGGAGTGGGTGCCATCACTGTCGTTCGCTCGGGCTGTATCGATGCAGCTGGGTCGATTGAAGTCGTGCTGAGTTCGGGGAGTATTAATCCGGCTTCTCTCGCGGAGGACTATTCCAATGACTTGATTCTGGTGACATTTGCTGCGGGCCAGTCGATCGCCTTAGTAGATTTTCCGATTGTCGACGACGCCATTTTCGAATCGGACGAAACCGTAGCGCTTTCGTTCAGCTCAATAATTGGCGGGGGGGCTGTGGGGACGACGAACCCGTCGGCGACGCTTACCATTGAGAATGACGACTCTCTGCCGGTCGTGAGGGTAGACGATATCACTGTTTCAGAAGGGGCAGGGCAGGTCGATTTCGTTTTGACAGTAACCGGCGAGAGCGCGTTTTCAGGAACGGTGGACGTTGCTACCGCCGACGGAACTGCGGAAGCAGGATTGGATTACACAACTCGGAGTGCAACAATCTCAATTCCAGCGGGCTCTGCCACCGTCGTTGCTTCGGTTTTAATCAATGATGATTTATTCGACGAGTTGGATGAGACCTTTACGCTCGCCCTTAGCAACGGTACGAACCTCGCCCTGAATGATCTAGCGAACGTGGCAGTTGCCACTATTACCGATAACGACGTTCCTTCCGCTGTCTCTATCGACGACGTTAGCGTGGCAGAAGGCGGAGGTGCCGTGACGTTTACACTGACACTTGCTGGCGACAGTGATCTTGGCCGCAGTGTGAATTTTGCGACAGTGGACGGCTCAGCCGTCGCGGGAAGTGACTATGTGGCGAACAGTGGGACGGTGACGATTCCTGCTGGGGATACGAGTGCTACGATCGATATGACGATCCTCGACGATACTTTGGCAGAAGCCACAACCGAGAGCTTCTCGGTTATGTTAAGTGCGCCCGTAAATGTGACGATCGCCGATGATACGGGCGTGGCAACAATCACTGACGACGATGCTCTGCCTGCGGTTTCCGTGAGTGATGTCCAAGTGGCAGAAGACGGGGCGACTGCAGCATTCGTGCTGACGCTTGCAGGAAGTAGCGCGGCAATTGCAACGGTGAACTACACCACCACTGATGGGACGGCCAGCGCGGGTAGTGACTTCACCGCGACCAGTGGCACAGCCACTTTCGAGTCTGGAATTTCAACCGTGACGGTGAACGTGCCGATCGCCGACGATGTTCTCGATGAGTCGAACGTAGAGACTTTCACTCTGGATCTGTCCAATCCGATAGGAATGACAATCGCTGATGGATCTGGAACTGGTTCGATTACAGACAACGACCTGCCGCCCGCAGTTGCTGTCGCAGATGCAGTAGTAGATGAAGGAGGAGGAAATGCGCAATTCGTGGTCTCGCTGGTCGGGCAGAGTGCAGTGGCGGGTAGTGTCGATTTTGTAGTTGCGGATGGAACTGCAGCGGCAGGCAGTGACTACACCACAACGAGCGGAACTCTTGCGATTCCGGCGGGCGCGCTCACACTTGAAATCTCTGTGCCTGTTCTCAATGACTTGATCGATGAGGCGGACAGCGAGACGTTTACGTTAACGCTCAGCAATCCTGTCAATGTTACTATTGCCGATGCAGTGGCCACAGGAACGATCACGGACAACGATGATCCGCCGACACTTGCAGTAGACGATGTGACGGTAGCGGAAGGCGCGGGCGTTGCTTCTTTTGTGGTAACGGTGACTGGCGAAAGCGCGTTTGCCGGGAGCGTTGATTTTGCAACTTCCAATGGAACTGCGACTGCGGGCAGTGATTACACGGCGACCACCGGAACGGTGCCAGTTCCTGCTGGAGCGGCAAGCGTTACGATTCCTGTGACAATCCTTGATGACACCGTGAGTGAAGCGAGCGCTGAGACCTTTACTTTGACGCTAAGAAATCCTCTGAATGCTACTCTCTCTGATGCCACCGCGACAGGAACAATCACCGACGACGAGGGCTTATCCACGGTCATGGTTGGAGACGTAACGGCAATCGAAGGTAGTGATGGTGCCGAGTTCGTGCTGACGGTTAGTGGCGAAAGCGCCTTGGCGAGGACGGTTACCTATGAGACGGTCGATGGTACTGCAATCGCTGGCAGTGATTACGCCGCTGCAAGCGGAACGGCTACCATTCCAGCGGGCGCCACTACCACAACAGTATTGGTAGGTTTAATCGATGACGCAGTTCACGAATCGGACACAGAGACGTTCTCACTCATCCTGACAGGTTCACAGGATCTGACCATTGTGAGCGGAGAAGATACTGGCACCGCGACGATCACAGACGACGATGATTCCCCGACAGTTTCAGTGAGCGATGTTCAAATTGCTGAGAACGGCCAAACGGCAAATTTCCAGCTGACCGTGACTGGAGCGAGTGCTCTGGAGAGAAGTGTTTCTTACACGACTGCCGATGGCACGGCGGTCGCAGGTAGCGACTACACGACTACGAACGGTATCGCGACTTTCGCAGTGGGTACCGATTCTGTTACGGTATCGGTGCCTGTCTTGAACGATCAAATCGATGAGCCGGACACGGAAACCTTCACGCTCACACTGAGCACCCCGGTGAATTTGACCATTGCTGATGCTTCAGGCACGGCAACGATCACTGATGATGATCTTCCGCCCGCCGTATCGATTGCGGACGCTACTGCCGCGGAAGGCAGTGCTGGATTGGTATTCGTCGTGTCCATTGCCGGAACTTCAGTTCAGGCTGGATCCGTGTCCTATGCGACGTCCAATGGAACGGCACTTGCAGGCAGTGACTACACCGCAGCGAGCGGAACGCTGTCCATTCCCGCTGGCACGACGACTTTGTCTATCCCGGTTCAGGTTATCGATGACTTACTCGATGAGGCGGATCTGGAGACCCTTACATTGACGCTGATGAATCCTGTGAACGTCACACTTGCTGACGGTACCGCCACTGGATCGATCACCGATAATGATTCGCCCGGCACGGTGTCGGTAGCGGATGTGACGGTCGCTGAGAATGCCGGGCAGGCGTCGTTTGTGATTTCCGTGAGCGGTGCCAGTGATGTGCAGCGCAGCGTTGCGTACGCGACGATGAATGGAACTGCGCTTGCTGGAAGTGACTACACGGCGACGAGTGGTACGGCCACTTTCGAAGCTGGAGTCAACAGCGTAACAGTGAACGTTCCAATCACCGACGATGAGCTTGATGAGTCGGACACCGAAACGTTTGATCTGGTTCTCAGTGCACCGGTCGGGCTGACGATCGAAAGTGGAGTTGACATTGCCACGGCCACTATCACGGACAACGACGCTCCTGGAGTGGTGTCGGTGGACAGTGTCACTGTTGCTGAAAATGCAGGTTCGGCTGTGTTCACTTTGACGGTCGTTGGATCAAGCGATCTCACCCGAACCGTTGCCTACGCAACATCCGATGGAACTGCGCTCGCTGGTAGTGACTACACTACAACCAGTGGTATCGCGACCTTTGCTGCAGGCGTGAATAGCGCGACGGTTTCGGTTCCGATCATCGATGACGTGCAGGACGAAGCCGACGCCGAGACATTTAATCTGACGCTCAGCGCTCCGGTCAATCTTGCCATCGCAAGCGGCGCAGGCACTGGAACGGGAACCATCACCGACAATGACGCACCGGCATCTCTAGTGATCGGCAATGTAGAAATCGCCGAGAATGGATCAGCTGTAGTCTTCGAAGTGACCGTTACGGGTGCCACTGATTCCGTCATCAGCGTGGACTTTGCGACGAGCGATGGCACAGCGACGGCTGGAAGTGATTACACGGCCACCAGCGGAACGCTCCAAATTCCGGTCGACATCAGTGGCCCGGCGACCATCTCGGTGCCTATTCTCGATGATGCTCTAGACGAGGACGACAGTGAGACGTTTACGCTGACGCTTAGTGCTCCGGTCAATGCAGTGATCGGACAGGCGACGGGTACCGGAAGCATACTGGACAACGACGATGCTCCGGTCGTTTCGGTTGGAGATGCTGACGTGACGGAAGGAACGGGAGTAATCGCCAGTTTTGCTGTCACTTTGTCAGCCGTCAGCGGGCGTTCTGTGGGTGTCGATCTGTCGACGGTTGCCGGCACTGCGCTGGCGGGCGCAGATTTCACCGCGCAGAGCAGCACGGTGACGATTGCGCCAGGTGCTACATCAGCGACATTTTCCGTTTCGATTCTAAACGATGCAGATCGTGAGTTCATCGAAGATTTCACCGTGAGCATCTCTGCTGCGTCAAACGCGACAGTTGGCGACGCAATTGGTGACGGCGTGATCAGTGACGATGATGGCGGACGCGGCGCAACTCTCGTGTTTGAAGCCGGCTCCGTTCCCTCAGTGGTGCTCGAGCCCGACAAGTCGACTCCGCTTGCAGACGGTGACCTGATTCAGGTTGGGGCACTTCTCGATCCGGCGGACATTTCCAGCTTCGTCGTGTTTGGCGAAATGACCGTCACCTCTGCGGGTGCAGATGGTGGGCTCATCGCCGGGCAGGTGACAGGAACTTTTTCCGATGCTTCAACTTTCACAGGAAAAGCGATTTTCCTTCGAATCTACAATGCTCCCACACCCGAGCAGTCTACCGCGTATGGTGTGTTTGGTTCGGGTGGCAATGCCTGGATCTTCCCTGCCACCAGCGGCAATGGAGTGGGCGATACCCTGACTCTTCCGACGAGTGATCTGTCCGATGCTCCGTTCGCTGGATTTGGTAGTGTGGAATCCAGTGCAAACGGAATGCGGCTGTCTGTCGGTGGTTTGCTTCCGGAAGTGAAGTTCACGGACATCGAAAGAGGTGATCAAGGCACGGGTGTGGCTGCAGCAGCTTTTGCAGTTCTTCTGAGTGAGCCGACTACCCACACTGTGATCGTCGATGTGCGGACTGTCGATGGTTCAGCCAAGGCTGGAATTGACTATGAAGCGGTCACTCAAACGCTCGTCTTCCTGCCTGGCGAGACCGAGAAATCCGTCCCTGTGAACGTGATTCTCGATGACCTCGATGAGTCGGTGGAGGCATTCGTGCTTGAGGCCACGGATGTGGTGAACGCGACGATGCAGGGCGACGGAACACGTTTTTCGGTGCGCGATGAAGTCTTGAACCCTGCGAGCGGAGCGACTTACTTCGGCGCATCGGTCGCTCTCGATGGCGATACCATGGCCGTGGGATCTCCGCTTCATCAGGACGGTGGAGTGGCGAAAGGCGCAGTCTTTCTCTACGAGCGCAGCATCGCATCCGGCTACGACTGGGTGCTTGCTGCAACGCTGATCGCGGCGGATGGAGTTGACGGTGACGGGTTTGGTGAATCCCTTGCGCTCAATGGAAATCTTCTGGTAGTCGGTGCGCCGCAGGCGGATCGCACGGGGCTCGATTCCGGCAGCGCCTATCTTTTTGGTCGGAACCAGGGCGGAGTTGACCAGTGGGGATTGATCCGTCAGCTGGCTCCCGGAGATTCGATCGCAAATGACAACTTCGGTTCTGCCGTGGCGGTGTCCGGCGACAGCGCGACCGTCGCTGCTCGCTTCCATGACGTAGGCGATTACCCGGACGACGACGGTGCGGTCTACATTTTCAGTCGGGACTCCGGTGGGCAGGACAGCTGGGGCTTTGAAAAAAAACTAACAGCAGACACGCAGTCGTTCGGTTCGGCCCTTGCTATGGACGATGGCCGGGTGCTGGTAGGTGCCCGCGATGATGACGCCGGTGACTTGATCGATACAGGCGCTGCATTCCTCTACGAGCGTGATCTGGGTGGCGCCGGTGCCTGGGGGCTGCGCAAGCGTATGGACCCTTCAGCGCTTGAGGCTCACTCATCATTTGGATACGCAGTGGCGATCGAATCAGAGGTTGCTGTGGTTTCTGCATTCAAAGCTGGGTCTGGTGATTCTGGTAGTGTCGGTGTTTTCACGAGAAACACCGGCGGCGCTGATGCATGGGGACTCGCCGCGAGTCTGCAGCCACCCGTTCCGGTTACGGATGGTTTGTTCGGCAGAAGTGTTGCGGTGTCGGGTGATTTGATCGCCGTGGGTGCGACCGGATCCAGTTCCGTGTTCGTTTTCGCCCGGATGGAGAACCCGGATGGCTGGCAGCTTTTGACAACGCTCACCGATCCTTCCGGAAATCCGGACGGTGACTTCGGGCGGGCAACAGCGATGTGGGCGGGGTCACTGGTCACTGCTCTTCCAAATGCGGATGCCGTGGCTGTGCACCGCGATCATTTGGGCATCGGTCTTCTGAACGACGGGCCGGCCACTGCAGGTTTCTCAAGCCTGCCTTCAGATCCTGCGGCGATCCTGTCGGTGGAAGTCGATTTCGCTGGTGCGACAATCAACTGGCAGTCGCAACCCGACCGCATCTACTCAGTGCAGAAATCTAGCGACATGCGGAAGTGGTCGGATGTGGCTACCAATGTCTACTCCACAGGACCCACGACCTCCTTCCGTGACAGATCGATCCCTTCTGGGATTTCCACCCGCTTTTACCGTATTGTTGAACAGGCGCAGTAATGGAACGTCATCTTACTCCACGAATTTTGAACATCAGGCCATATCTCCAATTGAAACGATCCTATCCTATGAAGCACTTCGTTCTGGGAACTCTAGTCGCGTGGATGTCTGCACTGGCAGTGCACGCGCAGGACTCGAGGATTGATACTGGTAGAAATGCGACATCGTTTGACTTCGGTGAAGCCAAGCAACCGGTGAGCGGCGATGGCGGTGGCAAGTCGAGTTCGCTCTCGCTGGATGGTGACAGTGGAGAATTCGGTGAGCAGGCGATTCTCTACCGACGTTCCAACTGGGAGCCATGGAGCATCCGGGCCGATTTTGGTGGCTTCTATACCGACAATGTCGCACTCTCGAACTCCAATGAGATCGATGATACTTACTTCCGTGCCGGATTGGATCTTGGTTACACACCGCATCTCAAAGGGAATCTTTTTGGTGATATCGGCCTTCGCTACCACAATTTCAGCTACGACGAGACCGACGCGCTCGACTTCGATCTCCTTCAGGTGGATGCGGGGGTGCTCTACATTCTTCCTTACACTGCAGGTGATCGCTGGGGCTGGGCCAAGCGTGATACGACGCTATTCTCCCGCTACCAGTATCAGCAAATGACGGAGAGCGGATTCGGCGAGCGGTTTTATGAAGAACATTCACTCTCGCTCGGTGCCCAGAGAAGTCTGCAAATCCGGCGGGGACACCAGGCATATGTCGGGCTGGTCAGCCAGTTCGCTTTTGATTCTGATCCATCGGTAACGAAGCGCAATGAATACGCTTTCTATGCGGGATACCAGATCAAGTGGACATCGCAGTTGAGCACCAGCCTGCAATACCGCGGTGCCTACTACGACTACCAGGAGAGCGGTGGTCGCAACGACTGGAATAACATCTTTTCGCTGAGTGCGGCGTACAAAGTCACCGACTGGGCGATTCTGAAAGCCAGCCTTTCACTTACCGAGAATCAATCGAATCGCGGTCAGTTCGATTACAGCAATTTTTCAGCGGGAGGAGGGCTCAGCCTCCAGGTCTCGTTCTAGTTTTCCTTTTCAGTAACACCGATACCCATAGTCATGACGAAGCGCCGAAACAGTTCACTCCAGCAGGTACTAGCGACCGTGCTGGTCGGAGGCATGGCCATCGCCTACAGTCCCAGAGCCGCCAGCGAGACGATCGATTTTGCCGAGAAGCAGGTGCAAGTCGATGGATCAACCAATGCTGCCCGTCCCGGAGCAGCTCTGAACAGCTCAAATACGATATCCACTGGCGACCAGTCTTACGTTCAGTTTTCATCGGAGAACGCGTTGTTTCGCGCCGGTTCCAAGACGGACTTGTTTCTTCGTGAGAATCGAAACGATCTCGATCTAAAGCAGGGGATCATGCTGGTAAGCACTGACAAGAGTAAGGGGCTCGGTTCCACTTCCGCTACAGTGCATACAGAGGAAGCTCGCAGCAGAGTCAAAGGAACGATGCAGGTTTCCTACCGTCCGCAGGAGTTCCTCAAGATCGTCTGTATTGAAGGGACGGTGACCGTTAAGTTGAAGGCTACCTTTGGAGAGTCTGTGACAATCACATCAGGCCAGATGCTTATCATCAATCCATCGGACAAGCGTCTTCCTGAGCCTGTTGAGATCGATGTACGCCGCCTCATTGATACGGCGGTTTTGTTCAGTGCGATGTTTCCCGCTATCCCCTGGCAGGGGAGGATTGATCTGGTTGTCGCTCGTCAGGAATCACTTGTCGCCCGCGGTGCCGTGGAGCCGACGAATCTTGTGATCACAGGAGATGGCTTGCAGGTGTCTGAAGAAATTGAAAGGGGAATTGAACGCCAGCGTGACGAGGTGGTTGATGCAGCGCCAGTTCCGGATGCCGGTGGCGAGGGTACCCCAGAGCCAACTCCAGTTTCTGATCCTCGCAACAGGCCTGGATCGGCTCCCTACTACGTTGATGATTCAACGATTTTCTCACCCACAAGCGTACGTACGATCCGTGGTGGCAGCCTGCCTGCGGAGGTTACGGGCGACGGAATCCAGCAGCCAAAGGAGTGGCTATTCCTCGTCGAGAACAACCCGGACGAAAGCCCAGACCTGGTCTTCGAACAAACGCCAACGCTCACTGGTATTGGAACGGACTTCGAGAGGGTTGGATTTTCTACCGAGGGAGACCTCGCGGTTCGCGGTGCATTTGATGTGGCAGAAGGAACATTTCGCTCGGGCGATGGTCAGTTGATATTGTCTTCGCGGGGGCGTATTTCCTTGGAAGACGGTGCAGCTATTTCAACTTTGAGCACTGCTGGAGACACTCACATGTCATTGCTCGAAGCTCCGGCCCTGCGGCTGGAACAGTTGGCCGGCGGGGCGCTGAGTGTCACCAATGCGGCGCTAGCCTCATCGACTCTCGATCTGGTGAATGTAACTCAGGGATCGGGAAGCACCGATATTTCCCTCGAAGGGGCAACCGTCAATGCGTCCCGCACAGGCCTGCAAGCCCGCGACACTCTCCGCGTGGCCGCGATGAGTCAGTTAATCGGCAGTGCGTTCTCGCTCTCCGGCAGATCGGTGACGATTGAGGATTCCTCGATCGTCAGTGCTCCTGACAGTCTCAGTGGCAACGGGGGTATCGACGTCCGTGCCGCTGAGGTGATCAATGTCGATGGATCTGTCCTGAGCAGTAGTGCTGGAGATGTGCAGCTGCAAAGTGACACTGGCTCTCCCATTACCATTCGGATTCAAAACTCCAGCCAACTCCTGGCTCTGGCTCAGGGGGCAGCGACTACGTTGAACAGCTCCGGTGGTAACATCAGCGTGGATGGATCGAAGCTTCAGGCGGGCAAGACCCTTTTGCTTGATACAAGGGATCCCACAATGGACGCCATGATCAGCGTGAAGGACAGCAGCCTGTTCGCCGATCTGGTGAAAGCGCGTGCGTTTAACTCCGGTGGTCATGACGCGATCCTTATCGATAACAGTACCATCGATGCGGACTCCTTGCTCCGCCTCTATGCGGAAGGCGCATCCACCCTGCGGTTTCGAAACAACGTGAATCTCAAAACCCAGCTGGCGCAGCTGGCCGGTAAGACAGTGGAGGTTGATCCGGGTGGCAATGTGATCGTCGATGGAACTGCAGAAGTTTACTCTGATAAGCACAACTACAACCGGGATACATTCGGAACGATCAATGCTCAGAGTGTGAAACAATCGAGGTACTCGGATAGACCGGCTTTCTAAGGCTGCTCAGTCGCCAAGAATGGACACTTCTCTGGGAAAAAACAGAACTCGATTGTTCCTTAGTATTCACGGGCAATCCTGGGAGTGTTCCGACGGCGACATCATTGGACGGGAAGGTACTGTTGCTCTTGAGTTTTTCCGGGGGGAGCGAGTGCTCTCCCGACGTCATGTCGCAGTGCGCTATATAAACGATGAGTGGTTCGTGGAGTTGTGCCCCACCGCGCGCAATTTGACCTGGATCAATGAGGCAGAAATGCTGCCAGGGCAGCTGTATTCGCTTGGGCCGCAGAGCGTGATTACTGTTGAGGAAGTGCAGTTCACCTTGCTGACTCAAGAGCAGGATCTCTACATGGGTGACGTAGGAGCGAGTGTTGGGTCGGGCTGGGCATCCCCTGGATTCTCTGCAGATGGATTTTCGCATGGTCAATCAGGGGAGGCCGAGTTCGCGTCGAACGCAAATACAGCAGGAGGCTCGCCAGGAATTCTGGATCAAATGCCTGGGTGTGTCATGGTGTTTGACGCGATGGATTATTGCATCTGGAGCAATGCTGAGGCAGCCAGATTGTTTCAATCGGAAGAGGTTCCATCAACAGTAGAGTCGCTATGCCTGTCGTTTCATCGTGAAGATGAAATGCTGCTCAAGGGCTGCATCAGCCAGCTGAAGGAAGGGGTGTCCCGGAGCGAGTCAGGTCTGCGGATAGTCGATTCTGCGTCGGGCACGGTGGTCGGATTGCTTACGCTCTGGATGCTTCGCAGCGGTGGGCAGCTGATTGTTTCCGCCTTGGCAGAGCCAGACAAAGGGCAATCACTTGCTGGACTGAAGCTGCTCAGCGAAACCTACCTCAGCCCCGACTTTCAGGGGGCAGACTTGAAAATCTGTTTTCAAACAATTGCCGAAAATGGACTCGACGTCTTGCGCTGCGATAAGGTTTCGATCTGGCTGATCGACTCCAGAGATTCCCTGGCGAAACGCTCGATTTCTGTGTGCCGTGGCAAGCCGCAGGAAGATGAAGTAATCAGGATACAGCCCGGCTTTTGCCGCTCCTATTTCGATCGCCTGCTGGAAGAGTCGCATTCCGCATTCGAGGGCGATGAAAGTCCAGCGATGACTGTTCTCCGCGACCTGGGTTTTGCCGCTCACGCATCGAAGGCCATCTTGAGCGTGCCCCTCCTTCAGGGCACGATGACTGGCATTGTCGCTTTTGAGTGGAACGAATGGACGGGCGAGCTGAGTGAGGAGGCGCGGCTGAGTGCTCTCATGGTGGCAAGTTTATGCCTTTCAGCGGCTGCCTCTATTTCGCACCAGGCGACCCTCAGGCAGCTGCGAATGCGGGAGGAGCAAATGGCCAAAGAGCTGGCGGACGCCGAGTACTATGTTCGACAAATTCTGCCACCCCCATTGACTGGGGAGATAGATCTGCGCTGGATGCTGAAGCCATCTGCACAGCTGGGCGGCGATGCATTCGGCTATCACTGGGTCGATGAGGATCGCTTCGCCATTTACTTGCTCGACGTGGTCGGGCACGGCACCGGGGCAGCGTTGCTGTCGATATCCGCCATGAACTCAGTGCGTGCCCAGATTTTGCCAGACACCGACTTTGGCAATCCGGCAGCTGTCCTGGCTGGGCTCAACAGGGGGTTCCAGATGGAAACTCAGAACGACATGACGTTCACAATCTGGTACGGAATCTACTACCGGTCATCCCGTCAACTTTGTTATGCGAGCGCCGGCCATCCGCCCGCTCTACTGATCGATCCCAGCCGGGCGAACCAATGCACTGAGCTGAGCACGGATGGATTGATCATCGGTCACATCGACGATTTTGAATACGAAAACGCCGCCGTCAATGTGCCGCCCGGGGCAAAACTTTACGTGTTGTCAGATGGGGCTTTCGAACTTGAGCGTCCCGACGGCGCGCCGTGGCCGTATGAGCAGTTTGTCGCTGCCGTTCGATCTACCGGATCTATGGAAAATGGCGAGGTGGAATACCTTTATGACCGCGCCCAGCAAGTGCTGGAAGGTGGTGAGCTTCAAGATGACTTTACAATGTTGCGTGTGCGATTCCCGGAATGAAACCCAGTGATGTGAAGAAAGAGGATACGTTTCATTTCGAAATGACCGCATCTTACAGCGAACTCGAACGCTTCTATGAAGAGTTTGAAAGCTCAGAGGCCTGTCGGCGAATGCCTGCGGCGCACGGACTGGCCGTGAAGCTATCGTTTGATGAACTTGTCTCCAATGTCATCAAATTTGCCGGTGAGAAAGGTTTCCGCATCATTCTCGACCTTTACTATCATCCCGTGCACGGGTTGCAGATCACGCTCGAGGATAATTCACCAGCATTCGACCCATGGGCGGCACAGCTAGCTCCGAATCTCGGGCACGAGACAGAAGAGGATGACCTTGAGGAAGTGGCAATTGGAGGGCGCGGGCTCTTCATGGTCCGCCAAATGATGGATTCGGCATCTCACAGTGTTGTGAATGGCTGGAACTGCAATATAATGACGAAGAGCGCTCCAGCGAAATTATAACCATCGACCCAGGCATTGACTGACTACGCATGATGAATCTAACATTGGAACAAATCGGGGACATTGATTTGATAACAGTTGCTGGACGGCTCGCTTTCGATGCTTCGGCCCAGTTTGATGCGAGCCTACGTTCCGCGCTTAGCGAATCCACCCATTGCAAGGTGATTCTCGAAATTTCGAGTGTCAGTTTTGTGAGCAGTCCGGTATTGCGTTCCATCCTCACTCTGGCGAAGCGGTTGAAGAGGCAGCAGGGACGATTGTTTCTCGTAGGAGCGACTGATGACGTGCTGGAAGTTTTCCGGGTCAGCGGCTTTATCAGCCTTGGGGTCTTTGAATTGAGCGATCGGGAAGGGGCGATCCAGGCGCTCAACAGTTCGCCATCACCATCCGGTGCCGGGGCACCGGAGCCACGGGAGTCTTCGCTTCCCCCACTCCCATCGACTGATTCTTAACAGTGCAAATCTTTCGCTTGGAATGAACTTTAAATTGGAACAGATCGGGGCGATCGACATCATCTCAGTGGGTGGGCGGCTGGCCTTCGATGCCTCAGCCGAGTTCGAAGCAAATTTGCGCGAGGCTGTAAACGAGGCCGTTCGCAACAAAGTGATTCTCGATTTTGAGGGCGTAACCTTCATCAGCAGCCCGGTGCTGAGGTCGATACTTAGTCTTGCAAAGCGCCTTAGCCGACACGGTAGCAAGCTATTTGTCATCGGTGCAAGTGAGGAGGTGATTGAGGTTTTCCGGGTAAGTGGTTTTACCAAGCTGAAAGTGTTCGAGCTGGGGGATCGCGAGACGGCGATCAAGGCGCTCGAGTCCATACCTGATCCTTCAGGAACTCCTGTGGTATCCAGGGCGAAATCGTCAGGTTTCTCGATGCCCCCGCTCCCCGTCATTCCTCCAGAATCTGAGACTGGTGACGCTCCCGAAGACCAAGCCGACACCGCAGCGCTGGCCAAAGCTGCAGCGGCCGCTAAAGCACAGGCAGCCGCCGCCGCTGCCAAGGCGGCCGAAGATGCACGGGCGAAAGCCGCTGCCGCAAAAGCGCAGGCTGAAGCGGAGGCGAGGGCGAAGGCCGCTGCCGAACAGGCGAAAGCTGAGGAAGAGGCGAAGGCACAGGCTGCCGCTGCTGCTAAGGCAGAACAAGAAGCGCAGGCAAAAGCAGCCGCTGAACAGGCCCGGGCCGAAGAGGCCGCACAGGCTGCAGCAGAGGAAGAAGCGCGAGCAAAAGCAGCAGCCGAGGCGGCGCAGGCCGGGCGGGAGGCCGCTGCTAGAGTCGCAGAAGCGGAAGAAAAAGCGCGGGCAATAGCCATAGCTGAAGCAGAAGAATTCGCAAAGGCGCAAGCTGCTGCAAAAGCCAAAGAGGAGGCAAAAGCAGCAGCACAAGCAGAGGAAGAAGCCAGGGTAAAAGCGGATGCGGCAGTTGCACACAAAGCAGCAGAGCAGCCGCCGGTCGAAGTGCCTGCCAAGGCGGTCGCCCAGACAGCAAAGAAAGAGGCAACTGTGACTCCGACATCAACAGCTTCTGAAGAGGCTGTGGACGACTCCGGCCAGAGCTTCTTTGGCTCAATCGTGTATGCGATGAAATACTGGTTGGGACGGACGGGAGAACAGGACAAGGCTCCGAAGAGGAACGACGAATCCAAGTCCAAGGAGGCAGCGCCTGAACCTGCTGCCCAGGCGAAGAAAGATGAGATTATGGATCAAATTCGAGAGGCCGAGCAGGGAGGCCTCGTCTATCAGGTGAAAGAGGCTTTCTCATACTGGACGTCCAAGCTTTTCCGGAAAAAGAAATAGCCTCCTCAACGCCTTAAGGAGCGATCAGGAAGGGCCACTACCAAGCCGCGCACCTCCCTCATAAGGTTGTGCCTGTTGTGCTTCGCGATTTGGCTTTACAGAGGCCGTCTCTCTTTTTATTGCTTCTTCATGTGGTATCCTATTCATTGTCACTGTTTGTATTCGTCCGATAGGCCCTCCCTTCCGACCATATCTTTGTACACAGTCGGAAAACGCGGGGAGGTGCAGATATGAGCGACGATTGGCTTAAGGAAATGAAGATGCTGTCAGCTGACGAGTGTCAGCGTGCGAATGCAGACCTTCACGACTTGCGGGAGAAATGGATTCCGCGTCGAGGGCCGGACATTCCCTACTACACGTTGGGGGCTGCGAGCACTTTTCCAGAGATGAAATCCGCCGAGGGCGGAGCCGAATACTACGCGATGGCAAAAGAGAATAATCCGGTGATAAAGGACCAGTTTCAATGGGTGCTTGATCGCTTGTTGTCGGCTCTTTCCGAAGCACTGGGAGCCCCTGCCAACTTTCATGAACCATTTGCGCTGCCGGGATTTCAGATCTTTGGCTCGCACCCGGGTTTCACAAAGGACGGGATGATCCACAGCGACGTGCAGTACACGTTTCTCGATTGGAGCGGGTTTCAGGACGTCGATTTCGCCAATCCGCTTGCCTATACCATGGCTATCAAGCTGCCGAGTTCTGGCGGGGGACTCAACGTTTGGGAGGCCGAGGCCAGCTGGAATCCGAATCTCAATCCCCCTAACTACGATCTCCAGAAGGCCAAGGAGGAGCTGAAGACGGCGAAGAAAGATTACATTCCATACGAAGTTGGAACGATGGTCTTGCACTCCGGCCTCCGTATTCACCAGGTCGCCGGGCTCAAGAACCCTCAGCCTGACGACGAGCGTATCAGTCTGCAGGGCCATGGGCTTTTCTGCGATGGAGAGTGGAAGATTTTTTGGTGAGTTCAGATTCCCTCATCACTATTTTGTTCAGCCTTAGCAAAACTCTATCACTATGACTCTCTCGACCGGAAGCGCTCCAGCCCTTCCACCGTTCAGCCCATTCGCCCCAGGCTCTCACGCAGATCCGTATCCCGCATACCAGCGCTACCGCGAACAGGATCCAGTGCACTGGGCTGGGCCAGCCGATCACAGCGGGCCAGGTGCATGGTATCTGTTCTCGCACGCGGGCGCCATGAGCGCACTGAAAAGTCACAATCTGATTCAAACCAGAATGATTCAGGCCGCTGGCCCTTTAGGTGCAATGTTAGGGAAATGGATGCTGTTTCGCAATCCGCCAGACCACACACGTTTGCGCTCTCTGGTCAGTAAGGCTTTCAGTCCACAGATGGCCGAACGGTTGCGGCCCAAGATCCAGGAGACGGCTGATTTTCTTCTCGATAGTGTTAAGGACAAGGGGGAGATGGATCTAATGCTGCACTATGCGTCGCCACTGCCGCTGATCGTGATTTCCGAGTTGCTCGGAGTTCCGGCTGATGATCGCGAGCTGTTGCGGCGCTGGACGATCGATATCGTCCCGGCAATCGATTTCAGCCCGAGTCGCGAGGCATTGATGAAGGCGACACAGGGATGTGGGAAGCTGATGGAGTACCTGCAAGCCATCATTGTCGAGCGACGCAAAGGGCCGCCGAAGGAAGACCTTATCAGCGCGCTTATTGCAGCGGAAGAGCAGGACGACCGGCTCAGTGAGGAAGAGTTGATTTCCATGTGCGCGCTGCTGCTCGGTGCGGGGCACGAAACGACCGTGAATCTCATAGGAAACGGTAGCTATGCCCTGTTGCAACATCCTGAACAACTGGCGCTCCTGCGCGATGATCCAGAGTGTGTTGAAACCGCAGTGGAAGAACTCCTGCGATACGATAGCCCGGTGCAGATGGCCTTTCGCGAGGTCGCTGAGCCTTTCGAGCTCGGAGGCAAATTGCTGCGCAAAGGCGAGCAAGTGATCATTTTGCTTGGATCCGCCAATCGTGATCCAGAACCGTATCCGGAACCGAATCGGCTCGATTTACGGCGATCCGGGCCGAGGCACGCCGCCTTCGGCATGGGCATTCACTTTTGTCTCGGTTCCCACCTCGCCCGGCTTGAAGCCCGTGCGGCGTTCCGTTCGCTGGCGGTGAAGATGCCAAACCTGGCGCTACAGCCAGTTCCGATCAAACGGCGCGAAGGGACGAACTTCCGCGGACTCGAGACTCTGCCCGTCAGTTTTTAAATCGTTCACAGCTGAGCTCCCCCATCAAGCACGATGGCTTGACCGGTGATGTAGCCAGTGCTGTCGGATGCCAGCCAGACGATTGCTTCGGCAACTTCTTCGGCGGTGCAGAACCGGTTCATCGGAATGTGGCGTTTGAGGATCGACTCCACGTTGGGCCCCATCGAGAGCAGCTTGTCAAGCAAACCCGATTCCGTGTAACTGGGGCAAACGGCATTGATGCGAATGTTCATGGCCGCGTATTCCAGCGCTGCGGCCTTGGTCATGCCGACGACCGCAAATTTGCTCGCGGCGTAGCTGATGTGATTGATCGATGCCTTGACGCCTGCCAGCGACGCGACATTAACAATGCCGCCGTACCCTTGCTTCGCCATCTGCTGGAGTGCATACTTCATGCCATAGAACACGCCCGTTTGATTCACCCGGATCACCCGGTCCCAGTCGTCCAGGCCGAAGTCGCCAGTTTTTCGCAATTGCCGTGGCCCGGTGCCGGCATTGTTGATCAGGACGTCCAGTTTGCCATATTCGCTGACAGTTCGATTCACCAGCTCTGCGACTTCTTCGTGGAAGGCTACGTTGGTCTGGATGGCCATGGCGTTGCCGCCTTGCTCTTCGATGGTGGCAACTGTCCGTTTCGCTCCTTCGAGATCCATGTCGGACGCGATGACCGTGGCTTTGTGCCGGGCGAAAAGTTTTGCAGTGGCAGCGCCGATGCCTGATCCTGCGCCAGTGATGATGACTGTTTTGTTTTCTACTTGCATGGGTTGCTGGCTGAAAAACGCATAGATGGATTTTGAGTTTACATCATTGTCCCAATCGAAGATCATCCACATGAGTAGGGGATCACCAAGCCCGGAATTTCTCAGAACCATTATTCCAATATCCGGCAATCCCTGAGTTGCCAGCCAGCCATGATCGATACAAAGGTAGTCACTCCGGCTCAGGACGCGAAAGCGTTTCTGGGAATGACGTTTCCCACCTACACGCACCTGCTGTCGGAGGCGGATTTGGATCGCGTGATTGCAGTCCCGGTGGCTGCTTTCGTCGATGGCGTGCCTGCCGGACTTATTCTTGGAGCGATGCCAAAACCCGGCAACCCAGCTCCGCCCACCCTGTTCTCTGTGTTCGTCGACCCCGCCTTTCGAAATCAGGGAGTGGGAACACGTTTGATGGAAGATTTTCATAAAGAAGTGGCTGAGCGGGGAGGGGACGTGATCCGGGTCAAATACATGACTGGGAAAGAGGCGACCGCTTACTTTGAGCGCATTCTGCAGAAAACTGGATGGGAAGAGCCGACACCGCGGATGGCGGCGATCAAGGCTGATCTGCTGCAAATCAGAGCAATGGATCCACCGTGGCTGCGCGAGCGCCGAATCAGTCCTCGCTTTAAGATCATTCCGTGGAGTGCCGTGACCGAGGAGCAGAAGCAGAACCTGCGGCTTTCCCACGAGAAGGATCACTGGATTGCAGAAGACCTTGTGCCCTGGATGCACGAAGCTCATTACGACCCGGTATCGTCGTGTGCCCTCCTCCGCGATGGCGAACTCGCTGCATGGGTGATCAATCATCACATGCGCGACGGCACCACTCGGTTCACTTGCTCATTTGCGCATCCGAAGTTGCAGCGCTTGGGCGTCGTGCTCTGGCTCTACAAAGAAGCGGTCGACCGCGCAGAAGAAAAAGGCCGCCGTTTCGGCACCTGGACCGTGCCCCTGCACCATCCAGCCATGCACGCCTTCGCCATGCGCTGGATGAAGCCCTGCTCCGTCTACTGCCGCGAAACTTATGGCAGCGAGAAAAAGCTGACCGTCGGTGAGGGGTAGGGGATGGAGAGTGGCGATCGAGGCTACAAAAGGGCACTCAAACGACAGGATTTCGAAGTCTTTCGTGCTACTGCCAGGGCACAGCTGTAGCCTTCCTTTTGCCGATTGGGCTTTTGATTGGTATTGCCTCGACGATACGCGTGCTCTCCGTTTTCGGGTACAGCGAAGAGGACGGTACGACAATTCCAGATTCTTGGGCGGAGACTCAGGTGCTGACACCCGGCGAAGTAAAATCGATAATCGACTTCAAAAACCGAGTGGCTGGCATTTCTGAATAATGGAGTTTTCATCTTTTACGGATTACACAATTTGTTGATCCACAGGGCGATGAACCCTTCTCTGCTCTGCGGTCGATAAAAAGTCGGAAATCTCCCGGATTGAGCGCGTCACAATCGCAGTCGTTCGGGGTAGAACTGTGGGAGGCGATGAATCCAGCCCGGGTGCCGATCGCTCAATCATTCGAAATGTTCCAAATGAAATCACTTCCACGTTCCCTGATCTTGCTGGCCTGCATGGTGAGCACTGCCACGCTGAGCCGAGGTCAACGCCCCGGCGACGAATGGGTTACAGTCAGGGGGGATCAGACGCCAGGGCTGACCTACTATGCCGCCACGACCACGACTTCGGGTAGGATTGTTGCCGTAGGCAATGGCGGCTCGCTGATGACCAGCAATGACGGTGGCGCAAACTGGGAGTTCGGACAGATTGAGATCAACGGCACTCCGGTTCGGGGCAGCATCACCAGCATCTACCAGGTGCCGAACGGCAGCCTCATCGCGGTGATGGTGCGGCTGGAGGAGGCAAATGTGGGTTTCTTCAAATATCAGGCCCGCAGCTATTTTCTCGTCAGCACTGACAATGGCAACAACTGGTCGATGTCCCCATTTCCGAAGACGTTTGCCACATTTCGCGGAAACGGACGCGCCTATCACGGCGTGAACATCACTGGTCTGCAGATGGGCCCAGGCGGGCAGCTGCTGGCGTATGGCACAATCTCGGGCACGAACAACGGCATCACCCTGTGGTCCCTCGGTGGTTTGATTTTCCGTCAGACGGGCGGGTCATGGGAGCAGGAACTCTTCGAATACGGGCCTGTGGGCAAAATCGCCAGCGCCGGTGGACGCGCCGTGGCGACGTGCCACAATGCGATCCTCGACAGCGCGGACGGCGCAGGCTGGAATGGCTATGAGATGAGCGATGCTCAGGTAACCGTCGACGGCCAGCCCATCGACAGCAAGACGCGCAACCGGCTGCGCGTGCTCGATGTGGAAGTTCTCGGCAATGGCAACTACATTGCCCAGGGTGGAACGTTCGTGCCCTACGGCTCTAGCACTAACATTGACACGAATATCTTCGAGAAAGTGTTCTCCATGAGTTCGCCCACGCCATTCTCCGGTGCGCGCAACTGGACTGCTGTCACTGACGACTACCATGGCCCGTACACCAGGGTTGGCGACTCCGTCATCTCCGCAGGAGCGGGAGGGGCCTACTACACCCAGGTCGGTGGGCGATTCGCTCTGGGAGGAGCCGACGTGCGCGCGCCCGGAACGGCCATAGCCGTGAGTGGTGCGACGACGGCGGTGGCAGTGCAGTCGAGCGAGACCGTGTGGAAGAGCACAAACAGCGGCCAGGCATGGGTCAAGGTGTGGGACAAGGACATCGGGCCGGATCTGCAGCTGCGGGGCTACGCCAACGGAACCCTCTTCGCCAGGGCCAACAACGAACTCTGGCTCAGTCGCGACAACGGCAGCTCCTGGCAGAAATCCGATACCAGCTTCACCGGTTCTTCGACCATTCTTGAGTCCGACGGCGGTCGGCTCTTTTCCGCAGCTGGTCCGAATGTGCTCGTCAGCGACGATGGTGGCACGACCTGGGTCGAAAAGTCGATCGGCACCAATAGAGGCGGCTTCCTTCTGGTGCGCAGTGCGACAGGGCGGCTGATCATGCCTGTGCGCGGATGGGACGTCCGCAACGAGGGTAAATTCTACGTCAGCGATGACAACGGCGAGACTTGGTCTCCCCGCAATGCCGGACTGGCCTTCGGCGAGGAAGTGCGGGCCGCCGTGCAGACAAAGAGCGGCCGCCTCATCGTCGCCAGCAATACATTCTCACTGTTCAACCCGGCACTCCATTACAGCGACGACGACGGCGAGACCTGGACTTCCAGCACGGTGCTACAGTCGCTCGAAGGGCTCGACACAGTGACCGGTGATCCAGCGACAAAGGTGATCCAGATCACCCGCTTGCGAGCCAGCAGCAGCGGTCGCGTGCTCGCCATGGGGGATCACACCATCCTCACTAGCGACGACGATGGCGACACCTGGGTCGTACGCACGAATCTCGATTTCAATGGAACCGGCCCGCTTGACGCGCTGGATTTGCGTGACGTGATTCAAGTGGGCTCGCGCTGGATCGCGATAGGCAGCTACAGCACGCCATTCCCGCGAAGCCGCACCAAGCACTTCCTCCTCATCAGCGACGACGACGGAGCGACCTGGGGAATGCGTCCCTTCGAAACCAACCAGTCTAACACATTTCTCTATCAACTGGCTGAAGCTGAAAATGGCAGAGTCGTCATTGTTGGGGGCAATGCCTCAGTGTTCATTAGCGACTCTGAGCAACTCATGCTACCTCAGGGCGAGTCGATCGTCGTTCGCGAAGGCAAGATCGAGTCGGTTCCCATCAGCCGTCCTGACTTCGACGGCATCGTAGAGGTAAACTTCAGCACGCTGGCTCGCACGGCCGTGCCAGATGTCGATTTCAAGCCGATCGGCGGCACGCTGCGATGGGAGGCGGACGACATGGAGGATAAATTCATCGCCCTCGAGATACTTGATAACAATGTGAGAGACCGCGAGCGCGAGCTTCTCCTGCAATTGGGATTCGAAACCGATTCGGGCTTTCTCGGACAAATGGAAACGTCCATCCTGATCGACGACAATGACAGCGGTGCCGCCGCCGGGCTCATCTTTGACGGGATAGGCCACCTCTACACCAGCGAGGCAGGAGCGATGGCGTCACTTGGCATCGCCTTGGAAACAAAGCCGACCGCCGACGTCACCGTCACTGTCTCCGGTCTCGATGCTTCCGAAGGTCAGCTCTCGGGCGACACCTTCACATTCACGCCTGAGGACTGGGGGCGTCAGCAGACACTGACCATCACCGGAGTCGACGACCCCGATCCCGACGGTGACTCCACCTACAACCTGACCTTTACACTGACCACGGACGACACCTCCTACGCCAACCTGTCCACGACAAACGTAGCGGTCGTCAACGTCGGCGACGAACCACTGCCGCCGATCGGCCCCGTCATCCTGAGCAGGCTTCCCGTCACCTTCGTCACCACGGCCGATGGCAGCTTCCTGCTCACCGCAACCGGTCTCGATCCAGATGCCGTCTACCAGTTGGAGAGTTCCGACTCACTCACCTCATTTGCAAACGGCCAGCAAGTCACCGGAGCGCAACTCATGAGCGGCTTCGCCATACCAAAAAACGGAACGTCCAACTATTTCCGCATTCGGGAATCAGGCCAGTGATTCCGCGACCAGCAGGGCTCCCCCAGTTGGGCCTTGGCAGAGCATCCTCATCTCGTGAAACGGGGCTCCCACTTCAAAATATGATGGGCCCATCCGGGAGTTTACTGGGTAGAGAGGGAAATGGCCATGTCTAGCTTGCCGCAGAAGAAGAGAATTCTGGTGCGGTAGTTTTTGAAGCCTCGCGCCACCGTTGTTTTCCCCACTGGAAGTGGTGATGCCATCGTGCTCGAAACGGCCTTTGTGGGCGGTGGTCACTTCAACGTGTCTGGAAAGGCGTCCAGCATCGAAGCGTTTCCGGGCGGTCGGGTTCAAAGGCGTCTCGAGCATTGTCTTCGTTTCCAACAAGGAAAAAGCCGTTGGTCCGTCCGGCCAATGGAAGGTCGAGAAGACGGATTGGCGAGTTCCGAAGAAAAAGTGAAGAATTTCAGAACCTTCCTGAGTTGTCGTCACTGATTCCGTGGAAAAAAGGGGGCATCGTTCCCTTCAGGCGCTACGCAGACAAGCATAATCAAAATTAAATTAAAATATATTCATTTTGTTGTTGTCTTAAAAAATCATACATGAAATGCTTTCAAAAGCTGCTGGGTGCTAACGCACCAAGCAGGAATCTGAACTTCAGCAATAAAGTATAGATATGAAAACGGAACGACAAATGACGGCGAGCGATTTGAGCCGAGGAGTTCAACTACTGAAGTTTTTGGATTCGATGACGTTTGGCAGATGGACTGACCGCCAAGCCCTGCGATCCAGGGTCCCAGTATCCGCCATTGCCGGGGCAATCGTCCTAGGAATTGGGCTGATGCCCGCATCTGCGCTCGACTACGGCAATGATGGAATGTCTGATGTCTGGCAGCGTCTCTATGCTGCCGAAGGCGTCGCCCCGGACGCTGACGACGACGGAGACGGACAATCCAATCTCCAGGAGTCGCTCGCGGGAACTGATCCCTTTGATGCTCTCGATACCCTCGCCGCCCGTATCG
>JAGROY010000171.1 GCA_020439995.1 Verrucomicrobiia bacterium
GTGGAAACGAAGACGATCTCGATATTTTTCACCGCGACCGTAGTTTTTCTTTGTCGCTCTGGTGCAAGGCAGCGGCGTGGGCCAATCCCTGGGCCGAAGTGATCGCAAAGGGGCCGGAGGAAAATGCATGGAGAATTGGAAGGAGTGGGCAGTCTTCAGGTTTGACGCTCAGCTTAGGTGCTTCGTCACGAGGAGACCGAACGATCGATGTTCGATCGAAGTTTCATCACTGCGCGCTAGTTTTCGATCACGAAACGCACATTGCGAGATATTACGTCAATGGAGTCGAGCAGACGCGCGACATATGCTCGATCGCGGAGAATTCGTCTCGGGTGTGGATTGGAGGTGGGCCCTGGCCCTACTCGGTCGGTCACTGGCACGGAACGATTGACGATGTGGCGGTATGGAAGCGGGCACTTTCCGCGGGAGAAGTCGCCCGGTTGTGGAATGCCGGGGCTGGCATGGAATTGTGGCAGCTCTTGCCGGATGCGGATGCAGATGGCCAATATGATTCCTGGGAAGAAGAACGTGGCCTCAATACGCAACTCGATGATGCCGCGCTGGATCTGGATGGCGATGGGCTGTCAAATTTGGAAGAAGCGGAACTCAATACCGATCCACGGCTTGCGGACACGGATGGAGATGGTCTCAGCGATGCGGTGGAATCGCGGACGGGCATCCGTGTAGGCAACGGCGACACCGGAACCGACCCGGTAAGCCCGGACACGGATGAAGATGGACTCATCGACTCAGATCCACTCGAACCTGATCCGCTTGATCCTGACTTTGACAAGGATGGTGTGGGTACGCGGAGGCGCTGAAGGGGCAGGGGATTGCGCGCAATGGGGTGTATGAGGTGCTGGGGGAACTGGATGCACCACGTCGTGATGGCGAGGCGTGGAAGAAAGGTGCATCGTCGGTATCGGCAACTGTTGATGGAGGAGGGGCGGCAACTGCGTGATGAGAAGAATCGGGTGGTGCGCAAGGGGCTGACACCTGAAGAATTTGAAGCGGAGGAGGCGCGTGGCTTTGAGCTGCCAGCACCCACGCTGCTACGGCATCGGGTGCGGTATTTCGTGGATGGATTAGCGCTGGGGAGTGCGGCTTTTGTGGAGTCGGTGTTTGAGCGGAACCGGGAAAGGATGGGAGTGAAGAGAACCCGTGGTGCCCGGGTTCCCGGAGTGCCCATGGGAGGCTTGCATACCGTGCGTGACCTTCGAAGCGCCTCGGCAGAATGATTGGATGAGAGGAAGACGGCGTCCCACAGAGAGGGGACGTGGCGGGGCGTTGCATGTGCGCCTGATAGATGGATCAGGTCTCTCCCGCGCTCCGCGTGATCCCGGCTGCGTTGAGTTCGAGTCCGGCGATGGTTAACTTTATCGGAGTAATGTTGAATGCATCCGACTCAGGAATGCCACTGATCGCCGAGCGAGTGGTCAGGATTTCGCCGGGGCCGGCGAGGTCTTCTCCGAGTTTGCACGCGATGTTGACTGCTTCGCCAAAGAAGTCGTGCTCCTCGATCAGGAGGATGCGTCCGTGGTCGATTCCGCAGCTGATGCGAATATCAAATTCCTCGGCGTGCTTTGAGTTCTCCAGGGTGAATGCGGCATTCATTTCCAGTGCTGCCAGGATGGCGCGTTCAGGGTCAGGGAACACTGCGAATCCGTTGTCTGCTTCAAATTTGACCATCGCTCCGCCGTAGGCCCCTACGATTGGCCGTGTCGCCTCCTGCATCCTCCGCACCATGGACAGATAGTGAATGATGCCGTGACGGCGCGTCAGTAGCGAAAACCCAGACATGTCCCAGATCAGCACCGATCGCTCAGCGCCGAAGCGTTCCCAGATCTCTGCCTCGATCCTGGCACGCTGCTCACGGCTTTCAGTTTCGGCATAGTTGAGAAGAAGCTCGTGGAGGGATTCGATCATGCTCCGATGATGCGCCCGCTCAGGTTGGTTGAGTCAAGCTCAACCTTTTCCGCTCCAGCCGTGTCCAATCTGAAAAAGCCATGGCTGCGGTTTTGAATGGTTGTTTCGAACAGCGACAGATTTCCGTCTTCTTGGATGGCCTGATTTTCGGGAAAACCAAGGGCGACAATTTAAATCCACTCAGCTCAATCCACAATCCCACCCTGAAGTTCGCTTGTGCAGGGGAATGAGAACCACGGAAATTACAGTATACGACAGCCATCTGAACAATTTTGTTGGCGCGTGAAAAAATTCTCCTTTTTGCGCTTGCCAAGGAAGGGATTGTCATTACTTTGCGCGCTCCTTCCTGATTCGGCCGAGAGGGCCAGGATTGCATAGGATTTATCGGGAGCAGCTCCGGAAAAGAGGCACTTCTTGAAGTTCTTTTGTCTTCACAAAGTGTATTCGTGCGTCCCTTTATTTCTATATCGCAGAAGGCAAGTCACTTAAACAAGAAGTATTTTTCGAATGCCCACTATTAACCAGCTCGTAAGGCATGGACGCTCCGACAAAGTTTACAAGTCGAAGTCCCCAGCCCTGACCGATTGTCCTCAGCGCCGCGGAGTTTGTCTTCAGGTGATGACCAGGACGCCGAAGAAGCCAAACTCTGCTCTTCGTAAGGTTGCCAAGGTGCGCCTGACCAATGGTTACGAGGTGATCGCCTACATTGGCGGAGAGGGCCACAACCTGCAGGAGCACTCAATCGTGCTTGTCCGCGGTGGCCGTGTGAAGGACTTGCCTGGTGTTCGCTACCACATCGTTCGTGGGGCGTTGGACACTCTTGGAATCGACAAACGTCGTCAGAGTCGCTCGAAGTATGGAGCCAAGCGTCCAAAAGAGGCCAAGAAGTAACGGTTTACTGGCCCTGACCACAACAATTATCAAGCTTTACTGAACCCACTTTTCGAATATGGCACGCCGCAAGAGAGTCTACACCAAGCCTGAACAACGCGATCCGCGTTACGACAGCCCCTTGGTGGCCCTGTTGGTAAACAAGATCATGCTGCAGGGGAAAAAATCCCTGTCCGAGCGGATCGTTTACGCTGCGATTGATAGGGCAAACGAGAAAGGTGAAGTTGTTGATCCTTTGGAGCTTGTGGTGCGGGCTATTGAAAATGCCAAGCCAAGGGTAGAAGTGAAGTCCCGCCGTGTGGGTGGAGCCACTTATCAAGTGCCTTTGGAAGTGTCTCAGGAGCGCCAGGAAGCTCTCGCCATCCGCTGGATCGTCCAGTATGCGCGTGGACGCCGGGGAGTGCCGATGCACGTAGCGCTTGCTAACGAATTGAAGGACGCAGCATCCAATCAGGGGAGTGCCATCCGCAAACGGGATGACACTCATAAAATGGCACAAGCCAACCGGGCTTTTGCACATTTCCGCTGGTAAGATCGCTAGCCCTGCCGAAAGGCAGGCAGTCGTCTACATTCAGTTTTAAGTTTTGTTGAGTCTGCCGGGACTTGTGCCGGTAACGTCGATGTAGCATCGTTCTTCGTCGACGTGCCGAACGTAAGCTTTCCCTTAAGTCTCTTTTTCTTTGATAGATTTCAGTATATTAATGACAGCCGTCGCCGAACAGAAAGCGGTAGCGAGTCCGAATTCATCGAATCGGGCTTTCCCGCTCGAGCGCACCCGAAATATCGGGATTTGTGCTCACATTGACGCAGGTAAGACTACTCTTACCGAGCGCGTGCTGTTTTATACTGGAATGGTGCACCGAATCGGTGAGGTGCATGACGGTCAAGCTACTACTGACTGGATGGATCAGGAGCGCGAACGCGGGATCACCATTACTTCCGCCGCCGTAACTTGCTCTTGGACACAGATTCCTTCGCCCGATCTGGTGAAGCTGTATGATGGTGTCGAACTCAGAGTCAATATCATCGACACTCCTGGGCACGTCGATTTTACTGCTGAAGTCGAGCGATCACTTCGCGTACTTGACGGTGCGATCGTCGTATTCTGCGGTGTAGCCGGTGTTCAGCCGCAGTCCGAAACAGTGTGGCGTCAGGCCGATAAGTATCACGTTCCGCGCATCGTGTTTGTGAACAAGATGGATCGCGTTGGTGCAGACTTTGGTGCCGTGGTGGCGGACATCGAGGAAAAACTGGGAGCCAACGCAGCGCCAGTACTGATTCCAATTGGATCCGAGGAGACCCTGAGGGGCCAGATTGATGTAATCAACCACAAGGCCATCGCCTACAGTGACGATGACATGCTGGGTTCGACCTACCAGATCGAACCGCTCACAGGCGAGCAAGCTGAAATTGCCGCTCAAGCCTATGCTGATCTTGTCGAAAAACTGGTCGACGCAGATGAGGAACTCGGCATGCGATTCCTTGAGGAGCAGGAGATCACCCGCGAAGATGTCAAGGCCGCCCTGCGCAGGGCGACGATTGCTAATAAGATTGTTCCCATTTGTGGCGGTTCGGCTTTTAAGAACAAAGGAGTTCAGGCCACGCTGGACGCGGTAGTCGACTACCTCCCTGGACCGCTCGATATCGCTGCGGCCGTGGGCCAGGATCCCGACGATGAGGTTGTCCGCAGAGAGGCCGTTACTTCGGACAACGCTCCATTCGCGGCGTTGGCCTTTAAACTTTGGTCCGACAAATTTGGCCGCTTGGTATTCTTCCGAGTTTACTCTGGCATGATCGCTAAAGGGGATGTGGTTTACAATCCGCGCACACGGAAGCGGGAGCGCGTTGGCCGCTTGATCCAGATTCAGGCAGATCAGCAAACGGACGTCGATTCAATCTACTCTGGCGACATTGCTGCAATGGTGGGTGTCAAGAATGTGGTCACAGGTGACACCCTCTGCGATCAGAAGTATCCGCTGCTGCTGGAACCACCCACTTTCCCAGAACCTGTCATCTCGATGGCCGTCGAGCCACGGACAACCGCTGATCAGGAAAAGCTGGCTACCGCACTTCAAAGGTTGGGTGAGGAAGACCCGACGTTTGTCGTCAAGTCTGACGAGGAAACTGGGCAGACCATCATTTCTGGAATGGGTGAGCTTCACCTGGAGATTATTCGTGAGCGGATGAAGCGGGAATATTCCGTCCAGACGAACGCCGGAGCGCCACAAATTGCTTACCGTGAGTCAATCACGAAGGAAGCAAGTGGTGAAGGGAAGTTGATCAAGCAAAGCGGCGGCAAAGGCCAGTACGGTCACGTAATCCTCAAGGTCACTCCCGGAGCACGGGGCACGGGCCTTACGATGGAGAGCAAAGTGGTCGGTGGAACCATTCCGAAAGAATTTATTAATTCCTGTTTGGCTGGAATCAAAGATGCCACTATAAATGGTATCATTGCAGGCTATCCAGTTGTTGACCTTCATGTAGATCTGCTCGATGGGTCATATCACGAAGTTGATTCTTCTGAGCAGGCTTTCAAGATGGCTGCCATTTTTGCGATGAAGGATGCCTTCCGCAAAGCTGAGTGCCAGCTCCTTGAACCAATTATGGCTGTTGAGTGCACCTCGCCTGAAAACTTTCAGGGTGACATTATGGGGGATCTCAATCGTCGTCGCGGCCGAATCGGAAGTGTTGATATGCGTGGCAATGTTGCGATCATTAAGGCAGAGGTACCTCTTGCGGAAATGTTCGGCTACTCCACAGATATCAGGACACTCTCAAGTGGGCGCGCCAGTTACTCGATGCAGCCGGCATCGTTTGATCCGGTGCCTCAGGCAGTGGTTGACAAGATTGTGGAGCAACGCGGCGGAGGATCCTTTTAGTTAGTTAGTATTTTTTAACGCTTTTCATTTTCCCAAGTAAAATCACGATGGAGAACCAGAAAATCAGAATTCGCCTGCGGGCATATGACCACCGGATGTTGGATCGTTCGGCCCAGGAGATCGTGGACACGGCCAAGCGCACGGGTGCGAAGGTCGCTGGCCCAATCCCGTTGCCTACCCGCATTGAGAAATTCAGCGTCAACCGTTCCCCACACGTGAACAAGAAGTCAGCTGAGCAGTTCGAAATTCGGACTCACAAGCGCTTGTTGGACATCGTCGATCCCACGGCACGCACCGTTGACGAGCTGAAAAAGCTCAACCTGCCCGCAGGTGTCGACATCAGTATCAAGATATAGTTTTAGCACTTTTACCAACCCATTTCAGAAAGGGGAACACCCATGAGTTTAGGTTTGATAGGCAGAAAAATTGGAATGACGCACGTTTACGATGAGAACGGTGTAGCCGTCTCGGTTACCGTGATCGACGTCAGCCAGAACGACTTCCTGCAAGTGAAGAACAACGAGACCGACGGATACAGTGCGGTTCAAGTCGGATTCGCTGAGCAGAAGGAGTCCCGTGTGAACCAGCCAAAAATGGGACACTTCCGCAAGAACGGCTCCAAGCCAAAGCGGGTGGTGAAAGAATTTCGCTTCGAAAACGATGCGGCGCTTCCTGATACCGCAGGCACCACCCTCGATGCATCGCTTTTCCAGAATGGTCAATTCGTCGATGTCATCGGTGAAACCAAAGGTAAGGGATTTCAAGGTGTCGTGAAGCGCTGGGGATTCGGCGGATCGCCGATGACCCACGGCTGTATGATGCACCGCAGAACGGGTGGTATCGCGATGGGAACTGATCCAGGCCGTGTATGGAAGAACAAGAAGATGCCGGGTCGTCATGGCGTTTATCGCCGCACCGTGCAGAATCTGCAAGTTGTGGAGTCACGTCCAGAGGACAATGTGTTGCTGATCAGCGGAGCGGTTCCCGGCCCGAAGGGTGGAATCATCGTCGTGCGGCCAGC
>JAGROY010000172.1:0-908 GCA_020439995.1 Verrucomicrobiia bacterium
TCGTCGAGCACGTAGAGAACGCCCGCCAGGCCCGAACCAATCTGCGTAGCGAGCCGGATGCGTTGCGATTCACCTCCGGACAGTGTGCCATTCTCGCGGCTTAGAGTGAGGTAGCCCAATCCGACGTCGACAAGGAACGACAGACGTTTGCGAATCTCGTTCACTACTTCGCCGCAGATCTGCTGCTGTTGCTTGGTCAAGTTCACCGGCCGCAGCCACGACGCGGCACTTTCAATGGTTAGACGGGTGAAATCGTCGATCGACACTGGTCTTCCGCTGTCGCCGGTCAGTGTGACGGCGAGGATTTCCGGCTTGAGTCGTTTACCCAGGCACGCTTTGCACGGGCGCGGATTCATGAAGCGCATCAAGTTCTTGCGGGTGCTTTCGCTTTCACTGGTTTCGAACAACCTTGCCGCCTGCACGCACAGTCCTTCGAACGGTTTCGACACACTGCGGGTGGTGGCATTTGTTTTCCAGCCGGACTTGATTGCGACTGTTCCCGTGCCGAAGCAGAGGGCTTTCTCGAACTCGGGAGGAAGCTTTTCGAAGGGAAGTTTCGGGTCAACGTTGAAGTGAGCGATGAGTGCCTGTAATTGCGCGTCGTGCAGTGCCTTCAACTTCGGATTCCGCGCCCACCAGGTTTTGACAGCGCCGTCTTCGAGGGACACGGCGCGATCGGGAACGAGTAGATCTGGATCGCAAAAAAGCTCCGAACCCAGGCCCTGACAGCGCTCGCAAGCGCCATGGTGACTGTTGAACGAAAAATGCCGGGGGGTGAGTTCTGGCATGCGGAACCCGGTTTCCGGATTGGCAAAGGCTGTAGTGTAAGTGTGCAGTTCCCATTCTCCGGCTTCTTCGATGAGGAACCAGACATCGTTCTTGCTCCAGCGCAGCGCCGTCTGGATGCT
>JAGROY010000172.1:974-26531 GCA_020439995.1 Verrucomicrobiia bacterium
CTTCTTTCGTTAGCGGGATATCGTCATCCAGATCAAAGATGACGCTGTTGACCCGCACGCGAACGAGCCCCTGTTTCGCCAGACGCTCGAAAAGCTTCTTCGGATTCCGGGTTTCGGAGGGAGGCAGCGGCGCCAGCAGCATGAGTCGCGTCCCTTCCGGCATAGCTTCGATTTCGCCAATGATGTCGGGCACGGTTTTGCGATGAATCATTGCTCCCGTTTCGGGATCGTGTGGTTGCCCGCACGCGGAATAGAGGATGCGCAGGTAGTCGTAGATTTCGGTGGCGGTCGCAATGGTGGAGCGCGGATTCGGGCCAGAGGTGCGCTGTTCGATCGCGATGGCCGGGGACAGGCCCTCAATGAAATCGACGTCTGGTTTTTCCAGTTGGTCGAGAAACTGCCGAGCGTAGGCGGACAGGCTCTCCACGTAGCGGCGCTGGCCTTCGGCATATAAGGTGTTAAATGCCAGCGAGGATTTGCCGGAGCCGCTCATCCCGGTGATGACCACGAGCTTGTTGCGTGGAATCTCAACGGAGATATTCTTCAAGTTGTGCTGGCGTGCGCCAGTGATCTTGATGGTGTCTGCAGGCATCGTGGAAAAGGTTGAAACAGTGGCGCTTGCAACGCGCTGGGAAAGCTCTTTTTGACGAAAACATCAGCCGCCCGTGCTGCAATCAGGGCTTGCTTCCTGGTAGCAGTGGTTCCATTACCTTATCGATACCCTTCCCAGATGGCCCGCAGACGTCGAAAATCCTCGCGCAAAAACGCCCCCGCCCAGCCGACACCGACCGCTGAAGAGAGCTCGGCTCCTTCGGCGATATCGGAGGCTCCGGTAATCGTCGCGGCCCCAGAGACGGCCATTTCACAGGTTCCATTGGAGCGAAAATCAGCCAAAGCAGTACTAACGAGTGCTGCCGAGCCCCCCCGGGTACTGGCGGTTTTTCCTGACACTTCTGTGCTACGGCTCATCCGGGAGTGCATCGGTGCCTTCACCGAAGGGATCGCCGATACTACGCCTGACGCAGGTTTCGGTTTTGAGATGGCAATGCAGCGCGACTACCAGATGTTTTTTCTGGGAATCGACATGCCCGTGCTTGGCGGAGAGCGGTTGTACGATTTTATCACGAAAGCGTATATCAACGCCCGCCCGCTGCCACGGAAGGTTCCCGGCGTCGTTTTTATTGCAAATTCCGGTAAAGGAGACCTTCTGCATGCCCTTAAACGCGATGCTCGAGTAAAAGGCCTTCTGACGTGTCCGCTCGAGATCGCCCGCCTGCTGCGTACGACCGAGGGAACGCTACCAGCCAGGGAGGTGGGACGATGAGCGGGCAGCACGTGGATGGTGGCGCCTTCCTTCGTAAGTTGCGCGAAGGGGCAGGCGACGGCACTGCCGTGAAGATATGTGGTTTTACTCTGGAGCAGGAAGCGGTTGACGCCTGCAGGGCTGGAACTGATGCGCTGGGAATCAATTTCTATCCGAAATCCAAGCGTTTCATTTCTTTCGAAGAATCTGCGGAGTGGCTGCCGAACTTGCCCCGCGATGTCAGCCGGATCGGCATTTTTGTGAATGAGGACGTCGACCGTGTTTCGGAAATTGTGATGAGCGGGCACATCGATGCCGCTCAGTTGCACGGGGATGAATCAGCCGACTATTGCAAGGTGTTAGCAGAGCGTGGAATTTCTTTTATCAAGGCGTTCGGAGTGAAAGACCCCGAATCGTTGAATGGGATAGATGGATATCACACGCCCTGGATCTTACTGGATGCGTGGTGCCCGGGCGAATACGGTGGCAGTGGTAAGCGCTTCGACCAGAAGTTGGCGACGGCGACGGTTCATCGATTTCCGCAGCTTCGCGTTGTTCTTTCAGGTGGTCTGACTCCAGACAACGTTTCTGCTGCTGTTGCTGCGGTGAAACCCGCAGCGGTGGATGTGGCCAGTGGAGTGGAGGACTCGCCAGGAAGAAAGAATCCGGGCATGGTTCGGCGGTTTATCTCTGAGGCACGACAGGCCGACAGCTGAGGGACATTTCTCAGGTTTTTTCGTTCGAATTTATTTTACACGAAAAAGGTGAACAAATTTTGAAATTACGCGTCCAACAACTGCGTATGAAGAGAAACATGAATCCTCAACAGAAAGCTTCAATGGCGGGAACCGTAGCGAAGGCGGGTGAGCCATCGGATGCGGAATCGACCGATCCCTCCTGGTGTCTTGGCGGGGTGAGAGGGACTCTGGGAGGAATGCTGAAGTGAGAGGTTTATGTAACTCAATGGTCGGGTGGAATGGCAAAAAAGTGGAGTGAGCAACGGCGGAAATGGCGGGATGAGTTTGTTGGGAGGGCAATATATACGGTAACAAGCAAGTCCGGGGAGTCGCGGTGGAGAGGCCGCGACTCCCCCTTTTCTGCCAAACTCAGGGGCGCTTCTCACGCACTCTGTAAAATCCTGTTGGCAGGTTCAGGCGGGCGGGAATCTGATCGACAAAAGAAGTGGTGGTATCATCCGCGACCAGATCAACAAGCTCAAGGACGATAGCATCCGTGCTGGTTCCGTATTCAACCGAATAGTTGTAACCCGGAATCGAGCGCCAGGTGATGCGGAACTCCGGATTCGCTCCAGGAATCATCTCGGCTGACAGCACTCTGAGCGGATCTTTAGAACCGCTCACCGGCACGAGCATGATGTAATTCATAAAAAGTGAATACTTGGTTTCAAAGGCGTTGTCTTCGCCGCCGATGGTGAGGCGAAGCGTTTGTTCGCCACTCAGCGGCAGTGCCGCAGGTGTTCCCGCGTCGTCTACCAAGGGGAAATATTCAAACGACTGCCCGCTGACGGTGGAGTAAATCGCGAACTTGCCTGCACTTTGGAGCGTCTGATTGGAAGTCGTGGCGCCTGTTACGAGATCAACCCGGACGTCTTGGGGCGCCCGGCTTGCCGCACGCAAATAGACGGCGTAGTCTGCGGGAGCAAAATTCCTGGTATAGTTCAGCCACTCGCCACCCTCGGTTCTGCTTACCACATAATCATCATTGGCATCAACCCCGGGGCGCACGGTGTCGATGACGATTTCTTCAACCTGTGAGTCAGCACCGAGAGCCCGCATCTCAACGAAATCGTCGAATCGAAGATCGCTCCGTGATGTGGTGTCGAAGTCGAAGTAGTCGACTTCAAGTTCCCCAAACTTATCAAAGTAAGTGCCCGGCCCCGCGTCGGCGAGGAACTGGCCGGAGTCAAAGTTGTAGTTCTCCGCTTCGATGACGACGGTGTCAGGAGCCGACAGAACATTCACACTGAAGGTGTCGAAGCGCCATTCGTGAACAAGCTGCGCTCCGGCTTCGGTGGAGGCGAGCAATCGCGCTGCGTAGAGTGTGTTGTCAGTGAGGCCTGGGAAAGATATCTCTGCTCCGTTTTCCTCCACCGATACCGTGGCTGCCGGGGTGACGTCAGCGCCGTTGAGTTCCAGCTTTACACTATTGGCGACGATGGGGCTTTCGCCATTGTTGTCGATCACTGCCAGAATTCCGGCTGATGCAGATGCAAAGTTTGCCCCGGATGCTGGAGTGAGCGCTGCAATGCGCGGAGTGCCCGGGATTCCGCGGGAAATCACTGGCCATGTGGCTTCGTCTGGATTGGTGATATCTCGGACGAAGTTATCGAAGGTTGCGTCACATATGCTGGTATCGTCGAGATTGTCGCTGCGGGAAAAACTGAAAAGGCCGACAAAACCACTGGGATAATATTCTCCGCGCGCGTCGCCTTCTTCTGTCTGAATGAGCGCTACCGGGCGCGTAAGGTCGAGAATATCGTACAGCGCGCCAGTGAGCGTGCCGCCTTTGCCGAAGAATATCATGCGGTAAGAATGGTCGGCGATCAATTTGACGTTCGCCGCCGCCATCGTGCTGTCGGATGGTGCGCCTTCGTTTTCGACATAGTTGATCTGAAACTGGCCTGCCGGATTGCTGCCCGTCTGGTTTGGATCGTAGTTGCAAACATAGGCAGTCGTCTCACCAAGACCCACGTTCCCCGCCCGTCCGATCAGTCCCACCGCCTGGTCAATGCTGTCATCCCAATCGACAAGGTCGACTGACACATAAAAATCGGAGAGCTCCTCATCCTGGAGAAAGGTGAATACCCGGGCCGGGCCACCATCCGGAATTGCGGGAACATTGCCCTCCAGACGATACCCACCGCCGGGAAAGGTTACCTTTGCGGGAGCAGCAATTCCCGCAGAGCCCAGGGGATCGAACACTACCCAGCCGTCATCATTGCCATCGTCAAAATTGTCAGTGAATCCAGCCGCAGTTTGGAATGCAAATACGGTGGCCGCCATGATTAGCAGGGGGAGCTTTTTCATCCTGCCTGCATTGATAGCGGAATGGTTCCGCGTTGGGAAGCCAATTCCAGTTGTATTGATGCAAAAACGATTGAGGTGGCATGGTACTGTCTCGAAGATCACGACCAAAGTAGTTTGAGCGTTAGCTCAATCTTTGACCGGCGCGCGGGTGTTGTCGGATTTGAGGTTGCGCACTGCCAGTGATTCCTTCAGAACGGAGTGATTTATGAAATCGACTGCTCATTATTCGCACTGGAGTCGGCTAGTGTCGGCGGCTTGGCTGCTGTTGGCTGCTGGGTACACGATGGCTATCGCCGCAAAGCCCGTGCTAATCGAGGCTGAAGCCTTTTCGGATCATGGTGGGTGGAAGCTGGATACGCAGTTTATCGATATTCTCGGGTCATCGTATTTGCTCGCCCATGGCCTTGGAAGCGCTGTTGCTGATGCGACGACAGAGGTCATGGTGGAGGAGGGTGGAAAATACGCCGTCTATGTTCGCACCAAGGACTGGGTGGCGGAGTGGGATGCGCCCGGGACGCCGGGGAAGTTTGAGATTCATGTGAATGGAGTCAGTGCCGGAACTTTTGGCGATCGTGGCAAAGACTGGTTCTGGCAAAAGGGCGGCGATCTTGAACTGCCGAAAGGTGTCACGAGAATCGCTCTCAGGGATCTTATGGGCTTCGACGGAAGGTGCGACGCGATCGCTCTAATGCCGGTAGGAATGCCAGCGCCGCCCAACGATCCGGCGGCCCTCATGGCGTTTCGCAGATCCATGTTAGGATTGCCGGAGACAGTGCCCGTTGCCGGGGAATACGATCTTGTGGTTGTGGGCGGCGGCTATTCTGGAATGGGCGCTGCCATTTCAGCGGCGCGTCAGGGGCTCAAGGTTGCCCTGATTCAGAATCGACCGGTGCTGGGGGGCAATGGCAGCAGTGAGATTCGAGTGTGGGCGCAGGGCGGGACGATGCGAGGCCTCTATCCTCATCTCGGGGAAATGATCGAAGAATTTGCCGACCGTGCCCGCGACTCGCCGGCACCCGAGGCGGAATTTGGCGACGCGCTGAAGGAGCAGGTCATTCGCGCGGAGAAGAACATCGACTTGTTCCTGAATCATCATGCGGTCAGGGTAGAGATGACGGCTGCGAACAAAATAGCAGCCGTTATTGCAGTCGACATCCTCACGACGGGAGAGAAACACTTTCCTGGCAAGTTCTTTGTCGATGGCACCGGACACGGGACGGTGGGCGCTCTCGCATCAGCGGAATACCAGATGGCGGAGGAAGGTCATCTCGGCATGAGTAACATGTGGTTCTGGTCATTGAAAGATGGGCCGCAGCCGTGGCCGGAGACTCCGTGGGCGCTGCCCCTGGGACTGGATGACTTTCCCCGGCAACAGAAGAGCCGCGGGCCGTATGCGCCCGTGATGAAGGGCGAGTGGTTCTGGGAAGGTGGATTTGATCAGCATCCGATCGACGATCTCGAGCGCATCCGGGACTGGAATCTGCGCGCGGTTTTTGGTGCGTTCTCCGCATTGAAGAAGGGGCCGGAAGCCGCCGAACATGAGAACGCCAGTCTCGACTGGGTGGCATACGTCGGCGGCAACCGGGAGTCGCGGCGCTTGACTGGTGATATCGTTTTAACAGGCGATGACATCGTCAACGGTGTGGGCTATCCAGATGGTTGCGTTCCCACTACCTGGGATCTCGACCTTCATTACCCGAAGGAGCAGTTCGCCAAGAAGTTTCCAGAGAATCCCTTTATCTCTCGTGCGGTGTTCGGGAAGGGAGTGGATCGCCGCAAAGGTTATCCTGTTCCCTACAGGTGTTTCTACTCGCGGAACATTGAGAATCTGTTCATGGCCGGGCGGTGCATCAGTGTGACTCGTGAGGCGCTGGGCACGACCCGGGTGATGCGCACCTGCGGCATGATGGGGGAGGTGGTAGGAAAGGCTGCATATGTTTGTGTCTCGGAAAACACGACGCCCCGTGGGGTCTATGAAGATCATCTGCAGAAACTGATCGAGCTGATGAAAGTCCCAGGCGCAGCACGACGCGCTTCGATGAAGGATCCTCTGGTCGTGCCAGCGGATGCGAAGGTGCCCGGCAGCCATCGGGCCGACGTCGACCCAGGATCGTTGCCGGGAATCGTGATCGATGATCCGCAGGCTGAACTGGTCGGGAAATGGGAATGGAGTGGCAATTTGAAACCGCATGTCGGCGAGTTCTACATTTACGCCGGAGCTGGTGAAGAGGCGGAGGCGCACTTTGCGCTGAGTGTACCAAAGACCGGCACTTACGATGTCCGAATCGCGTGGCAAACGCACGAGAACCGGTCAACCAAAACCGTAGTGACAGTCAGGCATGCTGACGGAACACTGTCGACTACCGTGAACCAAAGGCAGTCTCCGAATGCTGAGCTGCCATTCCATTCACTGGGGAAATTCCTGTTGAAGGCAGGGGAAGCCGGTGCACTGACCGTATACTCAAAGGGGGCTGATGGAGTGGTGAGTGTCGATGCTGTTCAACTGATCCCCGTTCCCTGAAGTGACGCTACCCGGCAGGCGCACCTGGCAATCGCGTGCCGTCCCGCTATTCCGAATGGCATTGCTGGTGGCTGCGGTATTCCTGGCCAGAGTCCAGCACGGAAAGGTGAGGGCCGCACGGTCGGAGCAGCTTCCTCTGTCGCTCGTCAGGCAGCAGTTTGAGGACGCCGAGAGGGTGCTTCCTTCAAACGATGACGGGCTACTCCAGGAGGTGGTCGATTCACGTGGCGAACGCGTGGGCTATGTTTTTAAGACGTCGCCTACTGCCGATGCGATTACGGGTTACTCGGGGCCGACCAATACGATGGTCTGCCTCGATGAAGATGGCCAGCTTTTCGCAGCTGAGATTTTGTGGTCAGAGGATACTCCAGACCACGTGGAAGCGGTTGCACGAGACAGGGCGTTCTGGAGCAGCTTGAATGGAATTCGGCTGGGAGAGGGCGGAACAAAAGATATCGACGCAGTCAGTGGAGCCACTTTGACTAGCCGTGCGATTTCACAGGGAGTGCTCAAGTGCCTGGAGGCCGGTGAATTGCCTCAGCTATTTCCAGAACCCGTAGGCACTGCTGAGGTGACGGAGTTTCTGCCCACTGCGAGTGAGCTGGAAGTCGTCGGAGTTGGTCATTGGAGGGTGCGTGATTCAAAAGGCAAAGTGATCGGGTTTATACTGCGGACGTCGCCCCGCCTCGATCATTTTAACGGATACCAGGGGCCGCTCGATGTTCTCATCGTCCTGTCGCCGAACCAGCGCACTATTTTGGGACTCAAGTTGCGCAGCACTTATGACAATGAACCTTACGTGGACTACATTCGCGATGACGGCAAATACTTGAAAGTGTTCGACGGCTGGGACGTGGGCCGAGTAGCGGCGGTCGATTTTGATCAAGAGGGCATCGAAGGTGTTTCAGGTGCGACCATCACCAGCTGGGCGATCGCCGAATCCACTCGTCAGCGAATCTCCCAGTTCATCGATGATCGACAGGAAAATCAACACGCAGCGGCATCCAGAGAGAACCAGGGCTGGACGGCAAATGACGCTGGCGTGATCGGAATGGTGGTCGCCGCCATGGTGATCTCATTCTCCCGCCTGAGGGGAAACCATCGCCTGAGGATCCTCTGGCAGATACTGGTGGTGGCCTATATTGGAATCGTTTCGGGCCAGCTCGTCAGTCAGGCTCTTTTTGCCGGATGGGCGAAGGCGGGGGTACCCTGGCAGTCTTCGATTGGGCTCGCGGTGATCGGATTGGCAGCCTTGGCTGTTCCCTGGGGCAGCGGCCATCAGCTCTACTGTCACCACCTCTGTCCGCATGGTGTGCTACAGCAGTGGCTTCTCAATATTCGCCGAAAACGGGGCTGGAAGATCTATACCCTGCCGACCCGTGGCAATAGAGTTCTTCGACTGCTGCCCTGGCTCCTGCTGCTCTTTACTTTGGCGTCGTTATTCTACGGGATGTCGATCGATCTTGCGAACTTGGAGCCATTCAATGCCTGGATACTGGGGGCTGCGGGCGGCGCAAGTTTTCTAATCGCTGTCCTTGGCCTGGGCATCTCTGCATTCTCTCCCATGGCCTACTGTCGCTATGGATGTCCCACCGGAGCACTATTGGGATTCCTCCGATCAAGAGGAGCAAGTGATGCCTTCGGAGTCAGGGAAATCTGGGCGATCGTATTTTTGCTCATCGGGGCCCTGATGTCTTACTTTCTTTAGTTTCCTGCGGGTCTGAGGTTGTTTTGAATCGGGTATCAAAGGTAATTGTATCGGGAAACACAGGCTGTGGAACTCAGATCCTAAAGAACAGTCCGTTGTAAACTACGGCTAAATATTAGGGATACTTGAACATAAGCGAGTCGCAGTCGCTGGAAAAAATCGCATAAGGGAGGGTTTTTCAGATTGATTATGGTAATTATGATATATATGATTAAGTCTGGAACCATGAAATTCATAAAAACAATCTCAAAGATCCGAGGCCACAGTCTCGTAGAAATGGTAACTGCGGTTGGTGTAATCGCAGCTGTCGCAGGCGTATGTCTGGCTCTAGTCGGGAGGTTTAAAGAGGGATCCGACACTCAGAAACTCGAGGCTGACCTCGCGATGCTGAACAGGGCGGCAAGTGTCTACCTCGCCAATGGCGGTGCATTCGAATCGACCACTGATGTCGACACGATGCTCGCGAAGTTGAAAACCTATCCTCTATCCACTCAGCGACAATCCATTGTTGGATTGAGGGGGCCAATGGTAGACATGCGGGTCAAGGCAGTTCCGATGACGACCGAGGAAGAGGCGACTAGCCGTCCTCGTGCCGTTTGGAACAGCGATCATAATCGACTGGCGCTTGTCACGAGCGGTCCTGGCATCAAGGAGTTCATTCTCGGATCGGTGCCACCGATTATTGAGGAAGTTCGGAAATCAACAGTTGAATACGCGAGTGTCAGCGACTGGGTTTGGGACTACGGGACAGATGGTGCAAACGACCGGCCGGGCTACGGCGGTAATGTTTCAACATCTGATGAGAGTCCATTGACGTCTCTTGGAGGCGGCGGAGGCGGCGGAGGCGGAGCTTACAATCCTGGTGATTACACCTCGCAGCTTCAACCGCCAGTATTCAGCATTCCCGGCGGCTTTTACGAATACTATAACTTTCCGCTCATGTTGACCCTTTCGAATCCAAATGACGAGGGCACTTCACGGATCATTTATTCAATCGGTGGTGGAGGATGGGAACTTTATCTTGGTGGGCAGATCGTAGTGCCTGGTGACTATTCTACCAGCGTAAGAGCCTACTGTGAATCTGCTGATTACGATTTCTGGACTGACAGTGACGTCGCGGAACAGGTATTCGAGACTCTTTACATCTCTGGGTCGTCCAACGGAAACTTCGAATCTCCTGAGGGTGGAGAACATCTGGTCTATGATATCGAGGAGACGGACAATGGGTCGATTTTCTCCTGGGGAACGCCAGCTGAAGAAAATGGACGCCCGTCGAGTTTGCACTTTGAAGGAACTTCATTCGAGAATATCAGCCCTGAGCAGGAATTTGAGATTGGAACGCTGACGTTTTACAATGGAACGATCGTTTCAGGAACGGGTGCCGATGGAGTCGAACTGGAACTGGATCTCGATCTCACCGTGAACATTCCGATCGCTACGCAGGAAATTACGTTCACCTTCGAGCTGATCAATACGCCGAACTACAGCTATCAGAGCAACGACGCTAATGCCGACTATGTCCTCATTACAGTTCCACGTGAGGAATTCACGACGACTTTCAATGGAGTCACCTATTACATCGAGATCAGCTTTGGCGAGATTGGCGAGCATGGTTTCAGCACCACCGATGAGTTTCACGTGTGGGAAGACCATGAGGCGACAGGAGCCGTGATCGCGAAAATCACCACTGAGCAGCCTTCGGAGTTTGACACTACACCTCCGTCAGTTTTGTTAAGCACGTCTGATACCACGGTGAACGGCCAGTTTGAAGTGCTTGCCAACTTCAGCGAAGTTGTTAACGGCTTTGCTCTGGATGATATCCAGGTCGTCAATGGTACCAAGACCAGTCTTCATGGCAATGGCATCGACTATTCATTCTTCGTGAATCCGACAGCCGACGGTCTCGTTACTGTAAGGGTACCGTCGGGCCGTGTCGTGGACGGAAATGGCAATGCGAACACTGAATCAAACTTGCTTGAGGTGATTGCAGATCTCACTCATCCGACACCGCTGCTTGCCTACACTCAGCCTCAAAGTTCTTATAAGACGAACAACGGTCACGGCAACAACGAGGACGGTGTAGACGTGAGCAACCCCGGACAGGGGGGCGGGGGGCCAAATGGCGCAGTGGATGAATCCGGCTCTTATGATGATGAAATAAAAGGGGGACAGGGCAATCCTTATCCTGTTACTGGCCCAATAACGGTTGATCTCACATTCGACGAACCCGTCACTGGGTTTTCGTTTAGCGATTTTGCTGTAAGTGGAGCAACTCTTAGTAATCTCTCTGGAAGCGGCAGTTCGTTCTCTATGGTGGTCACCATGAATGAGAACGCCGATACAGCGACAGTTAAGCTGGAGTCAGGCGCAGCGATTGACGGAGTAGGAAACGGTAGTCTCGCTTCCAATACGATTTACTTGCATAAGGATCTTGGTAATCCTGGTATCACGCTGACGACAGTTTCGAATTCCGTAGAGGGCTCGTTTGTGGTCAATGCGACAACGTCCGAGAAGGCTTACGGCTTTGACATCACTGATATCGTTGCTGTGAATGGTGTCGTATCGAACTTTAGTGCCCAGGGGAATAAGACAAATTTCTCTTTCCTCATCACACCTCAGGCTGTGGGCAATGTGAATATATCAGTGCCAAATGCGGCCTTCGCCGATGATGCTCTAAATACGAATATTGCATCAAATACGCTTACAGTGGCCTATACGGCGACGAGCTATATAGACTTCAATAACTTCGCCGTCAATTCCCACGCTGGTTGGCAGGACCAAGGGAGTTACTCAATACAGGATAGCGGAGCGACGCTCTATATTAAAAACAATGCGTGGAAGGAGATCGACTACAACACAACGATTACCGCCAATACAGTGCTGGAGTTCGAATTCTACAGTAACAAGAGAGGGGAAATACACAGCATCGGATTTGATACGGATTCTGAGCTAAGTGCAACACGATCGTTCCAAGTTTATGGAACGCAGGACTGGGGGATTGACGACTTCCAGAACTACAGCAGCAACGATGGTTGGAAGAGTTACCTGATTCCAGTGGGGCAGTACTTTACCGGATCCTTCACTAAAATGGTGTTCGCAGCTGACCATGATTCTAATCCGGGGAATGCCCGATCGAAGTTCAGGAACGTCCGAGTCTATACTCCTTGATTTGCGGGATTACCTAAGGGTCGGCCAAGTTCTTAATTGATCTGCCGGAGGCTAGAAAACACGTTTTGTTAGCGTGACATACAGGGGACGGATTTCCGTCCCCTGTTTTGTTTTTACATCAGTGTCAGCGCGAGGGAAGTGTCTGGTCGAGCCAGGAGTTCAGTTCCTGAAAGAATTGCTCCCGGCCAATGTCGTTGAAGGGCTCGTGCAGCAGGCCATCGAGCAAAGCGTAGCGTTTTTGTGTGGCCGGAAGCAGCGGGAACAACGCCTGTGACTGAGCTGTGGGGCAAATGGTGTCGTCTGAGCCATGGGTGATCAGCAGCCGAAGTTCCGGGCTCATGCCAGCGACTGTGGCGGGAAGCCTGGCGGTGGCATCCAGCAGCTGCTGGCCGAGCCGCATCGAGAGGCGTCGGTGCATGAGCGGATCCCGGTCCGTTTCGAGGATGCGCTCAGGATCCCGCTTGCATTTGCCGGACTGGATGCCGCTGTGAATCGAAAATGTGGGTGCCACCACGCTGCACACTCTTGCCGCGGCCTGAACCAGTTTTCCCTTGTGTCCGCTGGCGTCAATCAATGGGGAACTCGCCCAGCAGAAATCGAAACCGTCGGGATACCTGGATACGTGGTCGAGCACTAGGAAGCCGCCCATCGAATGTCCGAGAATTCCGACCGGGACATCTGCGGCCTGGGTTCGGAGAAAATCGACGCTCTCTGAAATGATTGTGTGAATTGCGTCAATCGACGGAATGAATCCGCGCTTTCCTTCACTGCGACCGTGGCCGGGCAGATCTGGAGCGATGCAATAGATTCCGCGACGGACGAATCGTTCCAGCACCCGGCCATAGCGGCTGCCATGGTCGCCTAGTCCGTGAATAAAAACGGCGATACCCTTAATGGGGGCACCTTCATCCGGCAGGAAGTGTTTGCGAAAGGTCTGAATCCCTGTCGCTGACGAGTAGGTGTCCTCTTTTGATCGCACGTGAAGTTCCGCTATAGAAACTGGGTGAGGCTCCTGACGGCGTCGGCATCGAGCCGCTTGACCAGTGCGCAGATGAGCTGGTGTGCGGCGAGGTAGTCATCGATATGGATGATGGAATTGTGCGAGTGGATGTAGCGGGCAGGAACCGCAATGACCACAGTGGGAACTCCCTCTCCGGAAAGGTGGATGGCTCGCGCATCGGTGCCGCCGGACCGACGAACCGTAAGCTGATGGCGGATTCCATTTTCTGCAGCGACGTCCTTAACGAAGTCGACGAGCCGCCGGCTCATGATGGCTGTTGGATCCATGATGCGCACCTGCACGCCAGCGCCGAGCTGGCCCTGGGAGTCGGTGCGGTTGAAGCCCGGTGTGTCATCTGCGGGGGCACCTTCCAGAACCAGGGCGACATCCGGCCGGGTGGCACGTGCCGCAGTAGTTGCGCCGCGGACACCGACTTCCTCCTGCACGGTTGCCAGTCCAATCAGCGTGTTAGGGAGCGACTCGGCATGCAGTGATTGGAGAGCCTGAATGGTGAGTCCGATGCCGACGCGATTGTCGAACGCCTTTGCCATCAGCAGTTTAGGGTTTCGCATCTGCGTGAACACGGTTTCCGGAGCAATGGCGTCACCCAGTTGAATGCCGAATGTTTCCGTCGCTTCCTCCCGGCTGCTGGCACCGACATCGATGAACAGTTCCTCGATCGGGAGCACTTTGGCGCGAGCCTCCGCGCTCAGGAAGTGGGGGGGCGTGGAAGAGATGACGCCGGTGATGGATTCGCCTGCGGCTGTGTGCACGGTGACTCTTTGCGCCAGCATGGTGTGCGTCCACCAGCCGCCGAGGGGAACAAACTGAATGAACCCGTCCTGAGTAATATTCTGCACCATGAAGCCGACCTCATCCATGTGGCCGGTAACGAGCACTCGGGGGCAGCCACTGGGTGAGCTGCATTCGCAGTAGATGGAGCCATTTCGATCGTGCGCCAGTGTCCCGCAGTCTCCGAGTTCCCGGGCGACGATCTTTCGAACCCCATCTTCGAACGAAGGTACGGCGGGTGTTTCTGTGAGTTCCTTGAGGAGTTTGAGAGCGCTTTCTTCAGTGGCGGACATGGAGACTACTCCTGCACGCAGGGAAGAAAAAAGGCAATCATTCAACGCCGCCTTTGTGATCCGGTATCAGTACCGCCGCGAGCGCACCTGCCGCCAGGACGATCAGTGTGGTGAAGACGGGGAACCAGAAATGCCACTGCTGGAACGAAAGCAGGCTGCCCATCGCCAGCATCAGGGCGGTGAGCAGGGAAGTTTTAAGGACAGTGGCTCGTCTGCAGCGCAATACCCCGAGCATTAGCAAGAGAGCTGCGCCGGCGATGGCGTAGTCGCTCCACGGCGGGGCCTTGATCAGTTGCTGGCCGATATCCATCGCGGCGATCGTCTGGCAAAATACCTCTGCCCGCGATAGCGATGCGTCGTCACTGCCGCTTTCTCCACTGGGGAAACGATGGGCGCCACGGTCATTCTGCCCGACAACTGCCAAATGTGATTCCAGCAATTTTACTTTCGCGTAGTCCCCGTCGGATTCGATCAACCCTGTAATCACATCATTGGCGGCTCCCGAGTTGACGGAGTCGATGGTGGACATCGATAAGGCAAAGAGGCGTGCATTGATCTTGGGCAAGGGTTGCAGGGCATCCAGATCAAGTGTGAACCTTCCTGCTTCGTCGATGGGTATCAGGAGTTCCGGGCCCTTGATCAGGCTTCCCAATTCCACAGTAATGGTATCCGGCTCAATCCCCCGGTGCAGGAGCAATGCTGCGAGTGGAAAGGTGGCAACCACGTCATCGTTCACACGCGCGAGTAGAGGGACGCGAAGGGTTCCATCGCCCGGTGTCTCGACATTGTCGCCGAGATCGATGTGGGTCACAGCCAGGGGAATGCCGCCACTGATTTTCTGAGCCGGGGCGCTCAAAAACTGGGTCATTGCCGGGATTGGATCGCGAACTCCAGATATGGCGGCGATGCGGATGTGTCTCTCCAGTGTGGCCGGTAGTGCATCGTCGGCTCCCCCAGATGTGGGCTCGGCTGAGAACTCTGAGAATTCCGCCAGCGATCCCAGTACCATAGGGGGCGCATTTTGAAATCGGGTCGCCAGGCTGTCGAGAAAGGGCGCGCCGTCACTGGGCCAGGCCAGTGCGGGCTCGATGGCTACTGCCCGCGGGTGATTTTGAAACAAGTTATCGAGCAGCAGTGCGTAGTCGAGCTCCGACAATGGCCATGACTGGAAGATACGCTCGGCAGGCGGGACATCGCCATCCTCCAGTGCGATCAGAAGGACTTTGGAAGTGCTGTGTTCCACGTGGCTGTTCGCGTGGAGCCAGCCCAGGTGCAGGTCATCAAAGAGCTTCCCCTTGCTGCGGCTTTCCTCCCGATGCGCCAGTGCCAGTGCCAGCGCGCAGATGACGAGGAAGGTGAAGATTCGCGGGACCATTGACTCGGAAGTGCAAGTTTGCGGCTTACCCTTCGGTGGGGGCATTGCCCGCAGGGTTAAGTGGGTCGAGCGGGTTCAGATTGAGCACTGCGACCAGATCAGGCAGAATATTTGCTCTGGAGATCGTGTCTCGCAGTCGCGCTGTTGCGACAGGAATGTGCTTGAGGAACTCACGTTTGCCTAACACTTCCCCCAAGTAGCCGTAAGCTCCAAGCGCCTGCATCAGGCGTTGCGCCGCGCACTTGGCGTAGAGTTTGGCGTCCCAGTTCCACTCGGGATCATCGGCGCGGAAGTCGCGATAATATTGCAGCAATTCCTCCCGTTCCCCGTCGCTCATGTCCACGTATGGATCGAGCAAAAGTGACGCCAGATCATACTCGGGCAGGCCGGGACGCACTCCTTGATAGTCGATCAGGCACACGCTCGCAGACGCAGGGCTGCTTTGCTTAACGATGACGTTCTGTGACTGGAAGTCGCGGTGGACGAGAAAGCGCGGCAAGTCAGAAAGCTCCTGCGCCAGGTTCTTGAAAACGGATGACGAGTGGATGGCGTCCAGTTCTGGAAGCTCCAGCGACGAGAATTTTACTGCAAAGCGATTAAAAAAATAGTCCTGCTCCCACTGATACAGGTCGGCATCGAACCCTCGCTGGAGCTGCGCCTTCAGTTCGTCTGGGACGGCATGTTCTGAGATGCGGTGAATCTTGGCGGCCTCCTGCAGTGTGGCTTTGTAGAGCGGCCCGCGCACTTCCCACGGCTCGTTGCGGAAATCCCATATATCAGTTGCTCCAGCGTCTTCGCTCCACAGATAGCGCCCGGCGTCATCGTGAGCCAGAATGGGAGGAACGGCCACCCCTTGCGCAGAGAGGAATTCCGTGGCCGGGGCGAAGCTGAGATTGTCCGCCCGTAGATCCGTGTAGGCCATGAAAATGATCGACTCATCGGGCGTGATCAGCCGCCAGTACTGTCTGTCTGATCCGCCTTTGGTGATCCGCTCGACTTGCACACCGGCGATATCGACTGTCGGCAGAAACCGCGCGGTCATTTCAAGGATTCGTTTTTCAGAGAGTTCGCTCATTCAGGGGGCAGGGCGGAATCGGCATGGCAATTAGGAGAAAGGAAAGGAAGGCAGGCCAGTGTCGGTCTGCTCACTCTTGCGCGCACGGAAAATATTAGTCAAACGTCTAGATCTGAAAGAGTCCCTCCGGCAGTTTCGCCCGTACGGACGATGCATCGGGAAATGTGAGCGCCCGCAGCGACACGGCCGCCTGGCCAGACGATGGAATTGCGGACGATAGCTCCAGATTCAATCTCGGCACCGGCTCCGATCGCTGAATCGGTGATCTCCGCGTCTGCTGCCACGGTGGCACCGGGGTGGATGCATTGCCGCCAAGTGCCATCGGGATCGCCGTTGTCATACCGTGGGAAGGCGTCGTCTGCCCCGGCGGCTGCGTGCGCTTCCAGATAAGAATCACGATCGCCTAGATCCCACCAGTTTCCATCATCCGCGACCACACCGCCGATCGCCCCGCCGTCGCGGATGAGGTCGAGAAAATGGGGGATGACCGACATTTTGACCCCCGGCTCGATCTTGCTCACGAATGAGGGCTCGATGAGATAGATCCCGGTAAACTGGTGCGTTCCGCTGTCGCCGGTCTCCAGCAGGTTGCGGATATCGGTGATTTTCCCGCTTTCGGGATTCCACGCAATGTGCCGAGCATCCTCTGATGAGCGCAGCACCAATGTCACGGCGTTGCCTGATTCCTGATGCGTCTTCAGCGCATTTTCGAGCGGCAGATCAGTGAGAATGTCGCCGTTGTAGACGATGCAGGGATCGTTTCCCAGGAGATCTGCCACATTGCCAATGCCGCCCGCTGTTTCCAGGAGCACAGGTTCGTGACGGAAACGGATCGGGCAATTCCGGTATTTCTGGTCAGGAAACGCCTGATCGTAGCGGTCAGGGAGATGATGCGTGTTGACGATGAACTCGCGCATTCCAAGCGAGATCAGATGGTCAAAGGCAAACGTGATCAGTGGCCGCTGAAAAAATGGGATCAGCGGTTTCGGCAGCGTAGTGGTGAGGGATTTGAGGCGAGTTCCGAGTCCGGCTCCTAAAACGAAGGCTTTTTGCACCGGCCACCACTATCGGACGCCCCACTATTTGCAAAAAAAAATGTTGATGCTCCTTGAATTTCACTGACTCCCATCTTTCAGTGTCCGCGATGCCATCTCACCATGTGCCCGACGATGATTACTCCGCCAGGATGCGGCTGGATTCTGCGCATGGATATTTCGCACTTGGAATGCGGGATGAGGCGTGGGTTGAGCTGGAAGCGGTGACCGCTGAGTATGGTGACTCGATCGAAGTGCGCGAGTTGACGTTGTGTTTCCTTTTGAGTGAGCGCCGTTGGAACGAAGCCCTTGCTGTGAGCCGCACGATTTGCGAAACGATGCCGGAAGCGGACACTGGTTTCATCCACGCCGCCTATTGCCTTCACGAAATGGGGGAGACTAGCACAGCATGTGAGACCCTGCGCGAGGGGCCCCAAACGCTCACTTCCAATCCGCTCTACCACTACAATCTCGGCTGTTACCATGCCGTGCTTGGGGACCTGAGCGAGGCCGCCCACGCCCTGACGGAGGCCTTCAAGTTGGACGCAAAACTCGCCGAAATGGCGAAAAATGACCCTGATCTAGTCGACATCCGCGAGTTTCTGGATGCTCTGGACTGAGAGCGTGAGTGCCACTTTGGTAGCAGAACTCGCCCCGAGTCCTGGCGGCGACGGGAAATAGCAACACTGCATAATGTGGGCGGGAAGAACGGAAGGCTTAGCGCCTTCTTCTGCGGAATTCGAGCTGACGACTAGCTTCTACTCTCATATCGCTTTTCCCGTAACTTCCGCTACTCAATCCGGAGCGCCGCCATGCCTCTTATTTCACATGCAATTCTCCGATTTTTCCTGAGGCTCTGGCTGGTTTGCTACCCCTTCCACATAGCTCTGGATACGGGAATTGCCAGATCGATTCTTCATCATTTCCAGGAGTTCTTCAACTGCGCCGGGTTTACGTCGCTTCGACAGCCAACTGTCTACACTCCGTTTTTGGACTTCATAGGAGGTCATCTCTTCGAGAATTTCTCCGACGGAGTGAACGGAATCATTCGGGCCGATCAGGCCTTCCAGAAGCTGATTGCCCAGATAGCCATCCAGCGTCGAGATTTCATCGAGGATTTCACGCTTCTCATCAGCCGACCCTGACAGATAGGTGGATCCTATGGATCCGAATAGTTCAGCGCTTGAGGCGCTGCTGGCATGCTTAAACACCATTCTTGCTGACTGCGATTCGGGGAAAGTTACTGCGTATTCCCGGAGAATTCGATTTCGGGCTGCGTTGGCTCGCCAGCCATCTTCTGGAATGGAGGAAAGCAGAGAGCGCACGGTGTCGAGTGCGGTGTCAGGGCTCGAAAGAAACAGCTCTTCAGCGAATTCAGACACGAGCCACAATTTGTTTGCGGCAATTAGCTCCTGCAGAACACTCTCAGGTTGTCCAAGAGCTATCAGCCCCTGGCGTATCACTAAGGTCGATGCGATTCTGGCTTCACCCTCCAATTGAATGAGTCCCTTCACGCCCAATTCGGAGGCGTGAAACCGGAAGAATGCCGCCCAGGCAAGGTCTCGGCTGTCCATATGATCGATCGAGTTCAAAATCCCTGTCGAATCGATGTCCACCCGCAGATTCTCCGCCGCGATGACAATGAGTTGACTGAAGTCAGAAATGTGGGAAGGGGAAATGTTCTGCAGTTCCGCGAAGAATGCCTGGGGATCACTTTCCGCAAGGAGGCGCAGTTTTTCCGGTAGTGGATCTGTGAGCTGTGGCCGCGCCAAGCTCACTTCCGCAGCTGTGGTAGCCGCAGTACCTTCGTGTTGATGCCAGTCAGCGATCGACTGATGACCTTTGGTGGGGACAAGAGCAAATGCTACGTATCCGGCCAAACTCCCGAGGAGGGCAGAGAAAGCGAATCGTAGTGCCTGCCATTTCATCGGGTGGATCAAGGATGGATGTTAGAGGTTTCGCCTCGCTCGATGCCCTGGACGAGCGCTGATTGCACGTTCTCAGCGTCGATTGACTTTGCGTAACTACGTGCGGAAGCCGGATCCATGGCCGCCCAGTCAGAGAGCGCTTTGAGGGACGCTGTTGTGCGTGCGTCGCCTTCCTGCATCAGCTCGCAGTAGCCAATCGCCTCAAGCAAGTTACCATGTCCTTCTAATGCGCCCTTTACAGCGGCTTCCAAAAAGGTCTGTCTTTCGGAGGCGGCGATTGTGTCGATCACTCCGTTGACAAACGCTTCGGTCGACAAGGAAGAAGGCGCTTCAAAAAGCTGTGGTTGCGCCACTTCAAGGAAATGCGCCCGTGTCTGGGGAGTCAAGTACTGGAGAAAGTCTAAGTCCCGCACGCCTTCACTGCCTCTCGCTTGCCGAACAAACACGTCCGCCAGAAGTTTTGCATCCACCCTGACTGTCGAACGAGCTTCGCCACCAAGGAGTGTGTCGATGGCGATTGAATCCGAAAGCATCTCCTGGAGTTTCTGAGCTTCGGACTGTGAGGCCGTCGCCATCAGGCTTTCGACAAGCTCGGGCCGGAATTCGTGTGCCAGACGCGCGAGCGATCGGGTGAGGTCGTCCGATACTGTCAGAGCTCCACTGCCCAAGTCCCTGAGGATCCATCCAATCGCTTCAAATCCTGCCCCCGACGCCGACTCAACAATCCTGTCGCGCTCGGTGTCGGACAATCGATTAGAAGCTCCGCGGACGAAGTCAAGCGCGCCTCTGGGCGCATAGCGTGCCGTCAGGCGGACGATCTGCGGCTTCTTGATGGATGCCGGCCTAAATAATTCTGAGGCGTTCATAAGCCTGAAGAACAATTCGGGGTGTTCCGAACAGTCCTTAACGAGTCCGTCTACTAAACCAGGTATCTCCGAAGGTGCCCTCTGGGAAAGGATGCGATCCAGCGAATTGGGCGAAACACTAGCGAGATCGAGAAGGATTCGGCGGCCTTGAACGGATGTGGCGTCGGCTGCAGAAAGTTCCAGATAAACAGACTCGTCCTTGCTAGAGGATCTTAAATGAGTGGAGTCGTCTGAAGCAGTGATTGGCAAATGTGCGACCGAAGGCGAGTTACGCTCTCGATCTGACTTTAGTGAGAGGAATACACCCAGTGCCGACATGCCAAATACAATGGCGTGCCGAAACCCCTCCCGGAAGTGAGCACTTGTAAGAAACGTCTTCTTTGGGGCTTTCACGTAACTACCTCAGTGCGATTTCATTTGTGCGATTTCATTTCGCTCACCTGTTAGCGTACCGTACAAACGTTTTTGCTAGCAAGGGTTAAATTTCTATTTATACTGATAATGAACCAAATTTCCATATGCCTCTCGTTGCTATCAATGTTGAATGTCCTGCATGTGCTGTGCCCTTTCTGGCTCCGCACCGAAGCCCTTCGAACGCTGTTCAGTGTCCGCACTGCGGCGGGCAGCATCTGCTGAGCCGTTGCCGCGAAGTCGATCCTGACACACTGGGGCAGCGGGCGATTTCCACGATTCGCACTGTTCAGGAAGAAAATGCGGAACATCTGGAGAATAGCCGAAGTCAGCAGATGAAATTGCTTCTTGGAGCGGGTGGATTGGTGGCCCTGCTGGGACTCGGGGCCTACGGATCTATTTGGTACACGTCCAGCAAAAAACTGGCTGTCGAACAGCAGGAACTCGCGGCAGCTTCACAGATCGCCGCAGCTGACAGGGCCCGCTACGATGAGGCATTCGAAACGGCGAAACGGACACTCGCCACGCCAGACTGGAGAGCGATGCTGCAAAGCGTTCGCGCCCGCGAGCGAGCGACGAAGCAGGCTGAGTGGGTCTATGGCCGTGTCCCTTACAAGCCGATGCATCTGACCAGCTATCAGTTTCCCCAAGACATGCATGTCGGGGAGGATGCGTTTGTCCGCCTCTATGTCACTGCCGAGGAAATCGGCACCGGGTTTTGGATTCGCTTGGAGAATTCAGGCTACGGCTGGCAATTGGACTGGGAGGCGCTGGGCCGGTATACAAGGGAGCATTGGAGAGCTTTTGTGGAAGAACATCCTGTCGAGAGCGAAATCTACCGCGTGCATCTGCAGCGCAGCTCAATCCCGGATCGTCACTACTTCGAACGTGGATTCTCTGGCGGCGGCGATGCGTTCGCTGTGAAAATCTGGGCGCTTGATGCCGACAAATATGTTCACGCAATCGTGGACGCGCGCAGTCAGGCCGGCCAGGCACTGGCGGCAACGTTACGCTGGGACGTAGGGGAAGGCTACATCGCCCGCTTGAGCTGGCCCGAGCACACCGATCCTGATGATGGCTACCAGTTTGTAGACTTGTTCGAGGTGATTCAGTCGGGGTGGCATATCAGTGATCAGGCAGAAGTGGCGGCAATCGGTGCAATTGGAACAAATGGTGGAATTCGCGGTAATTGATAGTTGTGGATTCGCGCCGCAGGCTGTCTAAGTTCCGATATGGAGAGATCCAACTACGACAGCCCCACTCCCTCTAAAACAGCCGGAATATGTTACCTCGTCGGCTCTGGCCCGGGTGATCCCGGCCTTCTGACCCTGCGTGCCAAGCAGTGTATCGAGGAAGCGGACGTGGTTGCTTATGACTACCTTTCCGGCGCAGACCTGTTGTGTTACGCTCGGCCAGACGCGGAGATCATTTACGTTGGGAAGAAAGCAAAGGATCACACGCTCCCGCAGGAGGACATCAATGCCCTGCTGGCGGACCGTGTTGCTGCTGGAAAAATCGTGACCCGGGTGAAAGGGGGGGATCCCATCATTTTTGGCCGCGGCGGTGAAGAGGCGGAATACCTGCACGAGCGCGGGCTGAAGTTTGAAATCGTGCCTGGCATCAGTTCTTCAATCGCGGGCCCGGCTTACGCGGGCATTCCGGTGACGCATCGCGCATTCGTTTCCCAGTTCACCGTCTTCACAGGGCACGAAGATCCGACAAAGGCTGAGAGTTCACTGGATTTCAAAAAGCTCGCCCAAGCCGACGGCACTAAGGTGATGCTGATGGGGGTTCAGCGCCTGCGCGAGATTTGCGCGGCATTCATGAGTGAAGGGATGAGTCCCGATCTGCCAGTGGCTCTTGTCCGTTGGGCAACCACGAATCGACAGCAAACGATCACGGGCACGCTTGCTACCATTGCTGACGTGGCGGAGGAAAAGCAGTTCAAGGCACCGGCGGTTGCCGTTTTTGGTGAAGTGGTATCGCTCCGCGAAAACCTTAACTGGTTCGAAAGTCGGCCGCTGTTTGGAAAGCGAATCGTCGTCACCCGCACGCGACGGCAAGCAAGCGTCCTGAGTGACAAGCTGCGGCGGCTAGGCGCTGATGCTTTTGAGATTCCCACCATCAGAATCCAGAAACCTGACGACCTGATGGAGTTTGGCCGCCTGGTACAGGACTCGCATACCTATAATTGGATTGTCTTCACGAGTCCAAATGGAGTCGAAGCGTTCTTCGATCTATTCTTTAAAATCTACAAGGACGCCCGCGAAATCGGTGGCGCACGGATTGCGGCGATTGGCCCAGGAACAGCGAAGAAGATCGCGGAATATCATCTGAGCACGGATCTCATTCCGGAAAAATACGTCGCCGAGGGGTTGGTAGAGTCACTGATGAAGGAAGAGTCGGTTGAGAATTTGACCTTCCTCTGGGTGCGTGCGCAAGAGGCGCGGGACGTGGTCTCAAAGTCACTCACCGAAGCTGGAGCCATCGTCGATGATGCGATCGCTTACCAAACGGTAATGGAAACGGAAGACATCAACGGCGGAAGGCAGCGACTGGCAGACGAAGGGGCGGACGTTATCACTTTCACCAGTGCTTCAACTGCCGAAAACTTCTTTAAGCTCGGCTTGTCCTTACCGGATGGTGTGAAGCTGGCAAGTATCGGCCCTGTCACCTCCAAAGCCATTATCGAGCAAGGTCACGCGGTAGATATCGAGGCAGCGCAGCACGATATCCCAGGCCTGGTCGATGCCATCGTTCAGTATTTCGCTCCGACTGGGAACTAGTGGACAGTGGTGCCCAGTTAGCCGGGATCAAAGCTTCAACGCTGAAGTAGAGGTGGGAGATCAATCGCTCTAGTCCCCTGCATCGAGTCTCTCAAGGCGTTTCCGCAGCGTTGCTCGGGTGATTCCGAGTAGTTTTGAAGCCTGCACCTGATTGCCGTTGGTGCGCTGCATGGCGTGCCGGGTCATTTCTCTCTCAATCCAGGGGAGGAGTTGCATATTAGGGTCTTGCTCTGCTGCTTCTATCAATGTCTGGACTGCCTGATCGATTGAAACCGTCGCGGAAGTGAATCCCGGTTTGATTTCTGGCGCTATTTCGGATCCGGATGTTGATTCAGATTCGGCCTCAGTCTTGCGCTGTTTTCCAGCGGCGATTTGCTGGGCGCTTTCGTTGAGGGGAATGTCCTTGGGTAGCAGAACATCGGTGGTAGCCAGCACGCGGGCGCGCTTCATGGTGTTCTCTAACTCGCGGACGTTGCCGGGCCATGAGTACTGCTCCAGGTGGCAAAGGGCTTCTTCTGAAAGGCGCAGCTTTGGCGTGCCCTTTTCCAGCGCGATTTGATCGAGAAAGAAGTTTGCGAGCAGTCGGATGTCTTCCTTTCGTTCCCGCAATGGGGGAATGTGAATGCGGATGACATTGAGGCGGTAGAACAGATCTTCCCGGAACGCGCCGGACTCGACTTCCTGTTCGAGTTTTTTATTCGTGGCAGCGAGAATTCGAACATCGGTCTTCAATGTCTGATTGCCGCCGACGCGTGAGAATTCGCCCTCCTGCAACACGCGCAGGATCTTGCTCTGCACCTGAAGTGGCATATCGCCGATTTCGTCCATGAACAGCGTGCCACCGTCGCATTGTTCGAAGCGCCCGACACGCTGTGCCACAGCTCCGGTGAATGAGCCTTTTTCGTGACCGAACAATTCGGATTCGAGCAAGTTGTCCGGGATCGCCGCACAGTTGATGGCGACAAACTCCCTGCTGGCGCGCGGGCTGAATTTGTGGATGGCGCGGGCGACGATTTCTTTGCCGGAGCCGTTCTCACCTGTCACCATCACCGTGGCGTCAGATCGGGACACGCGACCGACCATTTTAAAGACTTCCTGCATCGCATGAGATCGCCCGATCATGCTCTGTTCCCGCAGATCGAAGCCTGGGTTCGGGACATCCTTCGCGGATGGCGTAGCCATTTCGTCCCGCGTTTGCAGGGCACTCTCGACGATGGGTCGGAGATCGTATGGAAGCGATTCTTTGCGTAGAAAATCGTAAGCTCCCAGCTTCATGGCTTCGATCACTGCGTTGCTGGGAGGGAAGGCGGTGGTCAGAATTACCAGTGCATTGGGATCGGTCTGGCGGATTCGCTTCAGAATCTCGAGGCCACCGACTGGAGCCAGGTGATATTCGGCGATGACAAGGTCAGGTGGGGTGCCTTCGAAGAGGCTTAGAGCCTCCACTCCAGAAGTGACGGTGGTCACACTGACGCGATCATTCGCCAGATATTTTTCCGCCCACTCAAGAAAGTCGGATTCAGAATCAACAATAAGGATGCTTTGCATGTGTGCGCGGAGGATGCGTAGTGATACGCTCAGCTGAGCGCTCCGAACCGTCGGTTTCTTCCACGAAAATCGTCAACCGCAGCGATAAGGTCTTCTTTGTCGAAATCAGGCCACAGTTTTTTCGTAACGAAGATTTCCGCGTAGCTGATCTGCCAGAGCATGAAATTTGAGATGCGCATCTCGCCGGATGTGCGAATGAGTAGATCCGGGTCTGGATAGTAGCGAGTATAGAGGTGTTTGCTGAAGATGTCCTCGTCGATCATCGCACGATCGATGTGGCCTTCGTCGATGTTTCGAAGGAGGCTCTTGATTCCGTCAATGATTTCTTCCCGCGCGCCGTAGCTGAGCGCCAGGATCACTGTAAGACCGGTGTTGGAGGCCGTCTTTGCGATCGAGGCATTCAGCTGCTTCTGACAGCGGGCAGGGAGGGTGTTCAGTCTGCCAATCGCCTGCAGCCGGACGTTCTTCTCGAGCATCTCATCGGTCTTCTCCTTTAAGAACCGCTCAAGTAGCGTCATGAGCGCTGCTACTTCGGTCTTCGGTCGCTTCCAGTTTTCCGATGAAAAGGCATAGAGGGTGAGGAATTCGACTCCCAGGTCAACGCAGCCTTGCATGGCCCTCCTGACAGAGTCCGCACCTGCCCGGTGTCCTTCAGATCGCGGGCGGCCCCTTTCTTTTGCCCAGCGACCATTCCCATCCATG
>JAGROY010000173.1 GCA_020439995.1 Verrucomicrobiia bacterium
TTCTCGACGTTATCAAAGATGAGATCATACATCGGTCCAGCCTGCGTGAAATCCTCTTGAGTGTAGTCGATCACATCATCTGCACCGAGTGAGCGAACCATGTCCACGTTTGTCGTGCTGCACACGCCGGTCACCTCCGCGCCGAATGATTTAGCGATCTGCACAGCGAAGGTTCCCACTCCTCCGGACGCCCCATTGATCAACACCTTCTGCCCGGGCTGGACCTTCGCCACATCGCGTAGTGCGTGCAGCGCCGCAAGCGCTGAGGTAGGCATTGCCGCTGCTTGCTCGAAACTGAGGCACTCCGGTTTGAGGGCAAGCTTGTCCGATGCGGCACACACGTACTCGGCGCATGTGCCGTTGGATGCGCCGAACACCTCATCGCCTGGTTGGAACTGTGTCACGTTTTCGCCAACCGCCTCAACCTCCCCGGCCAAGTCGAATCCGGGCACACCGTGCTTCGGTTTGAGCAGGCCCGTGGCGATGCGCATCACAAGCGGGGCTCCTCTGACACTGAAGCAGTCGCCAATGTGTAGGCCTGCTGCACGAACGCGTACAAGCACCTCATCAGCTTTGACTTTCGGCTTGTCGATGTGCCGGATTTTGAGAACCTCAAACGAACCGTAGTGGTCGTAGGCGATCGCCTTCATCAGCTGCTTATCGAGGGCCGGTGCTGACGTGGGCTTCATGGTGGTTGAGATCCCGATATCGGGCTGAGTGGTTAAGGTCATGGCATTTCTTCTTGATTTCGTTGCTAGAATTGAGTTTGTTTGTCTGGCTTACGCCGTAAGCTTACAGTGTAATCCTGAGCGCAAATGTCAATGGCGAAAAAAAAGAGAACACCTGAGCGTAGTTCCAGTCCCCGGCCCCAATTGAGCAAGGGGCGGGTGCTGCAAACTGCAGTCGGCCTCGCAGATGAGATCGGCATCGCGGCGCTTTCGATGCGCAAGCTCGGCCAGGCGCTCGGGGTCGAGGCGATGTCTCTCTACAAACACGTGGCGAACAAGGACGACATCTTGGATGGCATCGTGGACCTTGTCGCAGCTGAGATCGAGGTGCCTACCATCGGAGGCGATTGGAAAGAGTCCATGCGGCGGCGCGCAAATTCTGCCCATGAAGTCTTGTTGCACCATCCCTGGGCGACGATGTTGATCGTGTCACGCGCAAACGTCGGTCCGGCGATGTTGCGCTACGTCGATGCGACGATCGGGTGTCTCCGGGAGGCTGGCTTCTCCTTCAAGATGGCCGACCACGCGTGGAACGTTATCGACAGCCACATCTATGGCTTCACGCTACAAAAATTGAATTTCCCATTTAAGCCCGAGGAATACGCAGAGGTGGCGGAGACCTTTCTCGCGCAGATTCCGATGGACGATTACCCCTACCTCAATGCGCTTTCGCAGGAGGTGATCGACGGTCGTCACGACGGTCTGCAAGATTTCTCGTTTGGTCTAGACCTCATTCTCGATGGCCTCGAGATGCTAATCGATTCATGCTGACCAAGATCGGCCAACTCCGATCAGATGATTCTCAGCTACCCCCGGTTCGCCACGTTCGCGGATTGCGGCCACGTGGCCACGTCTTCAGATGAAAAGTCTGAGCCGAGAGAATCTTTGTTATGTTCTGGAGCAGACGGCGAACTACCCGCCATGCGCTCTAAACGTTTCCCGCTCCCGACGCTCAGAAATCCTTCGAGCGGCTCGCATCGGATCTACGGACGGCTCGCGTGGCTACCGATCCCATAGAGGGCTCTGCGCAAGCGAGATTTGCTAAAAATGAATTCCTTTCACCAGCAGAATTACAGCCAAGGCAATTTGAACAGGCCTATAATGATATCGCCGCGCCTAATCCTGGTGCGGCGGGTTTTTTACGGTCTACATAAAAGGCGGTGGTGACGTTGATGTCGGCGTGGCGCAGGGCACGGCTGGCGGCGTAGATGCCATGGTGTTCGCAAATGATGCTGCCGAATTCTTTGCGCAGAGTGTGCAGTGGGGATCGTCCGTTTAGACCGTTCGCACGGAGCCATAGGAGCAGCGGTTTGAAGTGCTCATCGCAGCGATACGCGGCGTGGGATTGGTTGATGGGAGGGGGCGCATCGGATTCGATAACAAATTTCCCTTTCGCTGAATCGCAGGCTTTGCGGAAGAACGCGGCGAGTTCGGCATCGATCCCGACATCCCCGACCGAATCTTCGGACTTTGGTTTGAAGAACTCGGTGGCACGGATGCGGATGACTTGCTGATCAAATCGAACGGACGACCATTCGAGGAGGTCGATCTCTTTGCGGCGTAGCCCAGCCATTGAAGCCAGCAAGAATATCTTGAGCTGCTCGCAGGGTAGTTTTTTAACCTCATCTGATCCATGCTGGGCGAGACGCAGGAGCAGCAGAAGATCAAACTCACCGCTGTGATAGCGTGTGGAAGAGCGAGGCTCAAAATCAACGCCTTCGAACGGTGACTGAGGTTTGGGATCAAGGGCGATAAAGCGCAGCAGCTTCGGGGAAAACAACGATTTGGCTTGTCTGATGATCGAGTTCACCGATGTTCGTGCCCGGTTCTGGGCTTTGATATCGGTTCCCGCTGCCGCCACAAATTGTTTCTTCCAAGCTTGTATGCGCTCGGGGGTGAAGGCACTGAGCAAGATTGCATCGATCTGTTTCCGCCACTCATTTCGTCCGCCTGTGCGGTAGTCGAACTTTTTAGCGCTGCCTTCGAGCTTAAACACACCAGAAGCAATCCGGCGCAGAGAGCGGGAATAGTCTGCGAGCGTTCTTGTGCCGACATTGGCGGCTTCCTCGGCAGCGGCGATGAATTGACCGAGAGTTAACCCGTCTGAATCAGCGGAAAGCCCAGCAATGTCGAGCCTGCATGTTTCTTCCGGCTTGAACTCTGCCAGGGTGCTATCCCAGCCCACGCCTTTGAGGGAAATGAAGATGGTACGCGCCAGTTCTGCGGCCTTGCGCTTATTGGGCGTATGAAGGGGAAACTCCTCGCGGCGTTTGGCGTGCTGGATCTTTACTGTCCAGTGGCCAACGTCCCGCGCGCGGGTATCAGCACCAGCAAAGGTGCGCCGATAGATGGCATTCAGCCAGTAGCGGACATCAGTTTTTGGGAGGCGTTGGGGGGTGGATCGCTGTGACATTTCTGTGACACTTTTTGCTTCCCTTACCGTCGCGGCCTGTCTCGAAAAGTCAAAGAGTAAATTCTGTAAATCGTTAATGGAGAGTCAGTAATGATGGTCATTTTGGGCCATCTTAAGACAGGCCGAGACACCTTGTTTTCTGATTTGTAATCAGTCGGTCGTCGGTTCGACTCCGACAGCTGGCTCCACTTATTTCACAGGGAATCGGTTGAAAACGAGCAGGTTATGGGCTTTTATCGGTTTTCGGTTAGGTAACCATTGTGCCCCATGATTCCCCATTTTACACTGAAAAAACTGTGTGAAATCTGTGTCTCATGAAATCAGCCACGAATCGGAATGGACGTGAGGAGCTTCGGGAGTGGCTCGGTTTGGACTATCGGGATTTTGATCTGAGACCGAACAACCGAGACGCTGTCAGCCGGAAGGATATTCTGAAGCTGGCGTGCCTGTTTGCTCGCGGTGACCGGTCGGGAGCGAAGATCATCGACGATGAGACTGTGACCCTCACCGAGAGCGATTTGTATCTGGAGGCACTTGCAGCAGCTGCTCTGAAGACTCTTTCCGCCCGGGCACAGTCGGGCAATGAGGACGCGCAGAGACTGTTCTTCGATCTTGTATGTGAAGCCGTCGGTGATTTCGAGCAACTGGGGTTCCGTGATCTCCCAACATTTAAGCAAAGAGCCCGGAAGCGTGCCGAGATTCCAGCGATGGTTTCGCGTGTGAAAGGCCACGGGGCGAAGTCGAAGAATCTATTGGATACTCTTGAGCAGGGTGTTGATTGTCCCCGGGCAGGTGCAATGGCATTCACTCCAATACCATGGCTTGTTGATCAATTGTTCATGGCTATGTCCGGGATTCGACGAACCGCAACTATGTTTACTGGATTGGTCCAAGATGATTTTGTCCTGGAAGTTGTAAACTTGAAGCCACTGGATTCCGATTCTGTGGACCCCTGGATTGATTGTTCATGGGCGTGGCTGCTTCGATCGACGAAGTATACACATAACGACACGCTGCAGAAACGCTCTGCCGAAGAAGATCATCTGGCGAGGTCTAAGCTTTTCCGGACACCGCCCTTGAATGAAAAACCGGGAGCTCTGTTTAAGCGGTTCCGAGCGGCATGGCGGGACTTGGCAAAGTGTCATGATTCTCGACAATCGAACAGTTCGAAATAACAGGTCGTACAATGGAGAAGCCTATGATTGTCTACAAATATCTTCCACCGGAACGGCAGTGTTTCCTCGATAATCTTCTGATCAGATTTACCCAACCGAGCGAACTGAACGACCCATTTGAGTGCATTCCTTTTGTTCCTGAAATGGATATTCGTCCGTTTGTGGAGGAAATCATAAATAGGGAGAAGACGGCGGTTGATCTATTAGGCTCCAAAAATGAAAAGAGATTGTTCAGGCAGAAGGTTCCTATGCTGCGAGCCAGTCTTCGCCAGAATTACATCAACGATCCTAATATTCTAGCTAACAATTTTCTTGATTTTTTTCTCAAGGAAACCAATCACAAAGACCGTGGCATCGGCATACTCTCACTATCTAGACGCTGGGATAGTAGTCTAATGTGGGGGCACTACGGTAAATCTCATCAAGGATTTTGTGTGGGCTTCAAGAATGAACACTCATTTTTCAATGATCTAGAAGGGCAGAATCCCGACATTGGATTGTTGCGGAAAGTTCACTACTCGAAAGTACGCGTCGTCGCCACCATAGCTATTGGCGAACATTCTGAAGTCGATTTTGATCCCCTCTACACGAAGTGTTCTGATTGGGAATACGAACAAGAAGAGCGTCTGATTCGTCTCCTTGCCGACTGTACTCAACGAGTGAGTCGCGTAGATCAACCTGATGTTTGCCTGTTCAACATACCGAAGGATGCAATCGCGGAAGTCATTGTGGGAGCAAAGGCGCCGGACGACCTCAAGACGAAGCTGAAAACTTTTGCCAACGAACTAAGCATTCCATTCTACAAGGCGCGCGTGTCACGTCGTGATTTTGACATGGAACGATTGGAGGAGTGAACGTGCGGTCTGTTCCGCACTCTGACATATTAGAATGAAGCCCCGGGACGGGTAGATGTCTCTCAACAATTCGGACGACCAGCTCTAGAAAAGACGGGCAGTGTCAAGAGTTGACACTGCCGAAAAACTCTGATTCTTCGGCAGTCGTATGGATTCAAAAGCGGAACTATTGGGCTCATAGTTTCCGCATGGTTGAAAATAATTTGATTCCCAAACACGTGCGAGCCAGCGACTTTGCTGTGGCCACTGGCTTGCATGTGAAGACGGTGTACAGGCTTGTTGAAAATGGCGTTTTGCCTTCATCAAGCTTACAAGAAAATGTCTTCTCCTTCCGTTGGAAGAGTGTCTGGACGTCCTAGAACGCCGAACTCGGAGGGCTGCAAAATGAAGATCACTGAAATCGATTTGTGAGGTGGCCGGAGAAGCGGAGC
>JAGROY010000018.1 GCA_020439995.1 Verrucomicrobiia bacterium
CACCGCGACATCAAACCGGCCAACTTGATCCTGACCGAAACCAACCAGCTCAAGGTCACGGATTTTGGCATTGCCAGGAACATCACTGATTCCGTCAGCCGACTGAGCATGCGCGGCAATGACAGTAGCGGCACGCCGGGCTACATGAGTCCGCAGCAGGCTATGGGAGACCGGGCGGCCGTCGCGGATGATGTCTATTCCATTGGTGCGACTCTCTACGATCTGCTCACCAGTCGCCCCCCATTCTATTCCGGTGACATTCCGTTGCAGATCCTGAACAAAGTTCCGCCATCGATTGAGGATCGTCGGGTCGAGCTTGGAATTGTCAGCAGGCAGCCGGTGCCTGACGACTGGGAAGAAGTGATCGCCGCCTGCCTGGAAAAATCGCCTAGGGCTCGTCCGGCTTCTGTGAGCGAAATCAAGGATCGCCTTGGCGCTCCGCCCGTGTTCGATGAACTGGAGAGCATCGCCCTCACACAGTCACCAATCATCAATCGCGGCGGCCCGATTTTTGATGAACCGCCACCCACGCGCATCACCACACGCCGGTCAACAGCACCTTCGTCGCCGTCGTCCAGACGGTCCCAGCACGGCAGTGATCGGGCGGATCCTATCAGTGTTCCTTCGCCTAGCAGGCTCGGAGCTGCGGTGCCTGAAGAACAAGCGCCGATGGAAAAAGCACCCGCAGCAGTGCCTGCTCCAGAGCCGGTCGAGCGAAGATCTACGGTGAAACAGTTGATGCTTTTGCTGGTGGTTGGCTTGATCGGTGCATTTGGTATAGGCGCATTCGCCGCGCACTACATGAGCGTGCAGGAGGCTGCCACCCGGGAGAAGAGCGGCACCGTCGGCCCGATCCCACCAGTAAGCGTCGCCCCCGCAGTCTCGGCCCCCGATCCAGCGGAGACCACCAGGCTCGAGCAGCTGGAAGAAGAAAAAAATGCGCTCTTGGCGACCGTCGCCGAACTCCGCAGGCAAGCTGGCGAAGTTGAGGAGGCAGGTAGCGCCCGAGACCAGACACTGGAAGAACTACGCGACGAGATGGCGGAACTGCGGAAGCGATTCGCCAAGAAGGAACAGCCCGCACTGCCGACAACACCAGTCCCCCCACTGCCGGTCGAGCCCCAACCGTCCACCGAAGTGAAAGCACCGTTGCTGGCACAGGCTCCGATCAAACTAACACCTGAGGGTGCTACTTTGATGATCAACAATGAAGCACTGGAAAATCCTGGAGAAACGATTGAGTTGCCACCGGGCGAACATCTCGTCCGCGTCACCTACAAAGACTGGCAACCACTGGAGCGATCGATTGTATTGAAGGCAGGCGAGAATCCCGCGCTGGATCTTAGTCTGGCGCACGCCACGATCATTCTCAATTCATCACCTCCGGGAGCCGCGCTGTCTGTCGATGGAAAAGCCATCGGTTCGGCTCCCTGCGAAATCCTGGGAGAGGCGGGACGGACGTATCAAATCGCAGCACGCCTGGGAGAATGGGAGGCATTTGAGACGAGCATTTCAGCACCTCGCCAGGGACGGACTGAGAAGACCATTCACATACCCTACGGCACTGTGAAATTTTCCAGCGAACCGAGAGGAGCAACCGTGAGCGTGGGAGGCCGAACCATGGAGACGCCGTGCACGATGCTGGTGGAGGCGAACAAAGATCTGACAGCAGTGTTCAGATATCAGAATTGGAGTCCATTCGAGCGTAGTGTTCGAATTGGAGATGCGAAGAAACTGGATGTTTTTTGCCGCATTCCGCATGGTAAAATCTGGGTGACGTCCACGCCATCAGGTGTAGGCGCTGTGGTGTATTCGGATTCAGAGAAACTCGGTTACATTGGGAAGGATGGATCAGAATTTGTAGTGGCCGCAGGAAAACGAACGATCGAGATATCCGGCGACTCCAAGTTTTCGAAAATCCGGCAGCAGGTCACGGTCACTGATGGTGAAACCAGTCGGCTCGACGAGATCGCATTTACCGGCGTCCAATTCTTAAGCAACAGCGTGAAAGCCATCGAAGTCTGGATCGATGGAAAGCTCGCTGGCCGCACACCTTTTTTCTGGGAACTTGAGCGATCAAGCGCGCTGGAACTCCGGTTTGTGAAAGCAGGTTACAAAACCGGAGCGGATCATTTGGTAATTAGTCGGGGACGCGTTCTCGATTACGATGTAAAGCTGGAGCCGGAGGCTTCTGTCAGAGCGCCTGAAGTGATCAGAAAGGCTGAGCCTCTTCCTGTCGCGCCTCAGTCCCCCGCCCCGGAGGAGCCGACTTCGCCAGTGCCAGAACCATCATCAAGCCCTCAACTCGGAGAGCATTTCACGAGCGCCACAGGCTTGGCAATGCGATGGATTCCGACCGTTCGCGGCGGCTTCTGGGCATCCGCGCATGAGATTACTCGCTCCCAATATCAGAGCCTGATGGGAGCGGATCCCAGCACTTTCGTTTCAAGCCCAAACTTGCCGGTGCAGAACGTGACATACCAGCAGGCGGTCCAATTCTGCGGCACCCTGCTGGCGAAGGAACGGGACGCTGGCCGGGCTCCCGCTGGCTACACCTATCACCTGCCATCTGTCAGTGAATGGCGGCAAATGCTTGGACGGCATTCGGCAAATCTTGCGATCAATTCCTACGTCGTCTGGAAACGCTCACAGGCCACTGGCCCGGCGACCGTTGGAAGCCTCAGCGCCAATCAATTTGGCCTGCATGACATCCGTGGGAACATGATGGAATGGTGCCGCGACAAGAGCTCCAAAGGTTACAACGTTCTCGCAGGAGGCTCGTGGTCGACTGAGGTCAAAAGCGCGACCAATGACACCACTCAGAAAACGCCAGACTACTCGGAAAACAACACGGGCTTCCGCGTGGTATTGGTCAAAGCAGCACCGTGAGATGAACTCAGCACTGACTCCAAAATCAAAGTAGGATTGCGCCCTATGCGCCCCGGACTTTATTCCACACTATTGAGCCGCTGGCTCTTGAACACACTCGCAGCCCGGTCATTGAGGGCGCGAACTCTGTCGATCTGATCCTTGTCATTGTAGTGAGCTGAGAATTCAACCCACTTGGGTTCGCGCGGCGGAAGTGCGGCGGTTGCAATGCCGAGCGTGCCGACTCCGGTGACCCAGCGTGTGGTTCCGGCGGCCGCATTGGCGACCACTCCGGTACCCTGTGCTACTTTCATAATGTCCTTCTTCGTGCCATCGGCTTCGATCGCCTCAAGCTCCGGCTTCCCCAGACGCGCAATCACCCTGTCGCGATCCGTCCCCAGATTGAGCACTGAGAAATCGACTTTGCGCTTCTTAGGAGTCGCACAACTGACCGCCATCACGCTGAAACCGACGACAAGTATCTGACTGATTGTTCTCACTGTAATTTTCATGCAATAATCGGCTTTATAAAGTAGGGATCGCTCATCGCCCTCGCCAAGCAATCGATCGACACTCAAGTGGTGATAGACTTGCCCCAAAGCCCTGCCAAGCCATTTCTGCGCGAACGACCGCGAACGACCGCTCTATCGTGTAACATCCACCTATCGGCAGAGAGATCACTCCCGCCGGATGCGATAAAAGCGGAACGGATCGAATGGCCCATCCATATGAAAGGTGGTGCGAGTTCCGTCTGAAGGGATGCCATCCTGCTCCTCACGCCAGACGTTCAGATCGATGCTTGAATCGACGCTGTAACTACCACCAGGCACGGATTGCCACTCGATTTCGAGAACCTGGGCACCTTCTTCCGAAGCAATGAGGTCGATCCCCGTCGCTTCCAGCCCCCGGCTGTTGCCACCGGTTCGACCTTCGATCGCTATGCTGGCGATTCCGGCGTTGTTGCCCGGACCTTCGCCGGATATGCGAATACGCATCGTGTAAATACCTGCTGGTAAGGACAATGGTTGCCCGTCTCCGAACAGGACACTCGCCATACCCGGATTGGTTTCAAACGGCCCGTCACCAGCGAAGATGTCAAGCGCCTCGCCAGTCGCCACCTCTGCTTCTTCCTGCAGAATGACAATCTCAATATCAACATCGCGGCTCACTCCCTGAAGCACGCCACCATTGCTGAAAATTCCGATACCAAGTTCAGCCCGGGAGATGAGGATGCTGGCCGCTGTTACCGTAAGCGGCACATCCACATGCCACGGCCCTTCATTGTGAATGTTCATGTCCGGGACGAAGGCATTTTGAGCGGCGTCCGTATCAAACAATTCCACCAGAATCCCTGTATCGTCCGTGTCAACAGCCGTCAATGAACCCGGGGATTCGATCCCGTCGACAGCCCACACAAAGCCTGACGCGACCAGACCATTGATCGTGCGATCTTGAAAATCAGTGAACAGGAGACGTGCCGGAGAGCTGGCCGGATCCGTCGGATCAGTGCCTGCCTCCAATTCCGCGCCGTCAGGGAAGCCGTCCTCATCACTGTCGGCGAGCGTGGGATTCGTAAGATGCGTTTTCACTTCGTCTCCGTCAGACAGCCCGTCTCCGTCACTATCTGCTACAAAGGGATCCGTGGTGGCCGTGACCTCTTCCCCATCTGTAAGTCCGTCCCCATCGCTGTCACCGCCGGGCGCATCGATCAGTGCCGAAAGCTCAATCACCACTTCGTCACCGAGAGCACTATTGCTGGTAATGATCAATTCCGCACGGAAGTCTGCGGATTCCCCCTTCGAGTCGAACACTACTTTGATTTCGCCAGCCTCGCCCGAAGCAATCGCTGCCGGGAATGCACCCACGGTAAAACTGTCAGCCGATTCTCCTGCCACCTCGACGGCTGTGATCTGCAACTGCTCATTCTGCCCGCCATTGGTGAGGGACACGGTGAACTCAGTCTGTAATGGGAAGGCTGGCAAGCGACCAAGACTGACGCTTCTCGTTGCGGGAATCAGAACCGGATCCGGCACACCGTCCCCCACGGTGCCCTGAACACTGATGCTGTCGAAACCAGCGTTGTTGCCCGGGCCCTCTCCAGATACATCCAGTCGCAAAGTGTATTCACCAAGCGCGGCTAGTGTAACCGGTGCCAACGGAATACTAAGCAGCGCAGGATTCTCCAACACATCCCCCTCGTTAGGAAATGTATCAAAACCTTCCGCAGTGCCGATTTCGTTGCCGCCGTCATCAAGAATCGTTACCGTCACATCTGCATCCCGATTGGTGAACTGCAGAGCGCCGCTGTTGTTGTAAATCCCCAAGCCAATGTCTACCTGAAGCAGAGTGACGCTGGCATCCAGAATTTCGATGGGGATATCAACGCGCCACCTGCCCTCGTTGTGAATATTCAAATCCGGCACGAATGCCTCAAGTGTGTCATCGGTGTCGAACAAGCCAGCAAGCAAGCCAGTGACATCAGGATCAACGACAGTAAGATCACCAGGAGAAACGATGCCACTCGCCCGCCAGACAATGGACGAGGCAACATCGAAGTCGATCGTTCGCCCAGCGAAGTCAGTTCCAAGAATTTCGACCGCATGGCCAGAAGCCGCCGCCAGAGCAAGCAAGGCGGAAGCAAGAACAATTGCCTTTGAGGACATAGCAGAATTTTGCAGGAAGCGACTGGTCACCTTACCTCCGCCGACGGATCAGCAACACTCCAGCGCCGAACGATACGAGCAGTGCGCCTGATGGCTCGGGGACGACCGTTCCATTCACGGCAAGGTTGTCGAATCCTGCATTGTTTCCGACAAGGTCGTTGTCCGCACCAAAGGAAAGCCTCATTGTGTATTCGCCAGCAGGGACAGCTAGTCCGCCCACTTCGAATGATACCTGTGTTGGCTGAGGCGGCGCGGGCGTGTCGTGCAAAAATACGTCATTGACCGTAAGCGTTCCGAGCGAATTTGCCGAGGCGTCGGTGAGTGACACACTAATATCGAGATCACGCCCCACCCCTTGGAACGCGCCACCATTGTTCAAAGTGAATGCGTCAAGAGTAACTGTATCGATACTGACTCCGACTCCAAGAACTCTGAATGGAATGTCGACATACCATGATCCTTCATTGTGGATATTGATGTCTGGCGCGAAACGATCCACGTTGCCCGCATCGCCTCCCTGAAACAAGCCTGCGGCCTCGAAGTTTGCGAATCCATTGGCCAGCGCCACATCTCCAACAGCGGTCAGATCACCGGGATCAGCGATACCGTTGAGAGTCCACGCGAGGCCCGATGCGGTATCATTTGTGCTATTCGTAGTCGCAAGTGTACGACCGTCGAAGTTGGCACCCAGTAGCACTACGGCACCCGCTGTCGGAATAGAAAATCCTGCCGCGAGAGTAAATAAGGAAGCTTTAAGGAGGTTGAATTTCATGGAAGGTAAGATGGTTGAAGGAATTTGCGCCGACAGTGTTACCTGTTACCTGATAATCGAATCGATTCCAAGCGGTATCTGCCTCTCGCTCTAAGCCAGATCGGTCGCGTCCGGCTCTTTCTTGATGTTGATCCAGGCGTGGACGTGCGGGTCACCGCGGAAGTAACAGAGCATGTTCGGCCCTTCGATTTGCCAGACATCCCAGACCTTGTCGTTGCCTACGTCCTGATTCTTGAAAAATGCCATGTGCAGATTCTGGAATCCACCGTGCTTGATCAGCTTCATGGCCTCCTTGACGTCAGCTTTCCGGTAGGGAGCCAGGATGTCCTCCAGAACTTTACGCACGTGGGCTCCCTGATCTTTGCTCAAGTCGCTCATGCGGATTCCAGGCAACCCAAATGCCTTGCCGGTCAACTTGACCGTTTGATTCCCCTGCTCTTTTCGCGACTGACCGAGCAGTGCCACTTCGCGTTGTTTGCCGTCGAGCATTTCAAAAGCTTCGTTGGCCCGCTTCGCCTGATACCAGTAGGCATTGCCAGGATGATCCGGCGCTTCGTCAAAATCTTCAGCCGCGTGACCGTAAAAAATCGGCCCGCCGAAGGCCGCTCCATCCACGGAGTCGCCATCACAACGCCGAGTGCAATGGCGGCCAGTGAGCACAAACTCAAACTTCCCGGTGCCCGGCTCCCCAAACAAACCGATCGAACAGTCACCAAAACCGGCATCCCCGCTGTCATGCACCACCTGCTTATAGACTGTATCAGCATACTCTGGACTATGAAGGCCCATGAAGATTTGTTTCACCATCTCCCGTTGATCGTCGGTATAAAATTCCGAACCAATGCGTTGCGGAGTAATGTGCCAGTTGTTGTCGACCTTGAGACGCAGCTCATGATCGAACGAGAAAGCGACCGCTTTGCGTTGCTCCTCACTCAAACTGTCAAACAGCGTCTTCACCAGAGTTTCTGGCTTTGCCATCTTGCTCTTGTTTTCATCCGCGAAGCTGATGACTGGCAGGGCGGTCGCACCAAGGGCACCCACAGTCGATTTCAAAAACTGACGCCGCGGCATGTTAGGAAAGGATCCACAACAATGATGATTTAAATCGTGAGGAATTGGCTCGTTTTTCATGGTGCAAAACTCTGACAGTTTCATGGCTCCGAAGCGAGCCCGTTTTGATAGCAACGACACAAACCAGTAACCCTCAAAGAGATAAAGCACCCACACTTCGACAACCACGCAGGGCCGTAAGACTCCATTCTACGTAAGCGTCTTCCCTAACATCGCACAAAGCACCATGGCATAGCCCAGAGAGGCGTCCCCTTGATCTCCAGAAACATCAGTGATCGCATCTCCCAGCAGAACTCCCTTCCATCCCGTGGCCACTGCGCCTTCGCCATAAAATGTCCAAAGTCGCACCAGCTCCCGCGACTTTAATTCCACTGAGACACGAAACATGTCCAACTCATCGGTAGACTCGCCAAGAATGCTAAAACTCGTCGGAATGGAATCACAGTCATAGGCAACTCTTACAACATCATCAAACGCATACTCCCGCGCAGACTGAAAGATCCAGCAATACGAGCGCTTCACGGAAATCCTTCTCCGGTCGGGATCGATTTCAACTCTCTTGTAGTAGGCGCCTAACGAAAACACTAACACCGCCATGTGGCTCCGCGAGCGGTGAATCCCCTTATCAAACCAAAGATAAGGTTTGATACTCAGGAGAGATAGAGTCCGTACTGTGAGGCTCATTGTCAGGGAATGCGCCTCATCCCAGGACTCCACCGTCTCCGGTTCGAGGCTCGTCACCGAGTCGCTTGTCAGGAATCAGGTAATTGATGATGTAGTCGGAAACCGCGTCACCCAACGGAGTGATCTCGCTCCTGAAGCCGGCAGCACGGAGCTTGTTGATGTCTGCCTGAGTGAAGTATTGGTACTTGTCGCGCAGCTGCTCAGGCATATCGACGAACTCAATGTTAGGCGGGATACCCAGCGCGGCGAAGATGGCATTTGCGAGATCAATCCAAGTGTGTGCACGCCCGGAGCCCAGATTAAAGAGCCCCCCCCCCAGTGGACGCTCGGCCAGTTGGATTGCCATTTCGACAGCATCCTTGACATAGAGAAAATCTCTCATCTGCTCGCCATCGGCGAAGTCTGGCCGGTGGCTCTTGAACAGGCAGACGCGGCCGGTTTCGCAGATCTGGTCGTAGGCTTTGTTCACCAGGCTGCGCATGTCGCCTTTATGATTTTCGTTGGGGCCGTAGACGTTGAAAAATTTTAGCCCGACCAGACTGCGGAGAAATCCCATGCGTTGCGCGTAGCAGTCGAAGAGATGCTTCGAGTAGCCGTACATGTTTAACGGACGTAGCTTTTCCAGATCAGGATCTTGGTCGTCCATTCCCTGGGTGCCATCGCCATACGTTGCAGCGGAAGACGCATAGACAAAGCGGGAACGACGGGGCATCGCCCAGTGCGCCAGCTTTTTGGTGTATTCAAAATTGTTCCGCATCAGGTATCCGGAATCCCGCTCAGTGGTCGCAGAACAGGCACCCATGTGAAAAACGGTCGAAATTTTGCCGAAGGCCTCAGGATTGGTGTCGAGCTTCTCGATGAAGGCATTGGCATCAACGTAGTCGGCAAATTTGAGCGGCACCAGATTCCGCCATTTTTCGTCGGACTCCATGATATCTGCAACGATGATATTCTCATGACCGCGCTGATTGAGCGCCCAAACCAGAGCGCTGCCGATAAACCCGGCACCGCCCGTGACTAGAATGTATCCTTCGGTCGAAAGTGGCATAAGCGATTGAGACTACAGGGAGACGTCGGTGCAGTCTACCCGCTTTTTCATCGCGCTTGCGCAGAACACACTTGGCCGATAGTGATTCACAAACTCATTGAACTTCATTCGCTTCAGCCTCCAATTGATGAAACCCGCGCGAGGGCTGGTCGCAGGGGCGACTACCGCGTTGCTGTTGGGCACTGCGTTGCAGCTGGTGTTTCCTTTTTTCGTCGGCATGCTGGTCGACAGCACGCTGGCCTCCCAAGCAGGCTCCCTGGATGCTGATCTACCGCAATGGGCGGGCAGCATCAACAACGTGGCGATCGTTCTACTGGCGGTGGCGATGGCGATACTGGTCTGCGTTTACTTTGACACAGCATGGTTCATGCGAGCGGGCGAACTGGCGCTGCGGGAGCTGAGGCAGAGGACATTTGAAAGGATCATCCGGCTGCCCATGCAGTTTCACGCCTCTGTGCGTGCGGCGGACCTTGCCTCCAGGGTGCAATCTGATCTGGCAGTGCTACAGGAATTTCTAATCAATGATGCGCGGATGGGATTGCGCTACGGGGCGCTCATGACCGGTGGATTTGTCCTCATGACGACGACCGCCCCGTCGCTTGCGCTGACGCTAGGTATTTTGATTCCTCCGGTGGTGGCAGTTGGGATCAAGTTTGGGCGATCGATCGCCCGCGTTTCAAAGCAGGCGCAGGAGCGGCTTGGCGACAGCGCGGTTATTCTGGACGAGTCACTCCAGGCAATCACCAGCGTAAAAGCTTTTGCCAACGAAGCCGTCGAAACCCGACGATATGCAGCAGCGCAGGAATGCTACTTCCAAGTGGTCGTCGCCAACAGCCGCCGGAGAGCGATCTTTACAGCATTCATCCTCTGCGCGGTCTTCTGCGGCACAGTCTTCATGATGTGGTTCGGTTCCCGGCAAATCCAGCTGGGCAATCTTACCCCTGGCGAGTTCACTCGATTCATGTTCTACCTGGCTTTCACCGGCAGCGCAATGGGCACTGTGGCAGAGTCCTTCAGCCGAATGAAAAGAGCCCAGGGAGCATTCGAGCGGACACAGGAAATTCTCAATGTCGAACCAGAAGCATCCGCCATGACGCCGAGTGAATCGCAACCGCTGACTGGGAACGTGAGGTTCGAGCAGGTGTCCTTTGCCTATCCAGCCAGGGAGAATGCACCGGTGCTGCGAGAGGTAAACCTCACCGTAACGGCGGGCGAGACGATTGCTCTGGTCGGCCCGAGCGGAGCAGGAAAATCAACGCTGATCTCGCTGCTGCTGCGATTCTTCGAGCCCGACGAAGGAGCCCTTTACTTCGACGGGGTTCGCAGCTCCGAAATCCCGCTGGCAGACCTCCGCGCTCAAATGGCACTGGTGCCTCAAGAGATCATTCTGTTTGGTTGCTCGCTGATGGACAACATTCGCTACGGAAATCCCGCCGCAACAGATGAGGAAACGATGGACGCTGCGAGACAAGTCCATCTGCACGATTTCATCGCAAGCTTACCCGAAGGATACCAGACCAAGGCAGGTGACCGCGGCACTCAGCTCTCCGGTGGGCAGAGACAGCGGATCGCCATCGCACGCGCGATTCTTCGGGCTCCAAGAATTCTCATCCTCGACGAGGCGACCAGCGCGCTCGACTCCGAGAGCGAAGCAATGGTGCATGACTCGATGCGCGCGCTTTTTTCCCAGCGCACCAGCTTCATCATCGCCCATCGCCTCAGTACGGTGCGACTGGCCAGCCGGATCGTGGTCGTCCGTGATGGTCGGATCGCAGATCAGGGCGCTCATGAAGAACTCATCGAACGCGACGGCTTCTATCGAGACCTGTGGACACAACAGCTAAAGCCCTAAAACCGAGTTTCCAGATCCTAAACAAATTCGAGATCCGAAGGCGGAAGATTCAAAATCTTGAGCGGGACTGCCCGGCATCTCAGATCTCGATCACTCCAGGTAGGAATTCCTCTGGAATGCAGAGATCCAGCCAAAGACTGATGCTGCGCCGCAGCTTCAGATCCCCTTGTAGCGCACGCGATTGCCGTTCTTATCAACGGGGCGATCGTCAGGTTTTTTCTGCACGTGCATGACCTCGCCGCCTTCACCTTCCTCCCCGTCGTCCGATTCACGACGACGCGGTGGCCTGGGCGCTCCAGCCCGCCGGTCTTCAGCCTCGTTGACGTGCAGCTTTCGCCCACCAATGTCGAAACCATTCAGTTTGGCGACTGCAGCCTCGCCTTTCTCGCGATTCTCCAAGGTTACGAATGCGAACCCTCGTGGGCGACCCGTTTCGCGATCCAGCGGGCGGTGGAAGTCGAGGATTGGTTGGTAGTCGGCGAGCATATCCAGTAGCTCCACCTCCGTGGTATCGTAAGAGAGATTCCCTATAAACAATTTCATCGTGCTATATCGTTTTCTTCAGTCTCGATCGAGAGCCTGAGGTTAACCGGCCACTGCGCTTGAGCCGGATACTTAAAAAAGCAAATCACCAACAAAACGACCAATGCCCGGGCAGGCTATTCAAGTTGACCATTACCTTGGCCCGCCTGCCCACGAATGCGAGACATTTCTTTGGCTGTGTTTAGTAAACTGCGTTCAGAGCTCAAGCCAACCACTGCTACACAAAGGTCAACGGACGCATTGCAACTTTCGCAAATTTCGCGTTTCATGAAGGAATGAACCGTGCGAAACACCCCGATGACGTGTCGAGTCTGAGAATTTTACTCAAGCCGGGACCGCTTTTGCTCCTGTTTTTTTGCGCGCTGAACAGCGCTTGCACTACCACGTCTCCACCTCCGGGTACCTCGGCCCGCTCCGTTTCGGAACAGCAGTTTCTGACGACCGTCAAGCCACTGGTTGAGTCTCGCTGTAGCTGGTGTCACAGCGACGGCAACCCTCAGGGAGGACTCAACTTTCAGGATCGCGACGCGATTTTCAACAGTAGCCGACCATTTCTGAAACCGGGATCTCCTGACACGAGCCTGATCTACCTGGCCCTGACACGTCCAAAAAGGCACCCGCAAGTGATGCCGGGGGATGGCTGGGGCATTGCAGAATCTCAATTAAAAGCCGTTCGCAAGTGGATCGAATCCGGTGCCGAGTGGCCCGATGGCAAAGAAGGAATGATCCGCAGAACCGCCTACAAGGTGGTGATGGACGACTACCTTTAGGACAACCGGTCGAAATTTTTTCAGCAATCAACCAAGCAAAACTCAAACCTGCGATAAACATGAAAAACTTGAAGCGAATTCTGGTGGGAATCGATTACTCGGATTGTTGTGAAAACGCGCTGGCCGAAGCAGCCCGTCTCGCCAACTGGAGCGATGGCAAACTCATCTGTCTGCACGTCTTCGATGACGAAGTGTTCGAACAATTCCAGCGCTACGAAAGTTTTGATCGCACGGCAGTGATCGAAGAGGCGCAACGGAGGCTGGAAACTTTCGTCGCAGATCAACTGGGAGCCGGCCACGACATCGAGTGTGTCGTAAAGATTGGCCATCCCTTTAAAGAACTTCTGCATGGCGTTCATGACTGGAAGGCAGACCTGCTGGTGCTGGGATCGCGGGGCTTCAATCAAAAAGACGAAAGTCGCACCGGGGTCTTCGCCAGTCGCTGCATCCGCAAGGCACCCGTTCCTGTTTTACTTGTGCGCAAACACCAGAGCGATCCGTTTTCTCGCGTGGTGGCCTGCGTTGATTTTTCAAAAACCTCGGACCGGGCCATCGAACACGCGCTGGAAGTTGCGGAGCAAAGCGCCAGTAAGCTGGAGCTGCTCCACGTTTTCATCTCACCGCTGATGGTCGCGTCCGATGCCTATGGCCTGGGCCCTACGCTTCCTCCGATCGATCCAGCAGAGACCCGGCGAATCCTTGAAGACCGACTCAATTCCCTTGCTGACAAAATGGGGGCAAATTATCCCAAAGTCGAGATCACCACACACGTGCAGGAAGGCGCAAGCATCGCGCGGACGATCATCGAGCGTCTCGAAGAATGCTCCGCAGACCTTGTCGTTCTGGGCACCCGCGGACGCACTGGCTTCAAGAGCCTGCTCATGGGAACCACTGCGGAGAAGCTCATTCACGAAACGCCCTGCTCCGCCCTGACGATCAAGCCTGAAGGATTCCACTACGAAGTCGATTGATACCCCACCCATCGGCTACTGCCAGAAACCAGCGGGCAGTCGCATCAAGCAGATCGCAACCACGCCTGAGACAGAGATCACTGCGCCGACCATTGCCAGCGGCGGAGTTTTCTCTTTTTCGAATGCCCTTGCGAGCAGCATCACCAGCAGTGGGCTGGTGGCAGTGACTGCGAGGACGATCGCGCTCTTCTGCGATTGCAGTGCCCACTGAAAACAACTGACACCCACCACCGGCCCAGTGAGCGCAGCCCCCAGAAGCCAGAAAGGGAAAAATTTGTTCCCGCGCCGCCTCTTCACCGCATCACTCACACGTGCAGGCCGTGAAACGGCCACGTCTCCTTCGTCAGCGTCGGCACCCGCAGGGATTACCCGCTGCAATCGCCTGGCCCCCCACTGATAGGCAGCATAACAAATCAACGCGATCACCAGCCCCCCTAACGTTCGCACTAAAGCCTGGTTCAACCCTCCACCGAAGCCGTGCATGGGCACTCCCGCATCGGTGGCCACGCTGTCGGCGTAGCGACTGACTACCGCACCGAGCCCCTGCCCCATTCCCGCGATCATCGCAAATACGACGCCCGAAACAATCATACCCGGCTCGATATGCGCCGGGCGGTTCTTGTCTGGCTTCAGCGCCAGCACAAGCCCTGACACGATGACTGCAATACTGGCGAGCTCTGGCAGCGAGATTTTTTGCCCCATCCACAGATACTCCCCCACCGCTCCGAACACCGGTGCCAGGCAAAGATTCAGCAAGATGGTGAGGCGTGCCCCGATGCGGAAATACGCCAGGAAGAGCGCCACGTCGCCAATTCCAAATCCGATCATCCCGCTGAAAAAGAACCAGCCGAACACACCGGAGTGCGCTGGAAACTGATCGCGGAAAAACACCCCGCAGAGCAGGCCCAGACACGCCACCGCCAGCACCAGACGCCAGAAATTTGCCACGATCCCGCCCAGCATACGGGACAGCCGCTGTCCGAAAATCGCCGAACAGGCAAACAGAAGGGTTGCGAAGATTGCCCCAATCATATGGACTCTTCAATCACCCGTGGAAAAGGAGTAGCAAACTTCATGAAATCGCGGAAACTGCCCCGACTCAAGCCGCATGCACCTGTAAAGTCAACGCCATGCAGCTGACAGGACTCCCATAAAGCCCACATGGCAGATACATCCCCGAATCCCGAAACGACCGAGCCCGTAGTCTGGCTGAACGGTCAGCTTTCCGCAGCCAGAACGGCTTACATCTCGCCGTTCGATCACGGCTTGCTCACTGGAGACGGCGTTTTCGAAACGCTTTGCGTCTATAACGGAAAACCCTTCGCTGAATCCCGCCACTACCAGCGCCTGCTGAACTCAGCCGCTGCTCTGAGTCTCACCGTTCCCAGCCAGGAGACTCTAAGTTCAGCAATGACTGCCGTCATCGAGGCCAACAAGCTCAGCAATGCGCGCATTCGCATCACCCTCACCGGAGGAGTCGGCCCGCTGGGCTCCGACAAAGGGGCAAGCCCGGATCTGGCGCTGGTCGCCGCTTCAGCACTGCCAAACCATGCTGCCACCGCGTCCATAGTTACCGTCCCCTACCGGCGCAATGAGCACGGCGCACTGGTCGGCATCAAGTCCACCTCCTACGGCGAAAATGTAGCAGCCTTGGCCTACGCACGGAAACACGGCGGAAACGAGGCCATTTTTGCCAATATCGCAGGGAACCTCTGCGAGGGCACTGGCAGCAATATTTTCATCGTTCTAGACGGGAAATTGATCACCCCTACCCTTCCCAGCGGCTGCCTGGCCGGGATCACGCGAGCGATCGTGCTGGATCTTTGTGAAATGGAAGGGATCGCTGTCGATGAGATCGACGTCCCGATCGCGGAGCTGGACAGGGTGGACGAAGCCTTCCTGACCTCAAGTCTGCGAGAAGTGCAACCAGTCGAACGGATCAATGGCTCACCAGTGAGAATCTGCCCCGGGCCGGTATCGTCCAAGCTAAGCACCGCATTCAGCCGTCTGGTGGCCGAGCAAATTGATCCCTGATCGAGCCACCAACCATTGATAAGCAACGTGTTGCAATCTTTCTTTCACATTCTCCTTGCCTTCTTCAGAAAAAGAATACAAAGTGAATACATTGAAGATCGTTTATGAACTTGAAAAACCCCTTGCCTTGCTCGATTAAGAAATGCTAAAGAAACTCCAGAAAAAGCGCAAATCGGGGCTTTTCAGCAAAGTATTTATATTGTAAATCCCCTCCCTTGGCTTCAAACTTCATTTCGAAGCCGCCCGGATCGCGCCGGAAAATCATCATAAGAAAATTCCCACGAGAAACGTTTCAGTAATCCAAACGCCTGTTTAGTATGAAAGCTCTCAGCAAATCCACTTCCATTTTTGCCACGTTTTGGCGGAGAAACCGGAACACACCTGTGTTCGCCGCGATTGTCGCGGCCATGGTCATTACGCCAGTCAGCGCACAGGACGAAGACGATCTCGAACCCCTCACGCCTGAATCAGAGTGGAAATACAACGACAGTGGAGAAGACCTCGGCACTGCCTGGAGGGAACCAGGCTACGACGATTCTGCATGGAAATCAGGTTTTGCGCCGCTGGGATACGGAGACACCTTAACAACCGAACTGGATTCTGGCCCGGATAGCAGCAACAAGACGATCACCCAGTACTTCCGCAAAGAGTTCACCATTGACAGTCTGCAAGCGGCTACGGCTTTGATTGTTCGTGTGCAGCGCGACGATGGCATCGCAGTTTACATCAACGGCGCACTGGTAATGCTCGATAACCTTCCGGCCGATGCCACATTCTCAACACCTGCAGAGTCATCAATCGACGGGGCCAACGAGCGGGCCTGGGTCGAACAGGCCAGGACGACGGCCTCCCTTGTTGCTGGAAAAAATGTAATAGCCGCAGAGGTACACCAGTCGAGTGGATCAAGTTCTGACACCCGCTTCGATTGCCAGCTACTGCTGTCTACTGCCCCCCCCGCTTACGGAGAAGTCCGGATCGGAATCCAGACGAAATTTAGTGAAGGCGGAAATGGCCTTGAGTTCTTTACGCGGAACCCGCTGGCAGATCCTCCAGAGATCGAGATGAACTGGACTGCCAGCGTGACTGGAGCGCAATTTGCCACAACGATCGATGGGGGCATCCTGCCCGATGAGGAATTCTACTTCTATGATGAAAATGGCGATCCCGACACTCAGTTTTTCATTTGGAATGCGACATTGAGGGAATGGGAATCCGAGAAGATTGACACGCGCAACTACAACAATGCCCAGGTCAAAGTGGATGTGCGGACTTACGACGAAAAGAATGGATTCGAATCCTCAGATGAATTTCGAGGCGAAATTGATACAAGCTCGGATGGCAATAAGTTTAGTACTTACAAATGGCTCGAGCTTAAAGGCGGCGGTAAAAAAGCGATTGAGTGGACCGAAGTAGTCAATCCGGAAACTCCCCGCTCAGTAATCGTACCGACGAGCGCAACCGAACCAGGTGACAATTGGAAGGCTCCTGATTTTGACGATTCTGGATGGATTGCGGGCACCATGGGTGTCGGGTTCGATTCGCCAGGAGGATCTTTCGAAGATTTCATTGGAATCGATACCAGCGAAGAAATGAAGGGTATCAATAGCGCATGCTTCATCCGTATACCGTTTACGGTAGCTACCCTATCCGGTTTCACGGATGCTCAACTTCGGGTGCGCTATGACGACGGATACGTTGCCTACATCAATGGCACTGAAGTGGCCAGTGCCAATGCGCCATCTCCTATCGCCTGGAACTCGGAAGCGACGAGCTCCAATCCAGACAATTCAGCAATCCTCTATGAAAATATTGACCTGCTAGAATCGAAAACCGTCAGTGACGTCTTTGTCGAAGGAGAGAATATTCTGACGATTGTCGGGATGAACAGCTCCGTGGGAGGAAGTGATTTCCTTAATGATGTGGCCATCCGCCTGGGCAAGCCCAGTGATGACGGCCCCCCTCTGAATCTGGATGGATTGAATTTTGGAATATTGAATCGGAAGACGACTTATACCAGTGAGCTTGGCGAGATTCCAGATGGCGCAGCTTCACTAATCGTTCGTTTTGAAGGTGATACGAACGACGTCAACGGAGAGGTCATCTACTTTGATAATATCAGAACCCTTGGCGATCCAATTGCTGCGGACAGTTACTACGCCTACATGCAACTGGAAACCGGCTGGGATCTGGATGACCCGAGACTCGCTCCGAGCGCCGACCCCGATGGCGACAGCATTACCAATCTTCTAGAATACGCGTTCGGGTCCCCTCCCCAAGTTGCCAGCCTGACAACGATCGTGAGAGGTGAAGAGGTGCCGATTCTCCCCGAGTGGGACGTCAAGCGGTTCGGTTTTGCTTCGGTATCCTATCGACAGATCTCAGGGCCACTGGCTACGGATGGAAATAACGTAACCGACCAGGGCGGCTACCACGTTCAGGATATTCTCTACGTTCCCCAAATCAGCCGCGGTGAAGTGGATGCAAACGGAGAAATGATCTGGACAGATGGGCGGTCGGGTGGCGAGCCTGTTTTCGAGAAGCGAGTAGCATTCTCGGAAAACGAGGACGGCACCATTCAGGTAAGGCTCGCTGGTCTTCGCGGCCTATCAGGCGATAAAGAAACCTATGTCCGCCTCCTTGTAAAAATCGTCGGATTCGAACAACAGAATAATTAGTCTATCTACAGCTGAAATTCCATGAAATCGCTATTCCTCCATTCCTTACACCAAGCCCGCGCCAAGCGCCGCCCGGGTGTCGATTCTGGCTTTAGCCTTGTAGAAGTCGTTATCGCCCTCGGCATTGTCGCCACCGTTATGGTTGCACTTCTTGCGTTGCTTCCACTGGGAATGGATGCGCTCAGGGAATCAGCGGATTTAACGGTTCAGAGCCGCATTGCGCAGGATCTGATTGGTGATGTTCAACAGGCCGACTGGGACACCCTCAGCCGTTACGAAAACGAGCTTCGCTACTTCGATGGTGAAGGCACCACGCTTGAGACAGCCGGCTCAGGCACGAGGCTTTACAGTGCGAAGATTGAATTCCCTGAAACCCCAATCAACCTGCCAGGACTGGGACAGAATCGTTATACGAAGAAAGTAGTGATCAAGGTCGCCTTTACACCTCCTGGACAGGAACTCGTGGACTGGAACACGAAAGAAAAGAAAAAGAGAAGGTATAAGGAATACCCCACTGTAGTAACTAACCTCACCAAGCGTGCCAAAGCTGGCAGCTGATCCCTGCCACACTGCCCTCCAAGGACTTTCACAAGTATGAAAACGTTCCCAGTCATTCATCGCATTCGCTCCCGGAATCCTCTCGGCATCGGCGGCTTCAGCCTTCCTGAGCTTCTCGTATCGATTGCAATCCTTTCGCTGCTCATGCTGTTCACGTTTCAGATGATGGAGCAGACACAGCGCACCTGGCTTCTCGCAAAAGAGACTACTTCATCCTACAAAGAAGCACGTGCGGCATTTGAAGTGATGACCCGCCGATTGAGTCAGGCTACACTGAATACCTACTGGGGATATGACAACCCCGACAATCCGAGGGAATACGAGAAGAAATCCGAACTGCACTTTCTGGTGGTCAATGCGAAGGAAGCTCTGGGCGAAGGCCCCGACGGTTCCCGCCCGGGCCATGCCGTCTTCTTCAATGCGCCACTGGGATTCACCGCTGAAAGTTCTCCCACTGGAACGCCCGTGTATTCCAACATGGAAATGCTGCTCAATTCCTGGGGATACTTCGTGGAATTCAGCTCGGACGAAAACGACCGCCCTTCTTTCCTGAACAAAAACAACACCATCAAGAAGCGCCTGCGCTATCGCCTGATGGAATTCCGTCAGCCTTCCGAGAGCCTCTCTATTTACCAGGATCCACCGCTCAGCGGCCGGTCGAGCAAGACTCAGATCTACGATTGGTTCGCCAAGGGCCAGACTGGAGTGAATGCATCCGTAAACCGCTCGGCATCCCTGGGGCCAAAAGACGTCCGCACGGTGCGACCAGTGGCGGAAAACATTATTGCGTTGGTTCTCGCTCCTCGACTGCCTGAGTTCGACCGCAACGATCCCGATTTCATCGCTCCCAACTTCGTTTATGACACCAGAGAGTTTCAGTGGGGCCAGAAGAGCGATAAGCGGGTAGAATTGTCGAAGCATCAACTCCCACCGCTGATGCAGGTGACCATGGTAGCCGTGGATGAAAACGATATGGCAAGATGGCTGACGACGAATGGCCAGCGCGAGCCCAATTTCGTTTCTGATAGCCTTTTCAAATCCCAGCGGTCATTAGAGCAGGATCTTGAGAGTCTCAACCGGGATATGCTTGACCAGAAAGTTCGCCATCGCGTGTTCACCACCACGATCCGCATGCGTGAGTCCAAGTGGACAGAGGATCCAGACAACTAAAACTTTTTTCTCTCTTCCCCTGCCCTGCCTCACACCGTTTTCTCCAACAGAAATTCCTATCTAATTGCCTGAATATGAAGCGCATTCCAAATTCCACCCCTGCTATGACGAAGCAGCAGCGGGGCTTCTCGATGATCGAGCTGCTGGTCGTCATGGGTGTCATCGCCATCATCCTGGCAATGGCAGTGCCTGCGATGCAGTCAATGCTGGCTGGCAACAAGCTTGTTCAGGCTGCAGATGACCTTCAGTCCGCGCTGGCCACCATGCAGCAGGAAGCAATCAAAGGAAATGAAGCGGTCGAAGTCCGTTTTTACACATTTCGAGACTTGAACCTTCCCATCTCCAACCCGCAGTTCCGTGCCTACCAGTTTGTAAAGAAAGTGACGGCAACGACGGAGAGAGACAGGAAGTCGAGCGGTCGAAACGACGGTTTCGTAGTCATTCCCCTGTCTAAGATCGAACGCCTGCCCGAGGGTGTCATCATGCTCAATGAGAGCGAATATTCTACCTTGATCACAAGCCAGAAAATGATCAGAGAAACCCGCAACGTCAGAATACCCGACTCGGAGGATGGCGAGTACTATGCCTTCCACTTTCGTCCAGACGGATCAACGACGCTGCCCAAGACAGGAAGCGAGCAGTGGTACGTAACTCTCGTAAATGAGGCGGATGTCCTGGCAAACGCTGGTGGATTGCCGGCCAACTTCGTGACCCTCCAAGTAGACGCCCACAACGGCACTGTGCGCAAATTCCAACCGGGAGTTCAGTAGAGAAAGCGGTAGGCCTCGGCTTCAAAGAAAAGTCGAGCATCTGTTGTTCTTGAGGCGGGGTGGCGCTTCGTCTTATTTTTGCAGCGCGGGCTTCGCTGACGGGAATACCATTCCGTTCTACTTTCGTGCGTGCTTGCTTATGAGTTTTACGCCGCAGACCGAATAGTCATTGCACTGGACACCCGATATTCCTTTGTATAAACCACTTTGAGTGAACAAAGGACGGACAGCAGTCAGAACACGCAACCTCAGGCACTGGCGGCTTTTGGGAGGCCTCGGCAGGTTTACTCTCTGCGTGTGTGCCCTGGTTTGCGCGACCAGCTGTAAGCCGGATTCGCAGGTTCGCCAGCTGGCAACTAGCAGCGTTACTACGTGGCACATCCCCCCCATCAAATCACACCTGCCCGGACCTCGAAGTGTGGCGATCATCGGTGATAACGATGTAGTAGTATTGGACAATGGTGGTCGAGTGCTCGTCTACAGCAGCACGGGACAGGTTCTTCGATCGTGGATGATGCCCGAGTACGAAGTGGGGCGTCCAGAAGGTGCCGTGGCTCTGAAAGATGGCCGCATCGTCGTATGCGACACGCACTACCATCGCGTGGTGGTATTCGACGCCACAGGCAAAGTCTCGCATATGTTTGGCAGCCACGGCACGGAAGCCGGCCAGTTCATCTACCCGGTCGCTGTCGCACGTGATGACAACGACCTCCTGTTCATCGGCGAATACGGTGGCAATGACCGAATCCAGGTGTTCTCAGCAGATGGCACCTTTCTGCGCCAGTTCGGTGCCTTCGGTACAGAGCTGGGCGAATTCCAGCGCCCGTCCGGAATTGCCTGGCACAAGGGCAAGGTGTTCGTGGCTGATGCTATCAACAATCGCGTGCAGAAATTCACTGAAGATGGTGACTTTGTCAGGATCGTTACGCCCCCCAATACAGGGCTCCAGTTTCCTTACGATCTCTCCATTGCTCCTGACGGAAGCATCTTTGTCGTGGAATACGGCGCTGGCCGCATCACCCAGATGACGCAGGACGGCACGATAATCTCCCAGTTTGGCAGCACGGGCCGGGGCCGGGAGCAAATGGTAACACCATGGGGAATTGCAGTGGATTCCCTGGGCCGAATCCGCGTGGCTGACACCGGCAATCGTCGGCTGCTCGCCATCGAACCAACGTACACGAAATGAGAGAGCGCGTGTCCGACATTTTCAGCACGTGGTTTCCCAAGAAACGGCAAGCCGTAACGTTTTCATCTGCGTTGGTTTGGATCGTGTTTCTGGTTGTCTACGCGGTAGCTGCGATCGCCTGCGAATGGCAAGGATGGCTGCGGTTCAGCTACTGGTCGGCATTTTGGATCATGGTTCTCACGCCTTGGTTCTGGTGGATGTCCCTCCATGGCTACAGCGCTCTTGGCAAGACGCGCAGCAATGTCGCACTGGTGGTTCGACTGCTGTTACTGGGCCTTTTCGCAGCAGCTCTAGCAGAGCCTCGAACCGTGCGCTCGAACACTTCATTGTCCGCCATGTATGCGCTCGACGTCTCAGATTCCATGGGCAATGCCGTATCGACCGCAGCCATGGAGTTCATCCAGCGCACTGCCTCGAATCGACAGGACAAGGATTCCGTTGGCATGGTCGCATTTGGCAGCAATGCAGCAGTTGAGCTTCCGCCGCGTTCGGCCTTTCCACTTGAAAGCCTCGAAACAATTAACTCGGTAGTCGGCAAAGACGGCACCGACCTCGCTAAGGCACTTTCCCTCTCGGCTGCCATGCTGCCGGACGATGCCGAGGGCCGCATCGTCCTCATGTCGGACGGCAGCGCTACAGAGGGAGAGCTTACGCCCGTACTGGAACAGCTCAAGGCACGCAACATCGCCGTCGATGTCCTGCCCGTTGATTTCGATTTCGAAAAGGAAGCCTGGGTCGAGCGGCTCGATCTTCCCAAGTCGGTGAAGCTGGGAGAAACTTACGAGGCATCGGTTCTGATCGGTTCGCTCCAGGCGCAAAAAGGGACACTCGTGCTGGAGGAAAATGGCCAGGAAGTCTTTCGCGATGACATTGAAATCGAGTCAGGCAAGAAGCGGATTCCCATCCCGATCAAGCTGCGGGAAGCTGGCTACTACGCCTACACAGCGCGCCTGATCGTGCCGGAGGATCAAGACGGGTGGAAGGAAAACAATCTGGCGATCAATGACATTTACATCGCTGGCGAGGGCAAGATTCTCGTCGTCACAGATCCCACTGGCGATCCGCGGGACGCTGCCCGGTTCATCGAAACCCTGCGGGCATCGCGCCGGGTCGTTGAAATGGCGCAGGCATTCCAAGTCCCACGCGACACTCTTTCGCTGATGCCCTATGACGCGGTTGTATTTATCAATGTCCCGGCAGACGCTCTGGACGTGGCACAAATGCAGGCCGTTCGCGACGCCGTGCGCCAGCAGGGCGTTGGGTTCCTCATGATTGGCGGCGCCAATAGCTTCGGGCCCGGCGGATACAATCGCAGCGCTATCGAGGAGGCACTGCCTGTCGAGATGGATATCAAGCAGCGCAAAATCATGCCCAAGGGAGCGCTGGCCATCATCCTTCACACCTGTGAGTTCGCCGACGGAAATACCTGGGCAAAGCGGATCACCAAATCCGCGATCAAGGTGCTCGGTGACGAAGACGATGTCGGCGTGCTCGCTTACACCTGGAACGGCGGCGGCAACAACGGCGCACCGGACACGTGGATCTTTCCCCTTTCTCCAGCGGATCAGTACCAAAAATTTTCGGTGAAAATCAACCAGGCACAAATTGGGGACATGCCCAGCTTTGTGCCTACCATGACCCTGGGCCTGAACGCGCTCTTGGCAAATGATGCGGCAATGAAGCACATGCTCATTATTTCCGATGGCGATCCCACGCCACCGCCGCCGAATCTACTCCAGAGCTTCGTCCAGGCAGGCATCAGTGTCTCGACGATCGCCATTAATCCGCACGGCGGCCAGGACATCTCAATGATGCGCTCGATCGCGGCCACCACTGGCGGTCGCTACTACTTTCCGCAAGACCCTCGGCAGCTGCCGTCGATTTTCATCAAGGAAGCCAAAGAACTGAAGCGCAACATGATTCAGAACGAGACATTCACCCCGGCTGTCGAGTTTCCAAGCGCGATCCTTAAGGGAATCGATGCGTTACCCCAGCTTCACGGCTACGTCCTGACCTCGGCAAAAGCACAGGCCGAGGTGGTTCTGAAGAGCCCGGTGGAAGATGAACTTAATCCCGTTCTCGCGACGTGGCGCTACGGTACCGGGACATCTGCCGCCTTCACCTCTGACATGTCCCCCAACTGGGGAAAGGATTGGATCGACTGGGATCAGTTCCAGCCGTTCGTGAATCAACTCATGATTGCCATCTCCCGCGTGCAGGCTGACAGCGATCTGGTTCTCACTGCGAATGCCGAAGGGACGACAGGCCTAATAACCATCGACGACTATCACGAAACTCAGTCATTTCTGACGATTGAAGCCCAAATCGCCGGCCCGCAGAATCACATGGAGACCGTTACTTTGGAGCAAACAGGAGCACGGCGCTACAAAGGCACCTTCCCGCTATGGGGCCGTGGCCGCTATCAGATTCTAGCAGCTGCGGTGGACTCCGATGACCGCACAGACAAAGCGGTGGGTGCCCTTTCCGTAGCCTACTCGCCCGAGTTTTTGAACTTCCGATCCGATCCACTGACGCTCAAACGCATCGCCAGTGAGACGGGCGGGCGGATTCTCACAGGCAAGGAGGAAGCGCTGTTCGAATTCGAACGCAGCCCGCGCGAATCGACAAAGCCTGCGATCGACTGGTTCCTCTGGCTGCTAGCCTTCCTGCTCCCGCTGGATGTGGCCGTCCGCCGCGTGCAGCTGGACTGGCAGGTAATCAAAGGCTGGTTTGGCTTCGGGAAAAAAGCTGAGTCAGCCGAGACCATGAGCGCCCTGCTGAAGCGCAAGGCGGAGATCAGCGCGACGATCGAGCGTGCCGCACCACCTGGACAACGGTCACGCACAGCAAAGGCGAACGCGCCCCCGGTAAAGGCAGCTCCTCAGGAAACCGTCAAATCATCCGAACCCGCTACTACAGCTGAGCCGGGAGATTTGTCAAAACTTTCAACCACGGAGCGACTGCTCGCGCGCAAACGACAGCGCGAGAACAAAGACGAACACTAACGCAACCCTTCGAAGAGCGCTCTGGCGATACCCTTGGGATTCCTTGCGTTGCCAGTAGCGGAACCTGACTTCGGCTTGGCTGTGGAGTCGTCATCATCGAAAACCAGAGCCGCCAGTTCCAGCTCACCGCCACGAATCACAGAGCGCAGTCCCACTGGCGTCTGGCACCCGGCTTGGAGCAGGTGAAGAAACTCCCGCTCGGCCGTCACCTGGATCATCGTCTCCGCATCATTAATAGCTGCCAATGCCTCGTGGACTTCAGGGCGCACATCGCTACGCACTTCGATTCCAACTGCCCCCTGGCTCGCAGCCGGCAGGAACTCCGTGGCACCGAGCACCTTCACGTGAAGCTCCGGCCACTGCGGCAACGTGGTGCCATCCTCCGAAAACAACCCCAGCCTGACCAGTCCAGCCTTCGCGAGCATCGTGCCGTGAAGCTCGGTTGACTGTGCCAGCTTGTTGATCCGCGTTGCGACATTCCCCCGGATCTCAACAATATCCAGGTCGGGCCTGAGCCAGCGCAACTGACGGGCGCGCCGCACGCTGCTGGTAGCCACTCGCGCACCTGTCGGCAATCCGTCGATCCCCCCTGCCACCTTGGTCAGCAATACATCTTCCACTGGAGCCCTGGACAACACTGCCGTAATTGCAAATCCATCGTCCAGCTCAGTCGGTACATCTTTCAAGCTGTGGACTGCAATATCGATCTCCCCGGCTTTTAAAGCAATCTCCAGCTCACGCGTGAAGATCCCCTTGTCCACTGGCTCCGACCCCGTGCCGAACTCGGACAAACGCAGATCGGGGCGCTTGTCACCGATGGTTTGCACAATGCGGATCTCAACAGTCAGGCCCCGCACCTTATGTTCGAGCGCAGCCTGCACCATCCGTGCCTGGGTGAGAGCGAGTTCACTACCTCGTGTGCCCAGAATGATCTTTTTTGGATCCGGTTGAATCATGTATTTGGAATAGGATTGCACTCATCACCCGCCGCAGCTGACGCATCGGATGAAGGAGCGGAAGAGGTTTCAGACATCGAAATCGCAGAGGGCCCAGCACCATACAGTTGCCCGTTCTCCTCAAGGAATACCTGAATGATCGCATCGCACTTGCGGATCTGGTCTTCGCGCCGCTGGCGGGCCTCATCCGCAATCAACTGAAGCGCATCCATGTCATAGAGGTAAACCCCGTCCAGACCGTCAATCGCCGGATCGATGTCTCTGGGCACCGCGATATCAATCAAAAACAGTGGCCTCCCACGGCGTTTCCTCAACACGGGAACGATGTGCTCAGCAAGGATCACATGATGGGGCGCAGCAGTCGAAGAGATGAGGATATCTGCAGACAAAATCTGCACCGGCCAGTCATCGAAACGGATCGCCTCGGCGCTCAGTTCTGCCGCCAACTCTACCGCCCGGTCATACGATCGATTGGAAACAAAGATGCTCTTTGCACCACGCGACTGAAGGCTCGCAGCCGTCCGTCGACTCATGTCTCCGGCACCGATGAGCAAAACACTGCAGTGTTCAAGATTGCCAAAAATCTTCTCCGCAAGATCCACCGCCACCGAGCCTACGGACGTCGTCCCGCGTTGAATCTGCGTCGTATTTCGCACCTTTTTTCCCAGCTGAAATGAATGCTGGAACAGCTTGTTCAGTTTCTTTCCAGTAGCTCCGGCTTCATGGGCGACTTGGTACGCCTTTTTCACCTGGCCAAAAATTTCCGTCTCCCCCAGCACCATGGAATCGAGCCCTGATGCCACTCGGAAGAGGTGACGAGCAGCCTCAGCGCCAGTGTGCTCGTAGAGGTGCAGAGGTTCCGTATCGACTCCGAACCTCCCGCGCAAAAATCCCTCAAGCGAATGCATCACACTGCGACGATCAACGCACGCCCCGTACACCTCCATTCGATTGCAGGTCGAGAGCACGACCACTTCGCCGATTCCATCAAGATTCCGCACAGCCAGGCTTGCGTCCGGCAGCTCTTTTTCAGCAAAAGCGACACGCTCCCGAATCTCTACGGGAGCGGTCTGGTGGTTGAGTCCCACACAGAAAATGTGCCCGTCGTCCCTCATCCTGCTCCCATCAATGAAAGTGTTAACAATTGTACGACAAATGCGCCGACAGCGACTTCGGCAAGTCGAAGAGATGACAGCCCCCTCACCCACTGAATGAACAGTGCCGCCGCGTAGACCGCCCACACGGCGTAGGCAACCACAAGCTTCATTCCCGAGGGAGATTCCCGCATCATGTATGCGCAGGCAATTCCCACCGTGAGCAAGGCGAACCCAAAAATCATCAGCCGGACGATCGCATGAGACAAGTATTCGATAGGTGGCAACCGATAGAAAAGCCCGCCCAGACTTCGCTGCTTTAAATGGCGGTGCTGCACCAGAAACATCACCCCAGCAATGCCCGCCATCGCAAATCCTCCATAGGCCAGCAGCGCCAGTGCCGCGTGAAGCTCACGCCAGAAATCCGCATAGCCAGTGGTGGGCTGCGGCATAAAAATCACCGCGATCAGCTGCAATACAACGACGAGCGGGTAGGAGAAAAACCCCAGCAACGACAACTGGAACGTCGAGCCAATGACAAAATAGTAAAGAACGACGGCCCAGCTCAAAAACGCCAGCAATTCCGGAACGCTCGTAATAGGGCACCTTCCCAACTGCTGCCCCCTCATATAAAGAAACGCCCCCTGCAGGAGAAATCCGCCGCCCATGAAGACGAGTGTCATCCGCGACCTCGCAGCGTTATCCGACCTAAGAGTCAGAAACGCGTAGATGAAGCCGACGAGGAAACACACCGTCGAGAGCAAAAGAAGAGCTTGGCCAGATACTGCCATTATTGGCTATCCCTCTGACACTGTGGTGGCACAAGCGCAACTCCAATCTGACCACCAGCGCCCGCTCGTTTTGTTGGGACTTCGCTCGATCATATCGAATCCTTGAGTGGCTTGTTCGTCCGGGCTTCAAGGAATTTCTCCGCTTCCGCTTGCTCAGAGGGAGAGAATACCCCGTCCCGGTCATGGTCAAATTTCTCAAGCAAGGTGCTGCGCAACCCCTTCAGCATGGGCTGACTGGCGTCGCGTTCACGCAGTTTGCGCTGCTCTTCAGGAGTAGGAGGAGTCTTCGGAGGCCGGGCAGGCCTCCGCTTGGCCTGGTAATCCATGAATTCGTCCTTGGTCAGCTGCCCATCGCCATCAGAATCCGCAAGCGCGACCAATGAATTCGAGCTTTCAGGCATCGCCTCCGGCTTTGAAACTACAGGAACATCGATTTCATCGACGAGCGAGAGTGACTTTTCCCTTACTTCCCGCGTCTCAACCAGAGTGCCCGAAGATCCCGATTTTTCCCCGCACCCGAACAGGGCAAATTGCAATGCCACGACCCCAGACGCCACACCCCTGACGCTCCGTGCCGGGCTGCTGCAAACGATTTCTCTTTGTTCGAAATTCCGCATCTCTAGGGAACCCTAGCTCCGCTTCAGCCGCTAAATCCATCGAAAACACGCCCACGACCGCCGATTCGCCAAATATAGGCGGCAAGTTCATCAAGATTTAGCACAATTCTCGGTGGCCGAACCGCTTACTATTTACGCGAAAATAGCTTTGATCAAAAAATTTCGCAAATCCAGCAATAAAGACTTGTAAATATTCTAGAAATTTTGGTAAAAGAGGAAAAATTCATGAGAAAAAGTTTGACGACCGCACCGCTATGCCTTTCAACAGGGACGCGTTTCGATGAGAAATGGCGAGCTGGGGAATTTGTGGTGAAGTCATGTCGTCATACAGGAAATGAACCACAGGAGAAACCGTCGAAAGTTCGACTTGTGACTCGTTTTCATAGACTTTTCAGCCCCTCTTCACACCTCACCATTTTCTTATCACCTCACTAAATCTTATTCTAACACCTGTTGTTCAGCCTGCGTTTAGCAGTAGGACGTATAAGGAGGCAGAAAAGGCCCTTTCTCTCCCAAATTGATAACAAGCAAACCAAAGGAAACAAGACTATGGCTAACCTCGAACTAGACGGAGGCATCAAAATCTACCTCCGGGAAATCGGCAAGACTGCCTTGCTGACTCCCGAAGAGGAGGTGCAGCTTGCCGACCGCATCAAAAATGGCGACATGGAAGCGCGCGCACACATGATCAAGGCGAACCTTCGTCTGGTTGTGAAGATCGCGCAGGACTATGCGAACTACGGCCTGCCCCTGCTGGATCTCATTTCAGAAGGAAACATCGGCTTGATGAAAGCAGTTGAGCGCTTCGACCCGAATAAAGGTGGCAAGCTCTCCACGTATGCCGCATGGTGGATCAAGCAGTCCATTAAGCGGGCACTTGCAAATCAGAGCAAAACCATCCGCCTGCCCGTCCACATGGTCGATAAGATTTCGAAAATGCGGCGTGTAGCGATGAGCATGAGTGAAGAGCTTGGCCGTGAACCGACTGACGACGAACTGTCAGAAGAGATCGGCATCGATCGCTCGAAACTGGCCCAACTGAAGGCGGCTTCGCTGCGTCCCGCGTCACTGGATGCTCCGATCAGTGACGACGACAACACCGAATTTGGTGAGATCATCGGCGACGATCGCGCGCAGACTCCGCTGGAATTGCTCAGCCACCGCAACATGCACGACCAGCTAGACGGGCTGCTCGACGTGCTCGACGGTCGCGAACGCAAGATCATCGACGCCCGCTTCGGCCTCAATGGCGAAAAGCCAAAGACGCTCGAAGAAGTCGGCCAGGAATTTGGTGTGACCCGGGAACGGATTCGCCAGCTTCAAAACATCGCGCTCAAGAAGCTTCGCCGTGCCCTTCAGAAGAAGGAAGACCCAGGCCCACGCCCCGCCCGCACGGTCAGCCCGCGCGGTCGTAAGGCGAAGCAGGCAGCGATGGTTTCCTGAGACGACGAAAATCAAAATTGCCGAAACCGGCGCGGGATTAACCTGTCCCGCGTCGGTTTTTTGTGCTCTCACCAAACTGACCAATCCCGGTCGAGTAGTAGGAGCTGCCCCCCCTCGAGGGGGGCCGTCCTCTCGCTGTCCCATGCGGGCGGGGCCATCCACAGCTCCTCCACGGAGAACTTATAAGTCAACTCGTTCGCAACCACGGGCAACCCGAACAACCGTTCTTTGCCACCATTCCCCTTCCGAAGAGTAATCCGCCAGCCTTGCCCGTAAGTCCCTGTAAGTCTACGATGACCTTAGGATGATCTCAACGACGCCTGAAGGTGGCGGAGTTCTTCATCGATGGCTTCTTCAGTCGGGAATTGAAGCGTGTCGGCGATCTCGGCCCGTAGCATAATTCTGAAACGCTGGCGAAATCGATGCACTGATTGTCGGGCGGTCGTTGGGGACACCCCCATAGCTTTTTCCACATCTGCATAGTCAGCGGAATCGCGAGTCGCGGGAGTAATGCCAAGAAATGGCTGGAGCACAACAAAGTGAGCGTCTCGCCCGGAGGCAGCGTAGTCGCGAGCGAGGCGAGTACTGGCGAGTTCGAGCACTGCCGCTGCCCAATGGCGATCAAACTCCTCGTCGGGCGACCGATTTCCTCTGACAGCGACAAGATAGGGTTCCAGTTCCTCCAGTGCCAGAGCCCTGCGACCGCCGCCGCGTTTCTCGCGCATCTGCGTCCGGCGCCAGTCAATGATGCGGCGGCGCAAGGTGGTGATTAGGAAGGTGCGCAGTCGCCAGTGTTCAGGATCGATCTTAGCTAAGAAGGTCTCAGAGTCTTCCACAAGCCGCCTGAAGAATTCCTGCGTGATGTCCTCCGCGTCCTCCGGCGAGAGCCCCTCCCTCCGGGCTAAGCCATAAAGCGGCTTCCAGTAGAGTCGACAAAGTTCACCCAGTGCCGCTCCAACATCTTTCCCACGAGCTTCTACTACCAAGCTCCAGCGGGTCTCGGGAAATGAGTGATCCTGAAAGTTGGTAGTCGACGGCATGAACGGCGCGGGTGAAAGATTCTGCAGATTGGTGCGGGCATGTCGAGACGATTCGTCGATCCACGGCACCGGATGCACCGGACGGCACTGGATAAGCACCGACATTCGGCTCGCCAAATCGGGTTCCAACGTGTCACTATCGACTTGTGGCATCGATCCATAGTGTATGTCCGAGATTCCCGCTTCCACTTTTTCGTCAGACGATCCTTCCGGCGAATCTGGTGCCGCCGCACAAATCCCGTCGTCATCTCTTGCCAGGGCGAACGACCTCTTTCTCGCGAACCTTCTCGAGATTGGGTTTGGCGACACTGAAGGGGAATGCGAGGCTCCACGTGCGGAACCGCACATCTGGACTGCCCCCGGTGTGGAGGAGCTTCAGGGACGGTTACCCGGGTATGATGTGGTGCGCATGTTGGGACGTGGCGGCATGGGAGCAGTTTACGAGGCACGGCACCTGCGTCTGAACAGGCGCGTCGCCATCAAAGTGCTCCCCGCTGAAATGAGCGAGGAACCGGGCATGGCCACCCGCTTCCGCCGCGAGGCCGAAACCATGGCACAACTGCGGGCCCCCTCGGTGGTGCAAGTGCATGACTGCGGCGAGACCGACGCTGGACACCTCTACTACGTGATGGAGTTTGTCGAGGGAGAAGACTTGGCGGCGCGCCTCGCCCGGTCGCCCGCCCCGACAGTCGAGGAATCGCTCGTCATTCTCAACACGGTTTGTCAATCCCTCACATTGCTCCATACTCACGGCATCGTGCACCGGGACGTGAAGCCAGCCAACGTTCTCCTGGCCAGTAGCGGTCAGGTGAAACTGGCCGACTTCGGGCTCGCCGCTTCAGTAGAAAGGGAAATGCTCGCCCCTGCGCTCACGCGCCCCGGCAGCTCTCTGGGCACTCTTGAATATGCAGCGCCCGAGCAACTCGCGCGTTCGGCGCGACCTGGCCCAGCCACGGATATCTACAGCCTGGGCGTGATCACCTACGAAATGCTCACTGGCGAGCTGCCGCGCGGCGTCTTTGATCCACCGTCGGTGCGCAACCCCGCTCTGGAGCCCGCCTTCGACGGCGTCGTCCTGCGTGCGCTTCAGAGCGATCCCGCGCGGCGCTTTGCTTCAGCCGAAGAATTCCGGGAGGCTCTCGCGCAGGCGGCAGACCGCAGGCGGCAGCAGAGTTTGCGGGAGCGGGAGATGCGACGCCGATTGGCGCGCCGAGCCCGAGCAGCAGCGGTGCTGGGATCGCTGGCGCTACTCGCCCTTGGTGCTGCCATGTTCGCCTGGAGCGAACGCGGTCGAGCGATCGCCAGCCGCGTAGAAGCCAGAAAGGCACAGGCCGACACCGAGGATTTAATTCAGTTTCTCCTCACCGACCTGCGTAAGAAACTTGAGCCAACAGGCAAACTCGACGCCATGGAATCAGTGCTGGAGCGGGCAGTCGCGTTCTTTCGGGAGAAGCATCGGTCGTCTGGAAATTCCGATGCCACCGCACTGGATCTGGCCCGCGTGCTTGTGATCAAAGGCGATGTCATTGGCGTTCGCGGGCTGAGCGCCGAGGCCGACAAACTCTATACCGAGGCCATCGAACTGGCGGAAAAGGCGAGGGATCACTCGCCACTCGACGTCGAGAACACAACCTCCCTTGCCGAATACCTCAGGGACCGTGCCGAGCACCGCATGACCCAGGGTCAGTTCGATCAATCGCTCGTCGACGCCGAACGCATGCAGACGGAGCTTCTAAAATTGCCCGAGCCAATGCGGACTGCACAGACGACTGAGATGATCGCTGCAAGTTACGTCGCCATTGGCAATCCCAAGGGTTATCTGGGGAATCTATTCGGGGCAGGCGAAGCCTACCGCGAGGCCCGAAGAATCTATACGGAACTCCTGGCAGCCAGACCAGACGACGACGGGCTGCGTTATGCCCTGGCCGTCATCGAGACGAGCCTCGGTTCAAACGCTGAGACCTTGGGAAACTACGACGCCATGCTCACCCACTTCACCGCATATCACGACTACGTCCTCCAACGGTTTGGGGCCGATTCCGAAATCTACTCCCATGCGGCATTTCGCATGGGGGTCGCCATGAACAAGCTCGAACGGTTTGGTGAGGCCGAAACCTTTCTGTCGAACGCCGCGCGCATTGCAGAGGCAGATCTGAAGAAGCGACCGGGACACACTGGCACGATGAATCATCTCCATTGGTGCTACCTCGAACTGGCGAAGGCGAGCGCCGGATTGAAGCGTGACGAAGCGGCCGAGCAATGGCTCACAAAATCGAACGAGATCGAAGCCGCCCGATTGAAATTGGAACGCGAATCCGCTCCAGACGAAAGCGCCGAACTGGTGACGGACTTCGCCAGACTCCACTCCGAGGATGATACAGGAGTCGAGGCTTGGTGGGATTTTTGCCAGAAGCTGCAAAAGGCCATCGAGGCGGGAACTCAGGATCCCGAAGAGCACCGCAGCCGCTACCAGGAATGGCTGATGCGGATCACTCAGGAGTCCGCTGGCCTTCCCGCCGCTCATCCGGTTCGCACCGCCGAGGCATTTATCCACAATCGCATTGGCAGCCTCCTTCTCAACATCGATGCGGATGCCGCTGCCGAAGAATTCGCTGCGTCACTCGCCATCCGGCAGGTGCTTCTTGAAGCTGATCCAGACAACGCCACTCTCCAGATCCGCGCCTGCTCCAGCGCCCTGCATCTGACCAATGCCCGTGCCTACGGAAGTGACGACGCGCAGTTCTTCGCAGCCACCACCGTGTTCCTTGCAGCAGCGAAACGCCTCTCCCAAGAGGCTCTCGATCAAAATCGCCAGGGATTCAGCATAGCCGAGACTTTCGCGGCGACTACCGAAGCCGCCGCTCTCCACTGGCCCGATGCTGGCAACGTCGCCCGGATCACCGAAATACGAAACGATGCCGCGACACTCCTGCTCCGCCCGAACGAACAAAGCGCTCTGAGAAAGTAGGATTCTCAAAAGAATCTTCTGCCTGTCACGAGTGGGACGCTTTGTCGATTTGATGGGAAATGGCATTCATCCGAGCTTACATTTCCAAGGAAACGCCGATACAAAGACGTCTTGCTCCTCTTCTGCTGGGCGCGGCATTGCTCTGTATCTTGCCTCGCTCTGTATTTTCGCAAAACCACAGTCAGACCTTTTACGATGCCCCTGGGTTCGGCCCTTACGCATTCGACACACTTTCCGGGACTGCTACCTACTGCGGATGCAATGACCCCAAGCCTGATGGCACTTGCCATGGCAATAGCGAGGGCAATGGCAGCGACGAGGAAACGGTCGCCGCCACGGCATCAGATTTCGCTTTACCTTCCGCTGGCCAAGTAGTGCTCGAATGGAATGAGGCATTCCTTGCGCCTGTTCAGGAGCAATCCCCACCGCCTGTGGTCGTCGCCCGAAATCTTGCGATCCTGCATCTGGCGATTCACGAGGTCTTCGAGGAGTTGGATCAAGCGAATGGAACGCCAACGGCAACCGCTGCAGCATGTGCTTCGAGCGCAGCGCGTGAAGTATGTGCCGCGTTTTTTCCATCGAGGCAGGGGGAATTTGATCGGCTTTGGAAGGAGCAGACGGCGCAACTTCCCGTTCAGGAAAAATCAGCTGCCCTCGAGCGCGGCGCGGCCATTGCGCAGCGCTGGCTCGAAAGCCGGAGAGGGGACGCAGCAGGCACCACGACCCACTACCTGCCGAGGTCAGAGCCTGGTCAATGGCGGCGCACAGAACCGGCGATGCGGCCGCCTGAATTGCCGCGTTGGTTCGAAGTGGTGCCCTTTGTTCTGGAAACCGCCGCGCAGTTTCGTCCAGAGGCGCCTCCGGCCTTGAACTCCTCAGCGTACAGCGAAGCCGTCAATGAAGTGCGGTTGATGGGTGGGGCTGACAGCTCCTTACGGACGGTCGAACAGACGCAGATTGCGCATTTCTGGTCGGACTTCAGCTACACATCGACTCCGCCGGGTCATTGGAATTCCATCGCCCGCACACTTGCCAGCGAAGAGCAGCTATCGGCAAAGGAAACGGCGAAGCTTTTCGCGATTTTGAATGTGGCGATGGCCGATGCAGGCATCGCCTGCTGGGACGCAAAATACGCATATAATTTCTGGCGGCCAGCAACAGCGATTCACCGGGCCGACGAGGATAGAAATGAAGCCACTTCGCCGGACGAGGAATGGCGCCCGCTTTTGGCGGAGCCACCCCATCCGGAATACGTCTCGGGCCACGCCACTTTCAGTGGCGCAGCCGCCACAGTCCTGGCTGCGTTGTTGGGTGGCGACAGGGTTGAGTTCACCACGGGAAGCGACGCCATGACCGGTGCGGCTCGCCATTTTTCTTCTCTTGAAGAATGCGCCAGCGAAATCTGCATGAGCCGGGTTTATGGCGGGATTCATTTCAGTTTTTCCGGAAAAACCGGCTGCGAACTCGGACGCAAAGTCGGGGAGTTCACGTTGGAGAATTTTGGACGCGCGCTAAAACCCCGCGCGCCCGAACCCATCACCGAAGGCGCCGCACCTGCCGACTCGCTCACCTCCAGAACACCATGAACGCTCGCATATTCCTCTCCATCGCGCTTCTCACTACGGTTTCGACACATGCGCAGACGCTGATCGTTGGCGACGCCCCCAGCAGCAGTGGCGAGGCGGCGATCCTGCCGCTCTCTTTGGCCGGACAGTCGACGATCACTGGTCTCCAGTTCGACATCGTTTACCCTACTGGTCATGCCAAGGGTGGCGCGGCCATTTCAACGGTCGAAGGAACCAATCACAAGGCCGAGGCGCGCGAAGTTGCCCCCGGGCGGAATCGCGTTGTGCTCTTCTCGCCCACCAATCTGCCATTGCCCGAGGAAGCCATTTTGCAAATTCCTCTCGCCCTGCCGGTTGGCGCGCCCGCTGGTGGTCCAGACGTGACGGTGCAGAATATTCAATTCGTCACCACAGAGGGACAACTTCTCAGGCCGTCAGTTCAGTACGGCACGATCGCGCAATGGCGCAAGGCCCACTTCACGGCGCCTGAACTCGCCAACGCCGCAATCATTGGCGACGACCGCGATCCAGATGGAGACGGTCTGCCCAATCTTGGAGAGCTGGCGGGTGGTTCGGATCCGAAGGTCCACGACGGCGCGCGCGCCCCGCAATTGAGCGGCATTTTGGACGCTGCCAATCGGCCCTACCTGACATTGCGCTACCATCAGGCAAAGAATCCTACAGCAGTGGTGGTCGATGCGGAAGTCAGCAGCGATCTGAAAACGTGGACGCTGGCAAACCCCGCGCCTGCCCCGACCGGCAACAGCGACGCCACCTCCGTCGAGCTCGAAGCCCGCTTCGAAATCACCGGTGCCCAACACTTTCTGCGGCTGAAGTTCCTCCGCGCTGCCGCCGTCAACCCTTGATTCCCCATGCCATCAATTCTTATGACTCACTTTTCACGCACAGTCGCGGTTCTTGCCGTGGTTCTATTTGGCTCCGTCCCGCTATCAGCCATTCCCCAGAAGCTGGGCGATCTTGATGAAGATGGCGTCGCCACGGTGGCCGATCTCTCACTACTCACCCGTCACATCGAAGGTCTCAAACCGCTCTCCCAAGTATTGATTGCCTTCGCCGATCTCAATCAGGACAACGCGATCAACGATCTCGACCAGGATGAACTCGTTCAGGAAATTCTACAGAGCCGCACGCCGCGGAACCTCCCGCTCCTTCACATCATTCGGATGAGCCCGGAGCCGGGAGAGGGCGATGTCGCGGTCACTCGCGAGACCATCCTGGAATTTTCGGTACCACTGGCACTCGATGCGACTCTGGGGCCGGACCAGGTCGCTGCGGTCTTCGCGGGGCGTCCAATCCTGAGCCGGGTGGAGATTTCCAGCGACCGGCGCAAGGCCACTTTGTTCTACCTGCAGAATCTTCCGTCGAGCGCACGCATTCAGATCATCGTAAACGCGCCGGGGTTGAAGGATCTGCTAGGACGCAACGCCGATCTGGATGGCGACGGCGTCGCGGGGGGCGCGTTCACGGCGACGTTCGACACCCTGACACTGACCCCGTTGCCAAATACCGCGATCACGGGTACGGTCTACGCATCTGAGACGAACGGCGGTGCAGACGTGCCCCTCTCCGGAGTCACCATCACGGTCGATGGCGCGGAGGAGACGTTGCGCGCGGTCACCAATGCAGCGGGCAAGTTCACGCTATCCCCTTGTCCGGCGGGCAAGTTTTTCGTTACCATCGACGGTCGTACGTCGTCGAAAAGTAACTTTCCCGGTGGAGACTACTATCCTTACGTCGGCAAAAAGTGGGAGGCGCTCGCTGGAAGAACCGACAACCAGTCAGGCGAGTCTACCGATGTCCAGCGAGGGAAAATCTACCTGCCCCTCATCAAGGCGGGCTCACTCAACGCGGTTAGCGCCACCGAAACGACAGTCGTCGAATTTCCCGAAAGCGTGCTGGAGGCGCAGCCCGGGCTGCAAGGAGTACAGGTAATTGTGCCGCCGAATGCCCTATTCTCCAACGACGGCACGCGCGTCGGTTCGATCGGGATCGCCCCAGTGCCATCGGACCGCTTGCCGAGTCCGCTACCACTCGGGCTCGACATCCCGCTCGTCATCACCATCCAGACTGACGGCCCGACCAATTTTGATCGCCCCGTCCCGGTCTGCTTCCCGAACCTTCCCGACGCCACTGGCGTGAAACTCGCGCCGGGCGAGAAAACCGCGCTGTGGAGTTTCAACCACGACTCGGGCAAGTGGGAACCCTCAGGACCGATGACGGTCACTGCCGACGGAAATTTCGTGAAAAGCGATGCCGGCACCGGTGTCTGGCAACCCGGCTGGCACGGCCCCAATCCCGGCACGCCGGGCGCAGGCGGTCCACCGGTGGGGCCGCCAGCAGACCCAGACGGCCCTGATCCAGGTGATCCGCCAACCCCGCCTCAGCCAGGGCCACCACCCCCGCCCCTGCCACCTGACGGGCCTCCGAACCCACCACCACCTTGCAAGGACAACCCGGCGCTCGTCTACATCGTGGTTTACGACGCCGGAAAGGAAGCGATGCTTTGTGCTGCGGAGTTTACCAAAGTCCGCGATGGTATCCAGTGTGCCATCGGCATCTTGGGCGCCTTCAGCGAAGTGACGAGCTATGCCGCCAAACTGACCCAATTCCAGACCAGCCCGGTGCCGAATGTTCAGGCTGCCAAAGATCTGCTAGACTTAGTGGTGGCCCTAACTGGTCGAGTGGACAACTTAATCGCATGTTTTGAGACGCTCGATCCGTCCGGAAAAGCAAAGGCGATTGTTCAGTGTCTCAAGGCGATACTCGCCACTGTCGACGGGTTATGCCAAATCATTAACGACAACACGCAGCCACCGGAGTGCCAGGGAGGAGTCATTGAGAAAAAGGTGTGCGAAGGAGTCGGCCACACGCGGAATCTCCTGGGTACCGCAGAGGCTTTGGTTGGCGAAGCGGATGGCTTGAAGAAGAAGGTAATCAGCTCTGGAATCAAGGCAACACTAACGCTCACACAGACGGCCCTGCAAGCCATCATCAATCGCGCCAACGGCCCTGAAGCGTTCGGAGCGAGGGAAACCCGCGACGGAGATGCAGAGGTCACAATCATCCTGACTGACGAGGAAAAGCTACAACTTCAAGAAGCATCCGAGCTTCTGCTCGCCGGAGCAGAGGCCTTCAATTCCGGTGTCAATGCCTATCCCGAGCTTCAGCGCTTGAACGAGCAGTTGGGAGCTGCGGTGAGTGCCATCTTCTCTGGTGCCTCGGATTCGATAACCCGGATAGGCACGCCTCAGCCTGGGACTCTCTTCTACGCGATCGAGTATGACGGCCAGACTGTTCGAGGAAAAACGGGCGATTCCGGGGCGATCGAAGCCATCCTGCCACCGAACACTTATGTCTCAGTGAAGGTCTGGCAGCCATCGTCGTCTCAGTACGCAGCCACACCAGCCCTGACTGCAGGCCCTGGCCAACCCAGCAGGCTGAACATGCCCTTCTTTGAAGGGCCGGATGACTGGCGACCGGACGCTGACGGCGACAAGCTCCCAGACGTCGCCGAGTTCGTGGTGGGAACCAATCCCAACGCACGCGACACGGACGGCGATGGCATTGGCGATAACGATGAGTTGGTTCAGGGCAGCGATCCACTGGACGGCCAACCCGCCCAAACCGGAGTGATTGCAGCGGCACCGACTTCCGGTCCCGCGCTGGATGTCGCAGCCTTCGATGACACCCTGGTAGTCGCAGAAGGCGGCTACGGATTTGAAGTGTTCCGTACCCAGCCGGGCGGTCGGCAGCCGGTGCGCATTGCCGCTTATCCCCACACCAACAACTTGGCCAGCTCTGCTGCCGTGAACAACGTGTATGCGGCGATCGCGGCTTCGACTGGCGTGATCTATGTTCCGGTTTCGCAATCGGGCATTCCTGGCGTGCAACCGAGCCGAATTCCGGTCGGAGGCGTGGCTACGGCAATCGCCCTGGAGGCAACGACCGCATTCGTGGGAACAAGTGAAGGCCAGATCGTGGAAGTCGATCTCAGCGCAGGTTCTGTGATCGAACGGATCAACCTTGGCTCCTCGATCGAGGACATCGTCATCACCAATGGAGTGCTCTACGCCTATCGCAAGGGCTGGGCGGTCAGCGCGATTCCACTCAACGCGCGGCCGCTGGCAGTCAGCCGCAACCTTGACCTGAGTGGCGGAACGTACGCGATCCGGCGCTATCGCCTCACCGCTGCAGGCAATGTGCTTTATGCACAACACGTGCGCGGCTGGCACATCATCGACATCGCCAGTCCCTTGCAACCGGCTTTGGTCGAAAACGTTGTCACTCCTCAGTTTGGCTGGCGTCATGTGGTCGCGAATGGCTCAGGGCTCGGGATCGTTGTCACTGGACCGAACGCGAGCGACGATGCCCCGCATGACGTCGGAGTTTACCGGCTCGGCGCGGACGGGAAGTCACACGATTTGATCAGTATGTTTGGTCTTGACCTGCATGGCGAGTCACTCGCGATCCACAATGGCCAGGCATATCTCGCCGCCGGTTCCCGCGGACTTCTGGTCGTCAACTACCGGGCATTCGAGCAAACGGGCACGCCCCCGACCATTGCGCTCACGGGCAGTGTCAATCTTGCAGCGGGTGCGGTCGAGGAAGGCAAAGTCCTCCGGCTATCCGCCGCCGTTACCGACGATGTGCAGGTGCGCTCGGTCGACTTCATAGTCGACGGCGTCAGGCTCGGCACCGACGGCAGCTTCCCCTTTGAATTTGCGATTCTCACGCCTCCACGCATCCCTGGCAAGACGTCGATCGCCGTGCAAGCCGTTGCGCGCGACACGAGCGGAAAATCTTCGGCATCGCCCATCTTTACGCTCAATCTCACACCCGACGCCACACCACCGTTCGTGGTAGCGACGATGCCAGCGCGTGATGAACTCGTGGCCGCAGCCCCAGTGGTGTTCCTCTCCTTCAGCGAAACTATGGATGCTGCAACCCTCGTGAGTGCGAACGTTTTCGTCACCAGCGCGGGTGCGGACGGCATCCTGGGCACCGCCGATGACGGGCTTCCGGCACAAGGAACCTTCGTCCGCTCCGAGAGTGCGTATTACATCAGCTTTGCAACACCACTTCCTGCCGGAAAATGCAGGGTGACCGTTCAGGCCCCCGCCGCAGATGCCGCTGGCAATCCCATCGCCGATACCTTTACCAGCGACTTTCGCATCGCCTCAAAAATCGATACGGACCGCGACGGAATCCCTGACGATTGGGAATCGGTTTACGGATTCGACGCCGCCAAAGCCGACTCGAACAACAACGGAACGCCCGACGGGCTGGAAGATCTCGACGGCGACACGCTTGGCACGGCACTTGAGATCCAGCTCGGGTTCCATCCACAAAAGGCCGATTCAAATGTTAATGGCATCCGCGACGATCAAGAAGACACCGACTTCGATGGATTGAGTGATGTTGCCGAACTGATCGCAGGCACCAACGTCCTTGATCCTGACTCGGACGACGATACTCTGAACGACGAAGTCGAAGTCGCCTCCGGCACAGACCCGCTGAACCTGCTTTCCGTGCCGTGGACGCTGCCCGGGGCGACGATCAGCTTTGGCGTCGATCCCTTCCTCAAGCTCGAACTTCAGCCGGGATCGTTTGTTTACGGTGGCGTGCCCATTGCGCAACACATTCACACCCTGAGGCTGAATACCGCAGGGGCTGAGTTTCCGATCGGAAGCGTCCGGAGTGTTCAAGGTGAGATGAACCTTCACCGACTCGACGATCCAACCACGAAGCAACTGCCCTTCGGCACTCCAGTCAGCCTCCCCCCCGTCAAAATCAACACCGGCCAACCTTGATCCAAACTTTTCACGAACAGTCAAAGCTCTCCAAAATGAAATCACCCGCACTATTACTCCGCCTCGTCGTCGCACCGGTCTCCGTCGCGATCTCACCCCACGCATCAGCACAATTCAGTTCCGGCAGCAATGGTTCCTTCGGACCGCTCGTAGTTCCCTATAACACCACATTGACAGTGGCAGTGCCTCCAGATGGTATCTTGCACTGCACCACGTTCCACGTCGGCGAGTTCGCACATCTTAATTTCACCAAGAACGCCGCCAACACGCCGATCTACATCCTTTGCACGGGCGATGCGGACTTGATCGGATGGATTCACCTCAATGGAAGCGATGGCAGCCTCGCTCAGCCCGGGGAAGGCGGGCCGGGAGGTTACGACGGAGGACACGGCACCATCGCTGGTGAAAGCCTAGCAGGATGGGGAGCAGGTCCGGGGGGCGGCAAGCCGGGGTCTGATGTGGCTGACGCTTCAAACTTTGTCGGCGCCGGCTCCTACGCGACGAAGCGCACGTCCGGCACAGCGAACGAACAGTTGAACCACGGGGCTACCTATGGGAGTGCTCTGCTGATCCCCTTGGTCGGCGGCTCGGGCGGCGGCGGCACGCTCCAGGGGAATGGCGGCGGCGGCGGCGGCGGCGCGATGCTTGTGGCCTCCGACACCAGGATTTCATGCACGAAAGTGGGCGAACGCGGAGGGTGGCTGGTGCACGGAGGGAAAGGGGCGTCCGGCAATCACGGCAGCGGCGGCGCAGTGCGTCTTGTTGCTCCCGTGGTAACTTTCGCCAGCAGCCCACTATTTCTCCTAAGCCGGACCGATCTGCCGGACGTGGCGGCATGGCCCAACGCCACCGGCTTGGGTCGCCTGCGTGTCGATACGCTGGACGCAAGAGGACTCTTGGGACAGACTGGCGAAGTCTACGGTGTTTTTTCGATCGGCAAGAACATGACAGTCTTTCCTCCGAACATGCCAAAGCTGGAAATCACTGAAGCTGCGGGTAAGACCGTGAATCCAGCACAAAGCGTCACCATTTCCCTTCCGTCCGGCGCGGCCATCTCCCAATCGGTAAAGGTGCGCGCTTCGAACTTCGGCGCCACCGCCAAGCTCAAGGTCGTCCTCACTCCCGAGCGCGGCGACCGGATCTCCTACGATCTCGACATCGCCAATCCCGGCCCTGGCTCCGCCGAGGGCACCGCGACCGTACAGTTTCCCGGCAACATGCTGACGCGCATTGATGTCTGGACGCGCTAGCCACCTGAACTTCGTTGGGATGGCAGCCGGTACGCACAACGTGCCAGCGCAGAGGCTATTGTCATACTACGAAGTTATCACGAGGTTTCATCTTTTCGATCTGAATCCGAGCGGTTCCCGAGCCACGAAAATATTTCATCAGGAGTGTCACGTGACGCCTGGAATGTCGATTCAAGAGTGTAGATTGAAATCTCATCGATCGAACCACCATGAATCGCAGAACTAGGATTCGACTTTTATTCCCAGTGGAGACAGTCACCGCCGTTCTGTTGGCTTTGAGCACCCTCACCGAGGCCCAGACTCAGTGGACGTGGCGACTGCCCAATCCGTCCGGCTACATCCTGCAGGGGGTGGCTTCGGGCAACGGGTTCGTCGTGGCGGTGGGAAACGGGGTTGTAGTCAGTTCCGACGGTGGCGTGACTTGGGAGGATGCGGGGCCGGTCACTCGCTACGGGCTCTGGGATGTTGCCTTCGGAAACGGCCAGTTCGTGGCGGTTGGGAACAACGGGACTTCGGCCCGCAGCGTGAACGGCCGGGACTGGGAGGTGAACGAGGACATTTTCGCCTTCAACACGCAGTATGTCTCGCTGGCCTTCGGGCTGGACCGATGGATCGCCGTGGGGCAGGACGGTACGGTGGCCACGAGCACGGACGGGCTGAATTTCTCGGCGTTCGATCTGCCGGGCGGGAGTCCTGCGGCTTTCCACAGTGCTTCGTTCGGGGCGGGAGCGAATGGACAGGGCCAGTTCCTGCTCGCGGGTCGCGACGAGCGCGATTTTGACGGTTTCGGCTCTGTGGCCACAAGGGGCGTGATCTTCAGCAGCACTGACGGCGTCAACTGGACGGACGTGCGGAGTCCCAGTTCAGCCGACGGCTTCACGATCGGCTACTACATTGCCGACACTGTATGGGACGCGGCGAACCACCGCTGGCTGGCGTCGGCGCCAGCGGTTTTTTTCCTCACCACAGAAGGTCAACATTGGTCCAGTGCGGACGGACTGACTTGGCAGCAGACCGCGGCTGCTGGCTCTGACTTCACGAGTCTGGCATACGGAGCCGACAAGGTGGTCGGAACCGGAGAGCCCTACAGCTACGGGTTCGGCTACACCACGAACGAAGGTGCCACTTGGTTCCCCGTCACCGGCCCGGCGGACAACGGCTTTGGCTACGAATTCAACAACATCGCCTACTTCGAGGAATTCGGGACTTGGGTGGCTGTCGGAGGCTGCGGCCTCATTGCGACAGCGTCCGATCCCGCAAGCTCGACCAATTGGACGCTCCGTGGAGGCGGCGAGACTTGCCCCAACGACGTCGTGACCAGCGGAAATTCTTTTTTTGCATCAGACGGGCGGATCATCCAGCGCAGTGCGGACGGCATCGCCTGGACGAAGGTGTTCGATGTTCGCGAGGCCGAGTCCCCGCACGGTTCTCCTCCGCAAATAGTCAACTATGACATCCTCAGAGGCATTGCAAGCCGACCGGGTGAGCTGCTCGCCTTCGGCGGCTACGGGGCCATCTATTCGTCGACTGACGGTTCCAGCTGGACATTTCTCAATCCTTGGCAGATCGGGACATACACCACCATCAAGGACGCAGCCTTCGGAAATGGGAAGTGGGTGCTCGTGGGTGACTACGGCTTCATCGGCAACGACAGCGCCGACCACACCCAATGGACCGAGGTGCCCGCGACGACATTCCTGACCTTCGATCGAGTGGTCTTCACTGGCACGAAATTCATCGCTTCTGGCAACGCTGGCACGATACTGACCAGCGTTGACGGGACGACGTGGGAGGATCACTCGCTTCCGGAAGCTTCTGTGTCGCTGACCCTGGCTGTGGGTGGGCCCACGAATGCTCCCGTCGTAGTCGCGGCAGGCTACGGCTACCTGTTCACGAGCGTCGACCACGGCTCGACCTGGACGCAGCGAACGCTGTTGTCCGGCACCGTGGAAGCAGTCGTCTGGACCGGCAGGGAATTCATCGGGGTGGGCACCAACGGTTCCACATTCGCCAGTCCCGACGGTGAGAACTGGAGCCTGCTCGCAGACCGGGCGCCCTTCGGCGACCGCGCGAGCACGCTGGCCTATTCCGGCGGAACATATGTCCTCGCCACGCACGAAGGACTGCTCACCAGCGCGCAGCGGACGTCGCAGGGGACATTTCAGCTTCAAATCACGGCGAATGGCGGTACCGTGACGCGGGAGCCCGACCTTCCCTTCTACGAACCCGGAGCGACGGTGCGGCTCACGGCTAATCCCGACTTTGGCTACACGTTCTCGGGTTGGAGTGGCGACTACTTCGACTTCCGGAATCCGCTCACGGTGCAGATGACCGGGAACGTCAGCCTCATAGCGGAATTCGAGTCGGATCGACCTGACTTCTCGCGGATCGTGATCGGCAGCGAGCCGCTCTTCGTCTACACCGGCGTCTATCCTTGGACGCTAGGAACACGGACTGGGCCGAGCGGCACGCCAGTTCCCGTCGCCCGCACTGGAGTCGCCCCCACTTCGTTCGAAATCAGCGACCTCCGCGCGCTGGTGGAAGTGGAGGACGGCAACCCCGGCACACTCTCATTCGACTGGCTGGCGTCCGTGATCGATGGGCAGGACTTCCTCACTGTGTATGACAATGGTTTCCCCAAAGGCGAGATCACCGGCGAGTCCGGCTGGCAGCACATGTCTCTCGAGCTCGGTCCTGGCATCCACGACATCATGTGGGGATACCGGCATGGCAGCACGAGCGAAAGCGCGACCGGCTTTGTCACCAATGTCCGCTGGTCGCCCGAAGGTGGCGTTGGCGGGTTCGACGATTGGGCAGCGCGCCTGCCGGAAGGAAAGCGCGGGTGGGACGATAAACATGCTCTTGGCGTCAACAACTCGGTGATCTATGCGCTCGGTCTGGATCCCATCATCGCCACACTCGCCGATCTTCCCGGTAATCCAGAAATTTCGCCAACGACTGGCGACTTCATCTATCGCTACACCAAGCGAAAAAATCTCGAAGGTGCCACCCTTGATCCCGTCGTCTGGCCCGGCGACGCACCACTCGACGCCTCATGCGCAAACGCGTCGATCGAAACCGTTAGCGATCGTGAAATCTGGGAAGTGCGCGTTCCACTGGGAGCGGTGAACAAGAAATTCATTGTCTTAAAAGTTTCAAGACTACCGTAGCCTCATGAACCATCGAAATCGCACCACAGTCTGCGTTCTCGCAGTGATCATGATCGCAGCCCTGCTTTCCTCGCTCGCCGCACAACAAGGCGGACACACCTACGTGCCCAGTGAGAAGATCCTCTATCAAGTCGGCGGGACGTTTCCCGTCGTCTGGGAGGAGGGCGTGTTCGTTGGAGAAACGCCCGGCGGATCGCAACCGATCATCAGGCAGGAGCCGAACGAGTTTTTTCCGGATGGCTTTCAGACGGCTTATTTGTGGGAAAAGATTAAACCCTGGGAGCCGGTGCGCCCCTTCAACGATGCCTTCGGAAAGGCCGCCGATATGGCGCCATGGAAAGAAGGTTCGATCCGGGGTGTGACCAATGTGAACGCCACCACCGAAGACTCCGAGCCGCCCGGGGAAGCGTCGAAATTCTCCGTGTGGTATGTCTGGTACGCGCAATTCGACGGCACACTGGCCGTGACGCTGGGGGATCACCACACGGTGGTGACGATCGATGCCTACTCAGGCACGAGCTACCAAGACCTGAGTCCCAGCGGCTCGCGCAACGCGGCCGCCAATTCCGAACTGAACCTAACCCTGGCCGTGAAGGCGCAGCACTCTTACTACTTCAGGCTGGGTGAAGCCTCCGGTTCCGTGACCGACGCCGTGCTGAGCTGGAACTTCATCGGCGGCCCAGTATTTCCAGCGAACGACTTCATCGCGAACTGCTCCATCTTCGTTTCTTCCGAGGACACAATTTCGCAGGCCATCGACGGTGCGACGGCGGAGGAAGACGAACCTGCCCACGCCGGCGTGGTCGCTTCACATTCTCTCTGGTATTGCTTCCGGATCGCCGACGAAACAGCGCCGGGCCTGGCACTTCATTGCGACACCACTGGATCGGACTTCCCCGTTATTCTCGCGGGCTATCGCTCCGATGGCCCCTCCGAAGATGGCTTCGACGCGCTCACTCCCGTGGCCGCTCGGGACGACGACACCGGCAGCCTCTCGTTCGCCGTCGATCCAGGAGCGACCTACTTCCTTGCCGCCGACTGCAGGACGGCTTCGGGCTCGCTCCTCCTGCACTATCGTTTGGCCTACGTCGATCCGGCCGATCCGCCCGTCGTCAGCGGCGTGTTCCCCTACGAAGCCACTGCCTGCGGCAAGGTCACGGTCCTCGGATTGGGATTTGAGGACGTAGCTGAAGTTCGTGTCGGTAGTGACGCGCAATCGTGGCCCGCTGCCTTCGTAGTAAAATCCTCCACCGAAATCGAAGTCACGCTGCCTCCTAAAACGTCGACCTCGCCGACTGTCTTCATCGTCGCCTCCCGCGGCATGGCCAAGTCCTCGCCAGCCGTTGTGCGTCTGTCACGAAACTCGTCCGCCTTGCCATTGCCACAGCTTGGGATCGTTCCGAGTCAGGACAGAACGGGAATCGTTCTACAATTTTCGCAAGGCGGAATGGCCTTCGTGTCCGGCTGCGGCTATTTTGAAATCCAGGAAACAGATGATCTGATCCACTGGAGCACGCGTGCTGTCGAATCGAGTTCAATCAAGACGCAGGGCGATGCCGCAGAGGTCGCAGTTCCCGCAATAAGTGGGCATTGCTACCGATTGGCGCGCCATCACCTTGAACGTTGAAACTTCCGCTTGTTTTGAATCACTCGCGCCTCACTCGTCTCGCCGTGCTGGCTGCCCGTGGCAGTCTCACAGCCACGGCCAGCGCAGCTCCTCCAGTCCACCTCTTCGACGAAGCGCCGCAGCGATCACGACTGTGGCTCCTGGAGTCTTTCTGGTAGATTTCGAGTGGATCGCCTTCGGAAATCTTAGATCTAAGATGTACCTTACCTTGCCACACGATGTGCATGCCCGGGGCGAACTTCCCGCCACCGCGAAATCGAGCGGTGTCTACATTGACGACAGATTCGTCCGCGCACAGTGAACCGGGCTCCGCTGGACAACGGTAGATGATAGTGAAGGAACGGTAGTGATCGAGGCCCGATAGCCCGCCCGACAGATGTCATCATTTCTTTCCGCGGTCGCCGATGCCTACGCAGAAGCCGACATCATTGCTTTTTCCACCAATCTTCCGGCTTTTCCCACGGCTCACGCGGTTCCTCTGGCTCCGGTCCTGCGCCGGATTTCTTTTTCTCGCTCCTCGCGTTTTTCTCGCGCAATTCCTCGTCCCGCAGCTCCTCAATGAATTCGCGCTCCTTGTTGGGCGCTTTTCCTCTGCGGTAAAGGACGAAAGCGAATACCCCGAAGCAGAGAAACACCATGAAGATCAGTGCAAGGTGTGCGGCAGCGAAAGCATCGGCGGCAGGGCTCGGCTCCGGAACGATCCCGGAATGCTTTGGAAATCCATATGACGAAGTCGCGGCGAGGAGACTAGTGACAGCAGCCACCGTCCGGATATAAACGCTGTGTGCAGGGTTCTTCACTTCTACTCCTCTTCTTCTGTATACCGTGGACTCACATCCACAGAAAGCCGCATCGGTATCATGCGTGAATGGACGAAGCCATAGCGCTGGAAGAAGCGCTGGGATGGCTGGCTGATCTTGTCTGTCAGCAGAGTGATGCGACTGAAGTTCTTTTCCTTGGCAAACTGAATGACGTGCTCCAGCAGCATACTGCCATAGTGTTGTCCGCGATGGTCGGGATGCACGACGACGTCCTCCATTTGGATAACGAAGCCGCCCTCTGCAGTACTGATCATGAAAAGGAGGTTTACCATGCCAATGATGGTATGCTCATTGCGCACCACAAATATGCGCCCCCGGCTCGGCTCCTCAAGGATCAGCTGTATCCCGTGCTGTTGCTTGTCCCGGTCTGGAATGAAGTCCTCCTCCTCATCGAACAGCGTCATCAGCAGATTGGTGAGCACCTCGATGTCCTCAAGAGTCGCGGGCTCTACCCACGTCTCCAGTCTTTCGGCACTTGCTTGTAGGTTGGTCATCGTTAGCCGTGATTAGCAGATCTTGAGCCGAAAAGATATCGAAATTTCCGCTACCTTTTGCATGGATGTCGGCATACCCGGAATCTTAGTGTCGAAACCAGCAAAACTGTGCTACGGATGCGCTTGAACGCCCCTGTTGACAATGCACGGAAAGCCGATAATTTTGGCCGCTTTGCTCCCGGGAACCAAGGCGAGTCTCATTTTCCTGTAATTACCATACTTTAAGCCACTTATATGAAACGCACGTACCAACCATCAAAGCGCGCCCGCAAGAACAAGCATGGCTTCCGTGCACGGATGAAAACCCGTAACGGTCGCGACATCATTCGCCGACGCCGCCAGAAAGGACGTAAGCGTTTGATTCCGAAGGGTGCAGAAGTGCAGTACAAGCGTCACACCGTCCAAAACGGTAACTGACCCTGCCCGGTAATGCGGCCTGGAGCGACATGGTTGATTCCTGTGCTTATCAGGATTCTTTTACGTGCCGAGCGAAGAATTTGCCGGTGACAGTCATGGAATGCGATTACCCCGCACTAGAAGCATGCGCTGGAGGAGCGAATTCCTCAATGTGCGCAAGCAAGGCCGCTCATTTGGCGGAAGATTCCTCGTGCTTGCCACTCTGAAAGCCGAGGATATCGAAGAGTTCAAAGTGGGTTTTGTCGTTCCCAAGTATGTAGGCAATGCTGTTCATCGGAACTCGGTGAAGCGCAGACTGCACGGGATCGTCGCCTGCAGGACGGCTGAAATTGATCCGCACCGCTACGTGGTTACCATTGCACGGAGAGGCGCGGCTGAGCAATCGTTCGCCACTCTGCAGAAGGAGTGGCTATGGCTGGCAAAGCGCGCCAAACTACTCCTATCAAGCCCCCCCTCCGAGGGCGACCAACTTAAAAACGCTGGCATTGCCGACGAATTGCCGTCGCGCAATGCGTCTCCAGCACCTCCCGCTACATCTCAACATCATGGATAGAACCGCCTGGATCGCCGTCACCCTTTGTGCCATTGGCATGGGGATCTGTTTCTACTTCATGAACACGCAGCAGCCCGTGCCGCTGCCACAAGGTGCCGCCCCACTCGAACAACAAGCCGACGCAGATGAGTCGGGAACCACAGATGCCCCTGATGCCCCTGCCCCGGAGCAGCCAGAAATCGATCCCGGCGCACCCGAGCTGTTGAACACCATCAAGACGGACAATGTCGAGTGGGTCTTCACGAATAAAGGTGGCGGCATCTCCGAGGCTCACCTGCTTCCGGGCCTTTACGTTGGCGACCATCAATACGTCATCAACAATAGTCCGAAAGGTGCCATCGGGGCTCTCAGCACCGGGGCAGGCGTCATCGACAATGCCGTTTACGAACTGAAGTCGACTGAAGGACAAGACCCGGTAATCTACGCTGGTGTACTCGAAAATGGCCTGGTCGTTGAGAAGACATTCACGCTAAACAAATCCAGTGCCGGAAGCGGCTACCTCTGGGATCTCAAAGTAACTCTCAGCAATTCTTCTGACGCTGGGAAGAAAGAGGACATTTACCTTTACACTGGAAATACGTCCACCGTTCACAGCGCTGATTTGATCAAGCCGTCCGTAGGTTGGAACGCGGACGACGACATAGATTCCTGGAATGTCGGCAGCTTCAAATCGAAAGGGTTTCTGGGATTTGGCAGTCGCGGCAGCAATCCTGCGGATCTGGTGAAATCTGGAACCCATTCATCCTGGCAGTGGATGGGGCTGTTCAATCAGTTCTACACCACGCTGCTCTCTCCGAGAGACATCACCAAAACGGAATCTGCCAGCTACTGGGTGGAATACTTCGAGGCCCCGGAGAGCGGGACACCGGTAGGTAAAACAGCCAACTTTAGCCGTCTGCACATGGCCGTCGGCCCGGGACTAGTCGGCATCGATGCGGGCAAAACCACCGATATAAATTACGAACTCTACGTTGGCCCACGCTCACACAACATTCTCGAAGCAGTGGACGCTGAGTCGAAGGATCAGGGCCGCGCCGCAAATCGAGAGGACATCATGTTCTACGGCTGGTTCGGCATCGTCAGCCGCTTTTTAATGTCCACCTTGACGTTCCTGGAGCGCTACGTTGGAAGCTGGGGGCTAGCTATTGTCATTCTGACGATCTGCATCCGCACGGTGATCTGGCCACTTCATGCCAAATCACACCGCACCATGAAACGCATGGCGCTCCTTGCACCGAAAATGCAGGAACTGAAAGAAAAATACCCTGACAATCCACAAAAGATGCAGCAGGAAACGATGAAGCTGTATCGCGACTTTGGCGTGAGCCCTGTTGGCGGCTGCCTGCCGATGTTCCTGCAGTTCCCTATTTTCCTAGGTTACTATCGCATGCTGCAGTCCGCCGTTGAGCTGCGCGGCCAGGGATTTCTCTGGGCACCGGATTTGTCCGTGCCAGACACTGTGGCGACGATTTCTGGAATCGACATCAACCCGCTCCCGCTGGTGATGACCGTCACCATGTTCATTCAGATGAAGATGACGCCAAAAAGTACCGACGCCAACGTTCAGGCTCAACAGCGCATGTTCATGTTCATGCCGTTCGTCTTCCTCTTCATCTGTTACAATTTCGCGTCTGCCCTCGCCCTCTACTGGACAGTGCAGAACATATTCGGCATCGGCCAGACGCTGATCATGAAGCGGATGCCGGAGCCCACGCTTGAGAAACGGGCGCCCCGTGAGGCGATCGCCGCTCCCGGACAGCCAGCGAAAAAGAAGAAGCCGAAGCCTCCACGCCCAGGTGGTTGATTAACGAAGCGCACGCCTTGTCAACTCTGCTTCACCCGGACTAGCTCGCCACTCGACACCAGGCAGATGGGGCCATCATCGGGCTTCAGCTGGAGTTCTCCGCTCTCACCAAATCCAACCACTCTGCCCGAGACGAGATTTCCCGACACAGTCAGAGTCACCTCCCGACCGAGCAAATTGCTGCGTTGATGCACCTCCGAGAGCGGTTGATCAAACGCACTCACTCCCAGCGGATAGAGCGTCGAAAACTCGCGGAGGAGATTCAGCAGCAATCCAGTGCGGTCGATCGTCGCTCCCGATTCAATGAGCAACGATGTGGCCGCAGACTGAAGCTCAGCGGGAAAATCGTGCGCCTTGATGTTCACATTGATCCCGATTCCGAGCACCAGAAATCCGCCGCTACTCGACGCTGAACTCTCCAGCAAAATGCCGGCAATCTTTCGATCCCCCACCATCACATCGTTGGGCCATTTTACCCGTGGGCAGTCCGGCACGAGGACGGGTGCGATCGCCCGGCACACAGCGAGCGCTGCCAGGTGCGTGACTCTGGGCCAGAGCGGAGGGTCATCAGCTGGCCGGAGCAAAATGGACAGCAACAGGCAACGCCGGGCCGGAGCAATCCATACGTTACCACGCCTCCCCCGCCCTGCTGCCTGCTCCTCGGCACAGATCACAGTTCCCTCTGGCGCTCCAACTGCCGCGAGAGCGCGAACATCGTCGTTCGTCGATGCGGTGGCTCGTTTCACCCCAATGAGGAAAGGCGAACCGCTGGCCTGAATCGGCGCTTCCCGCACCAATCTCTCTGCGTCCAAGGCAGCATCGATCTTACTCACGACGGCAAGTCTTCGCGATCCGCAAACGTAAGAGAGAGGTCGAGAGCCGGAGCCGAGTGCGTGAGTGCCCCAACGGAGATGCAATCCACGCCAGTTTCCGCGATTCCCCGGATGGTGTCGAGATTCACCCCGCCACTCGCTTCGAACACCACGGGAAGATCACCTCGCAGGGCAAGCGCCTCCCGCAGCTGTTCAGGCGGCATGTTGTCGAGCAGAATAATGTCCACGCCACGCATTCTTAGAAAACGCCCGACTTGCTCTAAAGTGTCCGCCTCCAGCTCCACGGCGATGTCTGGATGAGCAGCCTTGAACGAATCGATCGCCGCCTGCATGCCGTCGCTCTGAGCCTCCCTCAGCAGGTGATTGTCCTTCACCATGACGCGGTCATAGAGCCCGATCCGGTGATTGTGCCCGCCACCCGCGCGCACGGCCGCCTTCTCAAGTAGCCGCCACCCCGGGGTGGTCTTACGGGTATCCAAAATTCTGGTCGGCAGGCCACCCACCGCGTCTACATACTTCCTGGTCAACGTGGCTACACCGGAAAGCCGCTGGAGAAAATTGAGAGCCGTACGTTCCGCTGTGAGGAGCGCCCGGGTGGCCCCTTTTACCATCACTGCGGTATCACCAATGGCGAGCTGAGCGCCATCCTCCAGACTTTCCAGCCACTCAATGCGCGGGTCCACGGCGGCAATTACCTTCCGCGCGGCCTCCACGCCGGCGAGAACACCTGGCTGCTTTGCAATGATCCTGGCAGTCGCTGTGTCCGACTCTGGAACAAACCAGGTCGCAGTGAGATCACCAGGGCCGATGTCCTCCTGCAGAGCCATTGCAACCAGTGTGTCCAGGTAGATTTCAGAATCACTCATCGCCATGACTTCAGCGCATGCTTGACCATTTTACAATGCGCAAAAAAATTCCCCGGCACTGCAGGCAGAACCGGGGAATCAAGAAAACAAAACTTCGAATTAGAGAGGCCTAGCCCTTGATGACCTCGTTGTGGAAGGAAGTCCAGTCATCGATGTTGTTCAGGTTCACGGCATCGAGGATTGTTCCGTTGTCTTCAAGATTTGCAGCGGCAAGAATCTCTTTGCGTGTTCCTTCAGCGTGGTTGTATCCGGCGATGCTGTCGTTGAGTTTTTTCACTGCATCCGCGTCGAGTGAGCCACCCTTCTTGTCCAAAACCCATTTCTCGGTCTCGATGTAGCTGGGCTTGCTGTCCTTGATGAACGCGAGGAATTCCTCCCGATCGATACCAAGGCCGTCGAGCACCATCTGGTCATAGCCCTGGCCAGCAGCAGGATAGTCGTCATGCAATTTACCGACAGCTCCAAGGGAAGCTTTCTGCCAGAGACGTGGAAGGTGAAGGACACCGATGGGGCCGGCGATCCCAGAACTGATCATTGGAATGAGTTTGCTCATAGTAGATGTTTTTTAACTTTTTTGAACGCTCCTGAATTCAGGAACCGGGACAGAGCCACAGATTTCTCCGGTTTATAGGCTCAGGTTCACCGGAGAGCAAGTCTTTTGCCTTGCTCCCCACGAAACGACTTGCAGCAAATGGAGACTTCTCAGGAGGCCATATCCCGGCAAAACGTCTGCACGGTTCTGATTTTTACCTTGCGAGGATCGAACTTTCAGTAAGTATTGAAAACAATGAACGAAGACACGCCAGCCCGAAAGAGCGATCCGGCACTCGATGCAGTGCGCGACGAATTTGTAGTGCAGTGGGGAGCAATGGGCAGTGCATGGGGAATCAATCGAACGATGGCACAGATCCACGCACTGCTGATGGTCAGCCCGAATCCACTGAGCACGGATCAAGTGATGGAAGAGCTGAAAATCAGCCGTGGAAACGCCCACAGCAATCTGCGTGAACTCATCGGCTGGGGACTGATTCGCGGAGTCATTCGCAAAGGTGAACGTAAGGAATACTTCGAAGCCGAAAAAGACGTGTGGAAAATGTTTTGCACGATTGCCCGCGAACGGAAACGCCGCGAGATCGATCCGGCGCTGGACGTTCTGGAAAATTGTAAAGAAGCCAGCAAGGGCTTGCGTTCAAGCGAGGCCAAGGCTTTCCACACCCAGATCTCGGAGCTTTCAGACTTCGTAAAGCTCGCTGGAGGTGCCATGGACCAGATCGCACGGTCTGAGCAGAGCAAGGCAGCCCGCTGGGCACAAAAGCTGTTTACCTGATCTCACTCCCCTGCGTTCGACGCTCGCACTTCACTTACTCACGATGTCGACGCGATCCCCGACTTTCGACTCTTTGAAGAAAAACTCTGCCGTAGACCTCGGGAGCCTGACGCAGCCGTGGGAAGCCGGATAACCGGGCAGCGCTCCTTCATGGAACCCCATGGCAGTGCAACTGAACCGCTGGAAGAATGGCATTTCTGCATTGCCATAAATATTCGAGTGATGGAGCCTTTCCTTGTCTGTGATCACATACTTACCCGGGGTCGTGGGATGAGTGCTCCGACCGGAGGAAACTCCAGATGTTTTGATCGCCTGCCCGTTTTTGAATAGCGTCACTTTCTGTGTGTCGAGGTTGATAACGAACTGGCGCTCCTGTTTGTCGTCCTGCCAAGGCACGCCTATAAGGATCTGCTGCATCTGAACGTTCTGTCGCTTTGCTGCGAACTGAATAGGATAAACTTTGGTGGGAGCAGTGGCTCCGTAGCGGTTTGCCCCCTTCGCCAGCAGGGCCAGCACTACTTCTTTTTGGTCCAGGCAAGTTGCAGCGATTAAGGGCGTCACCTGCTGGATCGATGCCTTTCGCACATAGAAGTCGAGCAGGGCATTCTTGAACAACTTGCGGAATTCGAGTGTCGCTGGGGTGATCAGGTAGTCGTCAGGTGGTGGTGCTCGCTCGTGATTGATCAGAGCAAGGGTCACTTCGTGGTGTCGCATGACGATCGACAATGGAATCGCAGCCTGTCCCTCCGGCGCAAGCTCAGTGGGATCAGCGCCAAAATCCATGAGAGTCTGCACCATTTGGAGATGGTTCCGGCGAATCATCCCGGTCAGCGCGGTGTCCCCTTTGTCGTTGCGCTCATGAACACTTGCGCCCTTCTCCAACAGCGTTCTGGCAACGGCATAATCTTCCTGCTCAAGAGCAATCCACAGTGTGCCGCGAACATCTTTTACCACAATGTCGTTGAATTAAGGATCT
>JAGROY010000019.1 GCA_020439995.1 Verrucomicrobiia bacterium
CCGCTTTTGTTGAGTCGGTTGGGCCAAGCAGGTCGCGCACCCGGGCGATTACATCTTCGCCTTCCAGAGCCAGAGCCACGACTGGTGCTGCCTGCATAAACTCGACGATCTCCGGAAAGAACGGAAGATGCGCAACGTGAGCGTAATGCTCTTTGAGTATGTCCTCGGAGAGGTGCATCATCTTGATCCCACGCACGGTGAAGCCTTCGGACTCGAAGCGCTTGAGAACCTCCCCGCAGAGTTTCTTCGTAACACAATCCGTCTTAAAAAGAATGAGAGTAGTCTGAGTAGCCATAGTTATTGATTGCAGCCTGCGGTAGCCCTAATAGCCCTTTGGGTCAAGTCCGATCAGCCGGTCTGCCGGAGCCAGGCACAAATCTGGCCCCTCCCGCCGAGCTTCAGCGATATTTGTCGAATTTGTCGCGATTGATTTCGAGCGTGATGAACAAAGCAGCTCCGCCAAGGGCCAACATTGCGACAATCCCCACCAGCCCCAAATCGCCGTCCCCCGATTCTTTTTGGAAGTCTACAGAGGAAATGGAACCGAGCGCCGCCGTCATTCCAGATCGGCGGACATCCTCAACTTCACCAAGATCATAGCCCATTACTACTGCGGAAAGCATCTGGGAAACGCTCTGAGTTCCCCATTGGTTCCCATTGACGGGTGCCCCATCGAGGTCATAGAGAGACTCCGGTATGAGCGAAGCGGGATCAAATGGCACCCCTGTGAGCGCCGGATCATCTTCTGTCAGAAGAATCTCCTTGTCGCTCAGTAGTGCCGCACCCGGCGCAGGTGCCCAGGTATCCTGGAAGCTGTAGGTGGCAGCCGCTTCGTTAAAGGAAAGAAACGGCAACGCCATATTAAAAAGCGCAGGTCCGAATCTGACGGTAATCGAGCGATCAAACGCATCTACAGGCAAGTCAAAATCCAGATCTGGACTGAAACGCTGGGCTACACCGAAAGTTTTCCCTTCGTAGTTGAACTCAAGCCCTGCAGGCGCGCCGATCGGGCAGAAGTCGTGCACCGAAGGCTGAAGACCGGGAGCGATCTCGGCCCCGATCCTAAGCGAGTCATCATAGCCGATTCCCCACTCCAGAAACCCATGATTTCCAAGGAACGTGCCCGCCCCTACAGGCATCGGAAACATCCCAATCAACAGGGCCAACGCACCCGAAGACAGGCCCTTTTTCAACCAGAACCGCTCTCGCTCTCGGTCGTCTATTGATTCCGTGTTCATAGCGCAATGAGGATACAGCCGGAGTATTACGATTGCATTAAACGACAACCTGAACATCCCGTCAATGACCAAGGCCACGCACACATACAAATCGGAAAACGATTCCCTGCAAAACAAAGATTGGCGGCCCGGTTGGAATCTTAAGCGAGACCCCCAAATGAAACTCGCGTATAGAGCCATCCAACCGAACCGCCGTATTCAACCCCTGTTCGCTATTAACGAACACTGCTAACGAACCACACGGACACATTTTCCGCAACTACGAAATGCCGTGAAAACATCCTCAGAAGTTTGGGCGATGTGAAATTTTCGTCTTTTCGTAAAGCTTTACCTGATCAAGGATTGTCCATGCGCATTCGATTTCGCAAACTACTACAGTGGAGCCTGACGGCGGGCGTTCTGGTTTCCGCGACCCGTGCACAGACGCCCAGTGAGGAACCAGCCCCCAATCGCCCAAATGTACTGTTTATCGCTATTGATGATCAGAATGACTGGATTGGCTGTCTCAATGGGCATCCACAGGCCCAGACGCCTCACATTGATGCCCTTGCCGAAAGCGGCACCCTCTTTTTGAATGCGCACTGCCAGGCACCGCTTTGCAATCCGTCCCGGACGAGCCTTCTCACCGGAAAGCGTCCATCAACGACGGGAATTTATGGTCTATCGCCGTGGTTTCGCGAGGTCGAATCGCTCAAAAATCTGGTGACCATCCCTCAGCACTTCTCCAACAATGGCTATGCAACCTCGTCGGCAGGCAAAATCTTTCATGGTGGCTACGGTCGGAAAAAGGACGATACTGAGTTTCAGAAACTCGGGCCCGCCGCTGGAGTCGGAGCCAGGCCGCCGGGCGGCAAGCTGGTACAGACGCCCAGTGACAATCCGCTGGTGGACTGGGGAACTTTCCCTCACGAGGACAAGGACAAGCAGGATTATGTGGTAGCTTCGTGGGCAGTCGAAGAATTGAGCGCCAAACCGACTGCGCCATTTTTCATGTCAGTCGGCTTTTTTCTCCCCCATGTCCCCTGCTACGCCACACAAAAATGGTTCGACCTGTATCCGGAAGAGACTCTGCAACTTCCTGAGATTCGTCGCGACGATCGCCACGACACTCCCCGGTTCTCATGGTTTTTGCATTGGAGTCTGCCCGAACCACGACTGAAGTTTCTTGAAGAACAAAACCAGTGGAAAAATCTGGTAAGGTCTTACCTGGCTTGCACGAGCTTCGTCGACGCACAAGTCGGGCGAGTGCTCACTGCGCTGGACGAGAGTGGCCAACGTGACGACACGATCATTGTATTGTGGTCGGATCATGGCTTTCACCTGGGGGAAAAACTGATAACCGGAAAGAACACGCTCTGGAATCGCTCCACCCGCGTCCCGCTGGTATTCGCCGGGCCGGGAATCGCCAAAGGTGGGCGCTGCGAACGACCGGTAGAACTCCTCGACATCTACCCCACATTGATCGACCTGTGCAGCCTGCCTGCGGTCGATGGTCTGGAAGGATTGAGCTTGATACCGCAGCTCAAGGATGCCGCCGCGCCGCGCAGTCGCCCGGCGATCACCACGCACAATCAGGGCAACCACGGGATAAGATCTGAGCAATGGCGATATATCCATTATGCCGACGGATCAGAGGAACTTTACGATGAGGTCAAAGATCCGGCGGAATTCGAAAATCTCGCCAACGATCCAGAAAAGACCACCGTCCTTGCCGAGCTGAGAAAATGGCTACCCACTGTGGATGTCCCGCCAGCCCTGGGAAGCGCTCACCGAATCCTGACTCACGATGCCAATGGAGAAACAGTCTGGGAGGGCAAGCTCATCAAACCCAGTGACCCGATCCCTGAACTCTAACTTTCCCATCATCAATATGTATACAACGAATGTTTTGGGGCTGGTCGGCCTCGCTTCCGCTTTGCTCCTCGTCCAGGCGGAAGTTTCTGCCCAAGATTCCGCCGCACCTACTTTCGACACCGCAGCACTGGACAAAATGGGAAAAACCATCCGCTCCGCGATCGCTCAGGAGAAATTACCAGGTGGAGTTTTGTGGCTGGAGCACCGGGGTGTCCCTTACACGGAAGTCTTCGGAAACCGCATGGTGACACCGTCCGTCGAACCAATGACGGATGACACGCTTTTTGACGCCGCTTCATTGACGAAAGTCATCGCCACCACCCCATCTATCATGAAACTGGTGGAGGAGGGCAAAGTGCAACTGGATGCCCGAGTCTCGGAGTATCTTCCCGAATTCACCGGAATCCATCGCGAACTGATCACCATCCGGCACCTGATGACCCATACCTCCGGCCTCAAACCAGTGGTGCCCCGAGACTTCGAGTGGGAAGGCTACGCCACCGGGATCAAGCTGGCGTGCGCCGAGCCTCTCAACAGTTACCCCGGCACAGAATGGCGCTACAGTGACATCAATTTTATCCTTCTCGGTGAAATTGTTCGCCGCGCTTCCGGCATTCCATTGGAGCAGTTTTCCCAGCAGCAGATTTACACGCCACTGGGAATGGTGGATACCGGATTTCTGCCGTCGGCTGATAACCTGGCACGCATTGCCCCGACTACGGTAATGGATGACGGGTTGCCACTGCGGGGAATCGTTCACGATCCGATCTCACGAAGAATGGGCGGCACGACTGGACATGCCGGCCTGTTCACCACAGCCTCGGACCTGGCAAAATTCGCACGCATGATGCTTGCGAAGGGCGCGCTGCCGAATGGTGACCGATTGTTCAAAGCACGAACCGTGGCCGATATGACAAAAGTTCAGACCGCCGCCAATATCCCTGCGCGCCGGGGCCTCGGGTGGGACATCGATTCTCCGTACGCGGGGCTGCGCGGCGCGTTTCCTCTCGGTTCCTACGGACACACTGGCTGGACGGGGACATCGATCTGGATCGATCCGTTCTCGCAGACGTTTCTGATTCTGCTTTCTAATCGCAATCACCCTACTGAGGCTGGCGGCGTTACCCCCCTTCGCAAGGCTCTGTCAAACTTGATTCCCGAAGCGATTCCGGGATTTGATTTCAAAAACGTTGTCGGCGCACTCGCCCCTTTGGATAAATCAGTCGTTGCTGATGCGGCGCAGCGTTTCACGGAGCGCATCGCTGAAGGCAGAGTGAGCAACGGTATTGATGTAGTCAAAGCGAGTGCATTCGCCCCCCTTGAAGGCCTGCGGGTGGGTTTGATAACCAATCACACCGGTCTTGCTCGCGACGGCAAGACGACCATTGACCTCCTGCATGACTCTCCCACCGTTAAGCTAATCGCACTGTTCAGCCCTGAACACGGAATCAGAGGTAAGAAAGATGAAGCCGTTGGCGACGAAAAAGATAAGGCAACAGGTCTGCCAGTCTACTCGCTCTACCAGGAAAATCAGCGAAAACCCTCACCAGAGCAACTGAAAGGCCTGGACGCGCTGGTTTTCGACATTCAGGACATCGGCTGCCGCTTTTACACTTACATTTCCACTATGGGAATGGCGATGGAGGCAGCGAACGACAGCGGAATTCAATTCATCGTCCTCGACCGCATCAATCCGATCAATGGAGCAGTCGTTGACGGCCCGCTTCGCGATGGGGAATCGAGCTTCACGGCATATCATGAGATCCCAGTCCGCCATGGCATGACCGTCGGCGAATTGGCAATGATGTTCAAGACCGAGCGCAACCTTGGCACGCTGGATCTCAAGGTAATCAAGGTCGAAGGTTGGAAACGTTCACAATTTCAGGATCAGACCGGACTTTCCTGGGTCGATCCTTCGCCGAATATGCGATCCCTGGATGCTGCCATTCTTTACCCAGGAGTAGGGCTTCCTGAATTTACCAATCTTTCCGTCGGAAGGGGAACGAGAATACCCTTTGAGCTGGTCGGAGCCCCTTACATTGATCCCAACACCTTTGCCCATGCCCTGAACGCAGCGTCTATCCCGGGCGTGGAGTTTCTTCCCGTCTACTTTACTCCCACGGCGAGCAAGTTTAAAGACGAGCGCTGTGGTGGTGTGAAAATTCTACTGACAGACCGGGACGCGTGCCCGTCAGTTTCGATCGGCATTGCTCTAGGTCGCACTCTTCATGCTCAGTATCCGACGGAATGGGAGAGCAAAAATTTCAACAAGCTGCTCGCGCACGCCAAGACTTTCGACGCCCTGCTCAAGGGCGCAGAACTTTCAACGCTCGTGGGCGAATGGGGCGCCGATAAGACTGAATTCCTCCAGCGACGGAAGCCGTTCTTACTCTATTAGTATCGACGCACATCCTCATTGCCGACCGAGGAAGCGGCAAGTGAAGAAGGCTGACGCCGCACTGGATGCGGATTCAGGCGCTCGATGAAAGATTCCCGTGGGAAATAGCGACCAGGACAGCTGGTCATGCCATCGTTCGAACGATGGTGAGATCGAAGTTCGATGTTGCCCAGTTTTGCCCGCAAGTAGTGAATCAGCTCATCGAGAGCGGCCAGTTGCTCAGGCTTTGGAGGCTCATCGCTGAAGTCGCCGATGAGGCAAATACTGATAGAGCGTGGATCAGGGGAATCGCTGGCCGGACTGCCTGCAGGAGCCTGTGTGCTCCAGCGCTCGCCTACCTCTATCAGCCCAGCCGACGAATAGATGCCGTTGCCGATGACAAAATGATAGGCCAGCCCGTCCCCCAGACGGAGCACCTGATCATGGTAGAGTGCCAGCATCGATCCATTGCCGCCCCGCGTGGAACTCTGGTGAAGCACGATTCCATCCCAGCGTCGGCGTTCGGCACCCGGGGCATCGATTTCCCTGCGAATACCAGTGGTCAGGTAGGCCCAGCCGGATCCTTTGGTTTTGTCTGAAGGCTGCCAAACTGGCTCAATGGAACGAAGACTCTGCGTCCCATAAAGAGGCTCAACCGACTGTACCGTAGTCAATTCTGCAGGATCCGGCAGCCGCACGTTTAATTCAGAGTGGGAACCACGGCCTTCGCGGCGTTTTTCCAACCGCTGAAAGGCCTTTGGAGCCTGTGTGACAAGAAATCCACCTGACACCAAGGCAGGGTCAGCATTCCTCCCCATATCCTTTGACCCTTTGACAGTCAGGATACAATAGCAAGCGACAACAATCACGCTCGCGATCACTGCTGGCAGCACCCCGATCACGTTTTGATTCGATTTCCTTGGTTTTCCCATTCGTATTGGCTACAAAGCTGTAGATGAACTGAGCGAAATTATCCGCCCCTGATAAATGTTAATATTTCAATATAACTTGGTAATTCCAATAAATCAAATGAAGCCATGCTCTGCGAGCAAAGCTCGTTTGGGGCTCGATTGATGCGCGTTCTGATTCTGACAGCAGGATTCGGGGACGGGCACAACACTGCGGCTGCCAATGTGTCCCAGGCTCTCAATGAGATTACGAACGGAAGGGCCGACAGCCCTGTTTACGACCCCATATCCCTGGCGAATCCGGTGATGGCCGGGCTGCTGCAGCATGGGTACCAGATCGCGATTACGTCCCTTCCCAAAATCTGGCGCTTCCTTTACTCGAAATCCGAAACGGTCGATCTCGCGCATCCCCCGGTCGAATTGTTCAACGGCATTCTCGACTGGCTTGAAATAGAGATGAAACGTTTCAGACCCAGTGCAATCGTCAGCACCTACCCGCTCTATGCCAGCCTCATCCGGCGGCTCGACCCCGGCATTCCCGTTTACACCATCATTACGGATTCGATTACTGTGCATCGATCGTGGGTGACAACTCCCAGCACATTGCACTTTGTCACCGATGAGAAGTCGAAAGCAGTCGCAGCATCGCTGGGACTCGCTGCGGAATCGGTAAGGGTCACAGGTTTTCCAGTGGCACCGGACTTTGCCAGACAAAAGATGAGCGCGCGCACCCAGCTCAAGCGCCTGCTCTGGATATGCTCGACTGGCACAAGCAACACCATAACGACACTTCGATCATTGTTAGACAATCTGGCCGAAGAGATTTCGATCACCATTGTCCTCGGCCGTCAGGAAGCACGGCTGTCCGGCCCGATCGAGCGTGAACTCTGCCGACATACCGGTAGACGCGATGTGGCTGTGCTCGGGTGGTGCACCAAGATCCCCCACTTGATGGCAACGCACGATTTCATCCTGACAAAAGCAGGCGGTGCCACGACGCACGAATGCTTTGCTTCAGGAATTCCCATGGGCATCAACTACGTTGTGCCGGGCCAGGAGGAAGGAAATGCCGAACTTGCTCTCAGCAGTGGCTGTGCGATTCACATTTCGAAGGCTTCTGACACAGGTACCGTGATCCAAAATCTAGTCGCTTCAGGCAAGTATACTGAACTCGCCGGGAGTATCGCAGCGACCGGTATCTCCGACGGCGCGTTCCGGATAGCCAGAGAGATCATCGCCGCCCAAGCCAATGCAGCCAGTTCTTGACCCATCCACTTTGTCATGCCCGATACAGACACTCACATCGACACCTTCCTCTTCGACATTGGAAATGTCCTGGTCACGTTTGATTTCAGTAAAGTCGTAAGCTTCATTGAGGCGAACAGCGCCGCGGACGGATCAACCGTCCAAAAGGAAGTGGAGCAACGTATCGTCTCCCTGGAAACAGGCAGCATCGATGGGGCTACCTTTCTCGCACAATTGGCCGACACCCTGCATTTCTCGGGAGACCTTGATCAACTCCGCCTTGTATATCAGGACATTTTCGAACCAAACCAACCAATGCACCAATTGGTCGACACGCTCTGCGAAAACTACCGGCTGGTATTGTTCTCCAATACGAGCGACCTGCACAAAGACTGGTTGTTCGAGCGCTACCCAGTATTCTCCCAGTTCGACGGAGGCGTATTCTCTTTTATCAGCGGCAGCATGAAACCTGATGACGGCATGTATCGCGACGCAATTATCAATCACAGAATCATTCCAAATCGGACGCTCTATCTCGATGATGCCCCAGCCAATATCGCCACCGGGATCCGACACGGATTCCACGCGATTCAATACTTGCCCCACCAGCACGAACGCGCACTGGCTGAGCTGGCGCAGCTGGCACCGGAAATCCAAAGTCAGTGAGCAACACTCTTCGTGCACAAGGGCGGCCCTGTGGCCCACAAAATAAGCTTTGATCTTACACGAAGTGCTCGGCTACAGTACAGAATACTATCGACCGGGATTCCTGCATATGAGTGAACCGACCATAACCACTCCACAACTAGAGATTGCCAGAGCGACCGCGACTGAACAGAGCCTCAAGGATTTGTTCATCGATGGCTATCGCTGGATGCTTTTGGCCCGGACCCTCGAAGACAAGATCGCGAGTCTCTATCATGCGGGCAAAATAGTCGGAGGCGTTTACCTAGGCCGTGGGCAGGAAGCCTTCAGCACCGCGCTCGGTATGAGCCTTCAGCACGGTCGAGACATTTTTGCGCCTCTGATCCGTGATCAATCCGGCAGGCTTGCATTCGGCGAACCCCTTCTTGACGCCACTCGCACGTATCTGGGCTCCGTGCGTGGCCCCATGCGAGGGCGTGATGGCAATATTCACCGGGGACGCCCAGCAGAAGGGATTCCCGCCATGATCAGCCATCTGGGAGCAATGATTTCAGTGGTCACAGGGATGCTGCTCGGGCGCCGGTTTCGGGGGATCGAAGGACAAGTAGGCGCTGCCACCATCGGCGACGGCGGCACATCCACCGGAGCATTTCACGAAGGCATGAACACTGCGGCAATTGAAAAACTTCCTCTGGTGATCGCTGCCGCGAATAATCAGTACGCCTACTCAACGCCCAATACCTCACAATTTGCCTGCGCCGATCTGGCCGATCGTGCGATTGGCTACGGAGTCGAGCCGCACCGGGTGGATGGAGTCGATCTCTACGAGTGCCTTCGTGTTTTTTCGTTGGCCGTCGAGCGGGCACGTGAAGGCCACGGGCCACAACTGGTGGTCGGAAAATTGCTCCGACTCTCCGGCCACGGCGAGCACGACGATGGCTCCTACGTTTCAAAAAACCTCAAGGACTCGCTGCTCGGTCGTGACTGTATCGAAGTAGCACAACAACGTATGATCAACGAAGAGTGGGCGACTGCGGTCGACCTCAAAGCATGGGAAGAAGAAGCCAGGGAAAAAGTGCGCGAGGCCGTCAGTTGCGCTCAGCAGGAGCCCAAGCCGGATCCGTTCAGCGAGCGGTGGGTTAATCTTGCATCGGCCTGGCTGATTGAAGGGTCGTCATCACACGCATGATGGTTTCCGGGAGACCATACGGAACGTCCTGCCATCACCCGTGAGTATTACTTACCTTGAAGCCATTCGCGAAGCCCAGGCGCTGGCACTTCGCAGCAACCCTGCCGTGTTCCTCTACGGGCAGGACATCGCTGACTTTGGAGGAGCATTTAAGGCTACCAAGAACCTCGCTGCGGAATTCCCGGGGCGGGTGAAAGATGCTCCGATAAGTGAAGACGCGATGCTGGGTGTTGCGATCGGAGCAGCGATCGAAGGCATGCGTCCGATTGTCGAAATCCAGTTCGCCGACTTCTCATCGCTCGCTTTCAATCAGATCGTCAATCAGGCAGCCACCCACTTCTGGCGCACGAATGTCCCCTGCCCCATCACCGTACGCCTGCCATCCGGCGGCACGGCTGGCAGTGGTCCCTTTCACAGCCAGAGCATGGAGGCGATCTACGCCCATTATCCGGGCCTCATCGTTTTGACTCCGGCTACCGTTGGCGATGCCTACTCAATGCTGCTGGATTCGATCGATCTCGATGACCCGGTCATTTTCTGCGAGCACAAATTGCTCTATTATCACCTGAAGGAACCGGCTCTTCCTGATCCGAAAAACTGCCTGCCTGTCGGCAAAGCGAGAATTACACGCTCGGGCAAACACGCGACGATCGTCACCTACAGCGCGATGCTCCACGAGAGCCTGAGCGCTGCGGATGAACTCCTGAAAGACGGATACGAAATCGAAATCGTCGACCTTCGCAGCATCAAACCGATCGATACCGACACGATTCTGGGATCAGTCGCGCGCACCGGGCGGCTCCTCTGTGTGGGCGAAGCATTCCCCTGGGGCGGTGTCACCGCTGAGGTCGTGGCCCGCGTCGCCGCTGAAGGATTCCACCTGCTGGACGCCCCGCCACAACGTCTGAATGCAAAGGACACACCTATTCCCTATCACCCAAACCTCTGGGCGGCGCATCGCCCGACCGCGCGAGCCATTGCCGAAGTCCTCCGGGGCATGCTCCGCTTTTGAGCCATCCTTAAATTTATCTGACACGCAGCCATGCCTGAAATTCCGATCGTGATGCCCCAGTTAGGCGAATCCATCGCTGAAGCCGTCATCCTTTCTATCGATGTCGCTCCCGGCGATCATGTCAGCACGGACCAGGAGATCATCGAAGTCGAAACCAACAAAGCCGTGATGAGTGTGACGACTCCCTGTGCCGGACTGGTCACAAAGATAACCGCTGAGCCCGATGTAAGTTATCCTGTGGGTGCAACGTTAGGGTTTCTGGAGGTGACTGAGGAGGAGGCACTCCGCTCTGGAGTCAGCCTGACACCAGAACAAGAAACAGGACACTTCGGCGCGACGCTGGACGACTTGCTAAGCGCAGGTGTCGCCATACCTGTTAGCGAGGCTCCCCCCTCGCCGCCGGGGGCTGCAGCAGCCGGAGCAACGCAAGTCGAACCAACGATCAAAGGCCTTCCCGTTCCCGCCCAGGCGACTGGTGCCACTTACATTTCTCCCCGTATGCGGGCACGCATGGATGAGCTGCGCCTGAACGCTGCAGACCTCGCTGGAATCGCAGGCACCGGCGCTGCTGGACGGGTGACTGTCGAAGACTTCGAAGCCTTTCTGTTGAAGCTCGAAGCGCAGAAGATGACGCCTGCATCGCCCATGCGGATCGCCGTCGCGGACTCAATGCGGCGCAGTTGGGTACGGCCGCTCGCAACGGTCGGCACCCCCGTTCGACTGGATGCCGTACTCCAGCACCGCAAGACACAGGAGGCGAAAGCCGGGCCAGCGTTGTATTCCGTTCGTGCCCTGGGCCTTGCCATTGCAGAGAACACTGCAGTCGCAGGCAGACTCATCGGTGAGCGCATCGTCCACCCAAAATCGATCGATATCGGTTTCGCCGTGGAAGTAGACGATGGGGTCCTCGTCCCCGTGATCCACGACGTCGCCACAAAGACGCTGGCGGAACTCGTTCCGATTTATGATGATCTCGTCAGGCTGGCCCGCGACCGGCGCCTTCCCAAAGAAGCAAGCACCCCCGGCTTAGCCACCGTGACCAACTTCGGCAGCTTCGGCATCGAGTGGGCGACACCCATACCCCTGCCCGAGCAGAATCTCGTCCTCGGACTTGGTGCAGGCCGCAAGGTTCCATCGTGGGACGAGGCCAGCCTGACATTTGTCCCAGTCGTCGAAGCGCAACTCACCCTGAGCTTCGACCATCGCGTACTCGACGGTGGTGCCGCTGGTCGACTTCTGGCCAAGATTGCCGGGCTCTTGCAGATGCCGGAGTCCCTTTAGAGCTATGGCACCACTTCGGTAGCAAGGTTACGGAATAAACCCGGCAATCACCAATGCCACCACCGACATCAGCTTCAGCAGAATATTGAGTGACGGGCCTGAAGTGTCTTTAAACGGGTCGCCGACGGTGTCCCCTACCACAGCGGCCTTGTGCGGCTCGGAACCCTTGCCGTATTCGACACCGTTGATGGTCACGCCTTCTTCAATCATCTTTTTGGCATTGTCCCATGCGCCACCTGCATTGGACTGGAACAGTGCCATCAGTACCCCACACACGGTGACGCCGGCCAGCAGTCCCCCCAGCATTGACGCCCCACCAAAGAATCCCACCAGCACCGGCGCGGACACAGCAAGCACGCCGGGCCTCACCATCTGTTTGATAGCAGATTGAGTCGAGATGGCGACGCACTTGCCATACTGCGGTTTGCCGTCAGCAGCTTCGAAGATGATGCGATCGGCTTCACTCCAGTCAGCCGCGGCCTTGCCATCATTGCGGCGCATCGCGTCGAGCGCTGCTTTCAGCTCAGGAATCGAGTGGAACTGTCGCCTCACCTCTTCGATCATTGCCATGGCAGCGCGCCCCACGGCGTTCATCGACAATGCCGAAAACAGGAATGGCAACATGCCGCCGACGAACAAGGCCGCCATCACCTTGGGATCGGTAATTTCAATTACCAGCGGAGTCCCTGGATGCGTCGCCTGATACGACGTCTTGAATGCTGCGAACAGAGCCAGCGCGGTCAGGGCAGCCGAACCGATCGCGAATCCCTTGCCGATTGCTGCGGTTGTGTTGCCGACAGCGTCCAGCTTGTCCGTGCGCTGCCGCACCTCAGGTTCCAGTTCAGCCATCTCAGCGATGCCTCCCGCATTGTCAGAAATCGGCCCGTAGGCATCTACCGCCAGCTGAATGCCGGTATTCGATAGCATTCCAACTGCCGCGATCGCAATCCCATACAGGCCAGCAAAGTAGTGGGCACCGAGAATTCCGCCTGCGAGAACCAGAATCGGCAGAGCCGTCGACATCATGCCGACGCCCAGTCCAGCGATGATATTGGTGGCACTTCCGGTAGCCGATTGATCGACAATCGAGCGGACCGGACGGGTTCCGGAGCCGGTGTAGTACTCAGTAATCTTCCCAATCGCCAAGCCCACGAACAGTCCGAAGAGAATAGCAAAGAAGACGCCATTCGCAGTGTATGGGACGCCTTCCCGCAACTCTCCCCATTCGGCTGGCAACAACCACTGCACGGCAAAAATAGTGGCAATGAGAAGCACAGCAGCTGACCCGAGTTCACCCAGATTGAGCGCCATCCGCAGGCTGCCTTTCTCTTTCACTCGAAA
>JAGROY010000174.1 GCA_020439995.1 Verrucomicrobiia bacterium
ACCCATTAAATTCCCGGAAGAGCCGAAAGTTCTTTGCCCCCGGTTCGTCCCCTATGAAGTAATGGTAGAGTGCGGGGTGCTCCCGGACGCGCTCAATGAGCGCATCGAGCGCCTTGAGTCTGTCGGGGGAATCGAGCGTGGAGGGAGTAAGCAACGGATCGTTGAGTTGAGCTCGAAGCCCGTGCCTCATTACCACGTCCAGTTCCTTCTCATGGCACCAGACAACATTCCATCCGCCTTCGGCCAACTGCTGCGCCGCCGCATCGGTCATTGGCGTCGAGTAGAATCCCAGTCCCGCCCAGTATGTGACGATCGGCGCACCCACCTTCCAACGTCAATTGTTCCTGTCGAAGCATCACAATCATGATTCAGTCTGCGCACCCACGTTTAACTGCGCGAGCTTTTTCATATTCCATCTGCTCAAACACAATCTCAACCACGCCGGGCAACCTTTATTGTTCGGTTCGAATTTGCTTACCACGCAGCATACTCATAAAAGCCTGTTCCAGCCGCCCGGTCATACAGAATAGTTTCGCCACCGCCATTCTCAGCGATTTGCTCGTAGAAGAGCCCGGAAGACGCTTCTGCACGGATGTTCTGCCTCCAAGGTGATTTGCTCGTGTCCCCAAAACCGCCAACGTAGTAGGACTTGGGTTCCTTGATCTCTTCAAAAATTATCGAAGGAAACGCTGAACGGAAATCTGCCTCAGAAGTTTCGAACACAGCGATCCGATTGTGCCAATGATTCCAATAACGAACTGACTTGGAGTCTGAGGGTAGAGCAAGAAATGTGACTTCTGACGCTGACGCAGATGAAGAACTCGTCGCAGGGTCTCTTGAGCAAGAGGGCGTGAAGGCAACAACTGCGAGCAGGAGAATGGCCAAGCTCTGTTTCATTTTCAACGAATCACGACACAGATTCTATACGTTTGCCTCGATGCGCAAATATTCACCATGCCTTGCTGGTCGGAGCTTTGCTGGGCAAGTTGAAACGGGCTTTTGTAGTCATAGGGAAGTCAGCGGATCATAATGCGTTCGCATTCTTCGCTGCCTTCTCATCTAATCTTGTTCTCCTTGATTGTGTTGTTTGATGGCGGCAACAATCTCCATGCCGGATTTGTAACAGTAGTCAATTATATCTATATCTCGCAGGAGAATAGACTCCCGTTCAAGATCGGGTCTTCTTTGAAATTGGAGGACGTCACCAACAATCGCTGCCTTGACGCTTCGTGATCGAACCAAGTCGCAACCGCGGTAGGAGACATAGAGAAAGAAGGATGCGTAACAGACCGCTATTGCGATCCCCAAGTATCCCTGTTCCTCGGCCATCGACCTGCCGAGGTAAAGGCCTCCTAAGACGCCTATTGCAGCCATTCCGAGAACCGCTGGAATGACACCAATCCGAGCCCACTTGGGCGCTACATTGCGAAGAGCCATTTCTTTGGAGACTTAGGTGAGAACAACGGTTGCCCGGCGTCCCGTTCGCAGATCCCTGCATGCAGTTTTCCCCCCACAAGGCTCCTCAGATGATCGCGCACTCAGCCGCTTCTCGTTCTGTTTGGGGTCGCTGGTTTTCGTTTCCATATCTTCTCTTGCGGATTGGCTCATTGTTTCATCGTTGCTCGTTCCAGGCAAGCAGGTTCTCTTCGAACACCGCGTTTGCGGTGAGCCCTTTGCTGCTGTGGTCATGGGGCTCGGCTTTCGGTAATCTAAGCCTTGTGGCAAGGGGATGTCCCAACCTTTCAGCCCCAGCTAAAACCCACGCTTGCGCACGGTCTCTTTCGCATCGGCATCCAGAGTGGCGAGGCTGATGCCGAAATGCTGGCGCAGCAGGATCTCTGTCAGCACAGGTCCGGCGGTGGCGATGCTGGGCGACTCATCGGGAGCTAGTTTGACACCATTTGCGACAAGCGCTGTGCGGATGCTCGTGAAGTCGTAGCCAGAGTAGCTGCGGAAGAAGTCAAGCAGCTTCTGGCCCTTCGCTTTCTTGTCCAGCTGGGAGAAGGCTTCTCCGGACAGCAGGTAGGCGGCCTGTGTGGCGCGAGCGTCGTTTCCTTCCGTCAGCGTGTGCTGTTTACTCAACTCGCTGAGGCTGATTTTTTCGAAATAGGGATTCTGGCGAAGCGCGCGGCGGGACCAGGAGTTGTGCTGATCAGCGAAGTGGATGGCGATCCCCTCCACCACCCATGAAGGAATCCATGGACGCGTGTCTTCGCTCAGATAGAGATGCACCAGCTCGTGGGTAATTGTCGACTGCCTGTCCTGCATGCCCCACAATCTCTCGCCCGTTACAAAACGCGTGTCATTGATATAAATCAGGCGATTGCGCACTTCAAACTGGTCGCCAGTCTTCTGATATTGAAGCATGGCCGCGCCATCAAAGCGATCTGCATCAATCCCGGCGACTGCCGCAAAGTCTTCCACCTGATCCAGAAAGATCGCGACGCTCTTTTCCTCCACCTGTATTCCCTTTCGCTTAAGTTCCCGGTAGGCTTTCTCCATTTGCCGCCCGGCCTTGCCAATCTTGTCAGCCGATTCGGACGCTGCCCGGTAGTAGATCGTGAAGTGATCGGTCTGTTCGCTGGAAACATATCCCAGCAGCCAGAACGGCGCAGCTTTAACAAAACGCAAATCTACAATCCGCCACTGCCCGCCGTCCTCTGCGAATCTGGCCACTGCCGATGCCGTCATGCGATTGAGCTTTTCGCCATCGTGCAGCGCGTACTGGAGTAGCACCTGCACATCGGGCACCGAGCCATCCGGCCCCTGCTCGAATCGCTGCAGTGGAGGGAGCTCAAAGGTCAAACCTGTGGCATTCACCTTCTTTGCATCACGGAGCAGCCGCCCGTGTGATTCCCTCAGATGAAGCGGCAGCGATGCCAGATAGGCATCCGTATCTCCGGCAGTGATCAGGGCTTGCAGGCGCTTTAGCAGCGACTCAATCCCCCGGAACCGACGATCCTCTGCGGCGAGCCCGCCCCCATCGGTGGCAGTCGTTTCCGAGGCCGGCTCATTGCTTTCGCTTGCCATCACTTTGACGTCGAAACGTCCTTTCGAGGAATTCCACTGCGCCCCCAACCGTTCGTAACCTGGGTAAAAAAACTGCCACTGCTCAGCCGCTACCGGGTGCGACAGCGGAAAGCGCACAGTACCATTGTGTGGAGTGCCGGCTGCCAGGATGGAGGACTTGGGAGTAATCCCGTGCTCCAGCGCTGGGGAAACCGCATCGGGAGCACTGACGTTTAATTCTCCGTCAGCAATCCGGGCATCGCCGCCAGTCAAGCGAGTGCTTATTTTCAAATCCGCACGCCCAGTGTTGCGAAACCCTAACGATATCACCAATTTCCCGTCTTTGGTAACCATTGCGCTGTCTACCTCCAGCGCCACGAGCGACATGGCATCATGATTACTTCTCAACACCTGATTGACAGGAAGGAGTTTCCCGACGGGCGGTGGAACAAATGCCCGCGAAGGAGAGATATCGAAACCTGCGCGGCCGAATCGGGACACCTCCAGAACTGCCGGGCCTTTGAACTCACTACCAACAGGGGCGGAAAAGGCTACCACGCCAGAGTTTGACTGCGTAGGGGCCAAACCTCTGGAAGGCACGACCAGCGCCAGCGATTCGGACTTGGCTTTCGCAGGCAATCGCTGGCCGTCAGCGAGCGTCAAAACGTAGTCTTCTGCCGCCATGAGTCCGAAGGCATCGACGGCTTCCCGTTTCACATTCCGGAACACAACCCTGACACTGATCTTTCCAGCAGCAGAATCCACAGACGCCCAAGGCACCAGCAGGCGCACTCCATTGAGCTGCTCCTCCCCTGATTCCAGTATGCCCTCTACCCGGTACCAGGCGTCCTGTGAATAGACCGCAGACAGCGGCAATAGCACAATCAAACAAAGCGCCCGGACATAAAAGCTCATCACATACTCAGCGTGGCACAGTCATGTCTTCAAACTCAAGGTCAGTGAGTGACTTCAGGCGCTTCACCAGCAGCCAGCCAGCAATGAACCAGATCACCATGCACGGAACCCCGATGACAAGGTAGCCCCAGCCGGTCAATTTGCCGATCGCATCGTTGTAAGCGACGTGGCTATGTTCCTCGCCTTTCAAAAAATACATTGCCAGAAAGTAGTTCAGGCTGGCGCTCACCAGAAACGATGCCGCCATGATGCAGGTCGTGTTAAACAGCGCCTTCTGATAATTCACATCTTCTCCCCGCTTTTTGATCGCGCGCTCAATCCTGGGGACATCGAACAAGTCAGGATTGTAAAGGAATAGCCGCATCAGTGGCTTGCCGGTAAAGTGCGAGCCGAGAATGAGGATTGCGAAGACCGTAGGGATGGTCGCCTCTTTTACAGCGAAGAGGAACGCGGCATTTCCCTTTACGGTTCCGTCTTCATTCCAAACATACAATGTGATGCCCCCCGTCAGCAGGACTCCAATAATCCCAACCACGGAAAAGAAGTTCACTTTCCTCCGGGAAATCAGATCCCAAACTCCATAAACCACAGGAAACGCCACAGCAACAATCATCCCCCAGAGCGGTCCTATCTGCCATAACTTCCCATCCTCTTTACTGAGGGCGCTCAGAGCAACGACTGGAATGAGAACGTTGATCAAGATGTTCATCAGCGGGTTCTCTTTCGGCTTGGCCTTGGTGGCTCCCGCTGCTGAAGGATCTGCTACATTGCTCGGACTCTCAGAATCCTCAGGCAGGTTCTGCGCGTCATTTTCAATGGATTCGGCTGGTGGGTCGGAGTCTGGCATAGGCGTCTTTTCCCTAGCCCGCACCTGACAAGAACGCAAGATTCAACGAATTTCAGATCGACCGCGACACTTTCCATTTCCCGTGGTTCAATCTGGCGTGCAAGTCTTACCGTTCGAATCCTCGCCCTTCCGGCAGATCCCTTTTCGATTGAAACCGCTCGTAGCAGCCCTGGCTCTAGGTTCTGCCGCCGTGTGGCCGTGCATGCAAGCGAACGCTCAGGATCCGCGGGATAATGGAATGAGTCCGCCCTTCAGATCTGGAATGCCCGATATGCCGTCAGCAATGCCGGATATGCCAACTGACGATGAAATGCCCGGGCTGGGAGACGTTCCAGAACTGGGAGGAATGCCGGACTTTGATGACATGCCCGTGGCTCCTCAGGTGCAACCGCCCGATCGGCAGCCCAGTTCACTGGAGCAGAAGCGCAAAGTCCTGCGCACAGAGTTGGATAAACTTTCCCAGGCCGATCAGCAGCAGCTTCGCAGCGCACTTCGGCAGGTGTGGACAGACAGAAAAGTAGTAGAGGCTCGCAATGCCTACCGGGAGGCTGGCCAGCGCTATCAGCAGGCTCTTTACGAAGCGATGCTCGAACAGGACAGCACAGTGCGGCCATTTCTTGAGCGCCTGATCAATGCCGGGCTGCATGTGCCCTTCGGTAGATTGGTGGAGCCGTATGAGCAAGTCGCCCGGTTGTTCGACGTGCCCGCACACTTGCTTGAAGCCCACAAGGCAAGAATCAGCGAAGCCTACTCCGTGGCGCGACAGGCTCCAGAGGTTCTGGCCGTCCGCTTGCAGCTGGAAAAATCAAGCGCAGACCGCCGCGATGAGTTTAATCAGCTGCTCCGCGATACCCTTCGATCCTCGCTCCTGAACGTGCTCCCTGAGATCAACGACTGGGTTACCATGCCCAGCGAACTGTCCGCCTGATCGGGAGCAGCTCCTCACGCAGAATCAAGCCCGGGGATGAAAGCGCTTGTGCACTGCTTTGAGGCGGCCCTGATCTACGTGAGTGTAAATCTGTGTCGTTGAAATATCCGCGTGTCCCAGCAGCTCTTGGATCACGCGTAGGTCAGCGCCATTGGTGAGCAGATGCGTCGCAAACGAATGCCGAAACAAGTGCGGATAAACGTGCGTCTCTATCCCTGCCAGCTCCGCTCGCTTTTTGGCAATCTGCCAGACTCTCTGCGTCGTCAGCCTCGTCCCGCGCACTGAGATAAAAATGTGGTTCCCCGTCTTTCTGGTCACCAGCGTCGGACGTTCAGTGGTCAGGTAGGCCTCTACTGCTTCCACGGCCCTCCTGCCCACAGGCACGATCCGCGTCTTGTTGCCCTTGCCGATGACGCGGATGAAGCGGGCGTTCAAGTCGATGCGGTCGAGCGTGGCATTCACCACTTCCGACACGCGCAGCCCGCTTGAATAGAGCATTTCCAGCAATGCTCGGTCACGGAGCCCGAGTGGTCGATCACCACGAATCGACTCCAGTATTCTCTCCACCTCAGGCCCGTTCAGCGTTTCTGGAAGATACTGTTCCAACCGGGGAGCCACCAGTTCATCGGCGACGTTCTTTGCCAGCCCCTTCCGTGCGACAAGAAAGCGGAAGAAGATTTTCAACGCGATCATGATCAGGCGCAGGCTCGCTGCAGCCAGACCATCGGCCTTGCGCTTTGCAAGGTAGTCAGTCAAATGTTCCAGCTTTACCTGTTCGGGAGCGGTGACACCACGCTCTTTCTCCAGCCAGGTCACCGCAGCTTCCAGGGATGTACGAACGGACAACTGGTAGTTGTCCGACAGTCCCCGCTCGGTAGCCAGATAGAGAATGAAATGATCGATTAGAGGATGCACAGGCCGGTCAGATTTGAAACAGCTCAGGATTTGCTGGGATCGTAGAAGATGTGAACCTCTGCGTCGGTCGTGCCCAGCAATGTTTGAGCGCGCTTGAGCGCATTTTTTGTGGAAATGTTAGGATTACTTGGAACTCCCATGAAAATATTATCGCGTCCAATCACCTCGATCATTCCGGAGTTCCGCAAGACTTTGTAGACATCACGCATGGCACCACTGACGAGCAGGAACCGACCCTGAGCACTGAGAAATTTGATCAATTCCTCGAGCGCCATCACACTTGTTGCGTCCAGATGGCGGGCGTTCTTCAATCTCAGGATAATCACGCGCAGATTGGGATCTGCAGCAGTGCGCTGGATCTGCGTGCGGAACAGCTCTGCTGCACCGAAGAAAAGATCACCCTCGACATGCACGATGGAAATTCCCGGCAATCTCCTGGCATGCCCCCCTTCCGCCTCCAGCAGATCGCCTTTGTCATTAAATTCATATTCGACGAGCTGAGGCTGCGCCGCCTTGCGCAGATAGAGAATGACCGAAACTCCCACTCCGACGAAAATTGCGACATGCAAGGGCATGAGCAGGGTGGAGAAAATCGTCACCACCAGCACAGCCGCGTCGGAGCGAGTAGCATTGAAGCAGATTCTCAGATTGCGACGATTGATGAGTGATGCAGCGATGCAGATGATCAGAGCCGCAAGGACGGAAGTCGGCACATAACCGGCCAGATGCCCAAGCGTGAATGCGCCAATGAGACAGAGAAGGCCGCTGAAAATCGTAGAGACCGGTGACATTGAACCGCTTTCGTGATTGAGAGCCGAGCGGGTCGGCGATCCAGAAGCCGGCATGCCGCTGAAGAGGCCGGTAAAAATATTGGTAACCCCCAGCCCAAACATGTCCTGATTCATATCAGGCTGCTGCCCCGTGCGACTGCCCAGTGTTTTGCCCATGATCGAATTCTCCAGGGCCGCAAGAAACGCGATCGCGATCGCGATTCCCATGAGCGGACTGATGTGCTCGAAAAGATGCCCGTCGCCAAGACTTTCCAGCTTTAGGCCGATGTCGTCTGCACTGAACTGGTCAAGAGTTGGCGTATGACCACCGATCCGTCCGAGGAGTCCGCTGCGATCAATGTAGAAACCAACGGCGGACATGAACACCAGAATGCCCGCGAACGCTGGAAACCTCGGCAATTTCTTTCTGAGAAACCAGAACAGGACAATGGTGCCCAGCGCCAGTCCCAGTGGCACCGCCTGCGTATGCGACAGCCCGCTCCACGTCGAGGCGACGATCCCAAAAAACGTCTTACCAGAGACCAATCCCCGCTCGAAGCCCAGCACGTGCTTGAGTTGATTGACAGAGATCAAAATGGCAGCGCCAGTGACATACCCCACCACCACGCTGCGACTGATATATTGGATCAGATCGGCGAACCGGAACACGGCGCCGATCACCAGCAGCAGGCCTACCATCAATACCAGCAGGGGCATGAGCAAAAGGTTCTGCTGGAGAACGGCGGCCCCGTTTGTGGAAGCGAGAATCGACGCTCCCACCATAAATGCGGTCGCGTTCGTCGGCCCGGGCACGGTGAGCCGCGAGCTTGCGAAAAACGGCCCGACGATTGCCGCCACCGCCGCGCACACGATCCCCTGCACCGGAGGCAGCCCGGCGATCGCCGCGTACGCCATACCCTGCGGTAGTCCAAGCAGCGCCACGTCCAGCCCCGCCCGAAGGTCTTTGCGGAAGGCACCGGCGCTGTAGCCTTTCAGGTGATGCCGGATCGGAAATACCTGCAGGTGATTTTCAGCGAAGAACCGACGAGTCTCGGAACGCAGATCGCTCAGAGTAGACACTACTCCTTTCATTCAGGCCGGAGGGCTCCCTCCTTTCGCTCAGGGTCACAGATCAGGAAACGCACGCACGACACTAGTGGCCGCATCTCGGCAGGTGCGCAACTCCGATCACGCAAAGCGGTGAGATATCGCTACCGTTTCGTCCTCCCCAATTGTGCCTCGAAGAAATTGTTGCAAATCGTCTGCCACCACCGGCGCATCGTAGTTTTCCTCAATGTGTCGGCGCGCCGCTTTGCCAACCATTGCGATGCGATCTGGATTCTCCAGCAGATACGCGAATTTCTCCCGAAACTCGACTCCGGTGTCGGCAATCAAAACCTCTTCCCCGTCGGCAGCATCGATGCCCTCAAGGCCCAGCCTGGTAGTGATCACCACTCGCTCGAGCGCCATCGCTTCGAGAATCTTCGTGCGCATTCCACTTCCAGAGAAAAGCGGCACCACCATCAGCGGATGATCATTGATGAAGTCAATCGCCTCAGGAACCTCTCCGTGGAAGACCAATGATGGCAGAGGATGGGATACGATCGAGTCGGGAGGGTTGCGTCCGGCTACGTGGAACTCCACCGGCTTCCCGGTTCGCGGACAGGTCAACCCTTCGAGATCGACATTCTGAAGAAACCACTCCAGTCCTTCCAGATTTGGGAACCAGTCGAGAGAGCCGATAAACGAGAGTGTGACAGCGTCCCAGTCGTGGCGGGCATGGTATGGATCGAGATTCAAGCTAATGGGAATCACCCGCGACCTCCCCTGATAGCCCAGTTGGCGGAAATGCTCGTCGTCCTTTGCCGAGATCGACAGCATCGCATCGATCCTGTCGAGTTGATCGATTTCAAAGGTACGCAGCCGGTTGGTGAGAATTTCCAGATAAAGCCGTTTGAGAGGATTCTGGGTGTTCTTGGTCAATCGATCCCATATCTCGTGCTCTACGTTGTGGGCACGAAGGACGATTCTGGCCGCAGAGTGCTTGCGAATCACCGGAATGTAGGGCGCCATGTAAATGGTTTCCAACTGAACAATGTCGTAACGCTTTGCCTGAAGCATCGCGATCAGTTTCTCGGTGTAGGCCGCATCGACAAAGCGCTCGATGTGGTAGGATTCTTTGGAAAATAGCAGGTTTCTGAGCGCCTCGGTGGGCCGAACCCGATTATCCAGCGGCACGGCTTCTAATTGACCATAGTGGCTCAGGGCGCACTGGGCTTCGCCAATATCGCAGGCGTGCTTGACAGTGTTGAAAGCCAGCAAGTCCATATTAACTCCCTTACCAGCAAGACTCCGAGCAGATTGCGTTACTGCGATCGACTCGCCATCCCGCAAGGGAAATGGCATTTTTTTGGAAAGCTGAAGAAGTTGCATAATGTAGTAATTATCAAATATATATTATTTACAATTACTTGCAATAGAATTCCATGGCTATCGCGCGGCAATTCACTCACAGTCTGGCCATGAATCGTCGAACATTTTTCCTCAGTGCGGGCGCTGGGGGCCTGGCATCTGGCATCGCTGTGCGAGCAGATGAGACAAGCGTCGAATCTGTGCCCCACGACGGCCCTGCACTGGGAGGTGCCCCGGTCATCACCGGCCCGGCACCGGAACACATGGTGATTCTCCAGCCCCTCCGACGCCCGGCCACGGGGTTCGTCGAGTTCGCGGTGGGAGATGCGGAGTTTCAGCGAGTGGACGCAGATGTCGGAGGTTTGCACCCGTATGAGAGCCACGTTCTCAAGTTTCGGCTGCCCCCATTGCCCACAGGGAAAGCCGTGCGCTACCGCGTGACACTGAGATCGATCGACTGGGTGCGCGTGAAACAATGGGTTCACGGAAAGATCGTCGCTGGCGATCCCGAGCCGGGTGTTGAGCGCACATTTAGAACGCTTGATCCCGGCGCAGCCACGTCGTCGTTTGTCGTCTGGAACGATACCCATGAAAACAGCGAGACGCTCAAAGCGCTACACGAGTCAACGAGCGCACTGAACCCGGATTTCCTCCTGTGGAACGGCGACCAAACCAACGATGTCCACTTTGAATCCGAAATGGCCGGGCAGTACCTGGCCCCGGAGGGGCTGCCCATTACCGATCGCTGGCCACTGGCCTATGTACGCGGCAATCACGATCTCCGCGGCCCTGCAGCACGAAAGCTCCCCTCTTTTACTGGCACCCCAGATGACCGCTTCTACTACTCCTTTCGCAGTGGCCCTCTAGCAGCGCTTGTCATGGACACAGGCGAAGATAAGCCTGACGACAGCCCCTACTTTGCCGGACTGGCAGCTTTTAAAAGAATGCGCCAGCGCCAGGCTGATTGGCTCAAGGCGACGATCACACAGCCGTGGTTTCGAGAAGCTCCATTCCGCATTCTCTTCTGTCACATTCCCCTCTGGTGGGTACGCGATCGCACGGATATTGACTGGTGGGAGTTCTCAAAAGTCTGCCGCGATGCCTGGGCACCCACTCTCCAGGAAGCCGGTGTCGAATTGGTGATCTCCGGCCACACGCATAGTCACACCTGGATGCCGGCCAGCCCGGAGCAACCGCTCGCCCAACTCATCGGTGGCGGCCCGCAACCACATCAAGCCACCCTCATCCACGGCATCGCCACCAGTGACCGACTGTCCCTGAAGATGCAGAAACTGGACGGCACCTTACTGCAGGAAATCGTGCTTCCAGCGCCAGCCTAGGAAGCCGCCTGGCGCAGACTGGAATGCGGCATATGCACCGCTGTCTGTCTGGATTCCCCGGATTTCCCTGCTTGCGCTCTCAGAAGTTCGCGCCTCAGTGGATGCAGTGAGTATTTCTATCCCAACCATCGAATTTCCAAAGTCCGACGCGATTATTCAGACGCTGCCGAATGGTCTGCAAGTCATCCTGAAGACGGATCGCAGTGCGCCGGTAGCCAGCATTCAGGCCTGGTGCCGGACGGGAAGCATTTTTGAAGGGCCACTGCTGGGCAGTGGAGTGTCACATCTGGTCGAGCACATGGTGTTCAAGGGGGCCGGGAACCGGAACACGGCGGGCATCGCCCAGGATGTGCAGAAGGAAGGCGGCTATATCAATGCCTACACGTCGTTTGACCGCACAGTCTACTGGATCGACACACCAAGCACCGGGGTGAAGACGGCAATCGATGTGGTTGCCAGCCTTGTCGCAAAAGCGACTTTTCCTGAGGATGAATTTGAGCGTGAGAAGGACGTCATTCGCCGTGAAATTGACATGGGCAAGGACGATCCGGGGCGGGAGGCGAGCAGACTGATGTTTTCGACGGTCTTCCAGAAGCATCCGTACCGCGAACCAGTCATCGGGCATCTGGATGTGTTCAACAGTGTGACGCACTCCCAGATGGTGAACTACTACCAGACGCACTACATTCCTAACAATGTGTTTTTCGTCATCGTGGGTGATGTTGACAAGCAAGAGGTAATGGAGACAGTAGCAGCCGCCTACGAGGGCATCGAGCGGCGGGCTTACGAGCCAGTCATCGTGACACCTGAACCCATGCAACTGGGGCGGCGCGAAGTTCACGAGACCTTCGACACGCAGCTGACGAAGCTGTGCCTCGGCTGGCGCATTCCCGGACTCACCCACCCAGACATGCCGGCGCTCGACGTTTTGGCGTCTGTGTTAGGTTCTGGGCGCAGCTCACGCCTGTTCCGTGAAATTCGCGAGGAACAAAGCCTGGTACACTCGATCGGTGCCTTCTCCTACACCCCGGCTGAGGAAGGCATCTTTGCGGTCAGCGCGGATCTTGATCCTGAAAAAGCAGAGGCAACGCGGGCCGCCGTTCTCGCCCAGCTGGACCGCATCAAAAACGATGGCATCTCTGCGGCGGAACTTGGCAAGGCATTGCGCATGTCGCTGAGCGATCAGCTCGATACCCTGACGACCATGCGTGGGCAGGCGGGAGACATCGGCGGCAACTGGCTCAGCGCTGGCAACCTCGATTTCACCCGCGAGTACGTTCTGGGACTTTCGCATGTGCGACCGGAAGACGTGCAGGCAGTCGCACAGAAGTATCTAGTCGATCGCACTCTCACCGTGACGTCGCTGAATCCGCGCAGAACCGCATCCAGCGTCACAGCGGCGGCCACTTCATCCCGTACCGGCGATATCGCTCGCACTACTTTGTCGAACGGACTCACCTTGCTGACCCTCGAGGACATGCGACTGCCACTGGTGACTTTCTACGCGAATTTCCGTGGCGGGTTACTATCGGAAACGGCGGCTACCAGCGGCCTCGGCAAATTGCACGCGCGCACGATGCTGAAAGGCACCGAGTCGCGTACGGCTGAAGAGATTCATCTGGCGATCGAGGAAGCAGGCGGCTCGATCGGTGCTTCTTCTGGCGGCAGCAGCCTGGGACTTGCGCTCGAAGTGCTGCAACCCGACACGCTGCTTGCGCTGGATATCCTGGCCGATATCCTGTTGCTCCCTTCGTTCCCAGAGAAGGAAGTCACCCGGGAAAAAGAAGCCCTGATTGCAGGTATCAAGGCGCAGGAGGATCAGCTGGTGCAGGTCGCTTTCAGAGAACTGCGCGGCGCACTTTTCCCAGCCATCCACCCTTTTCATCTGCCACCATCAGGAACAGAGGACTCGGTTGCCGCTCTCGAACGCCCGCTGCTACCGGAATTTCACGCGGAACACATTCGCGGAGGCAATGGCGTGATCTCAGTGTTCGGAGCAATCAGGGCTGAGGAAATGCGTGACCAAATTGAAGAGGCTCTCGCAGCCATGCCGACGGGAGAAAGGCGGGTGACATCGCCGGAGATTCTTGCGGCCACTGGCCCGGTCGAACGGGAGATTGCAGTCACCCGCGACGATAAACGCCAGGCTGTGCTCGCGATCGCCTTCCCAGCCCCGGAGCTAGTGAGTCCGAATCGCTTCGCGCTCGATCTCATCGACGAGGCGTGTTCCGACATGGCATCGCGAATCTTCGTCCGCATCCGTGAAGAACTCGGCCTCGCCTACTACGTCAGCGCCACGCAGATGCTCGGCATGGCACCGGGCGCTTTCGTATTCTACCTTGGCACTTCGCCCGAGCAATTGGCCCAGGCCGAGAGTGTGCTGCTCGACGAGATCGACAAACTCAGCCAGCACGGACTCACTTCCGAAGAGCTTCACCGAGCGCAAATGCAGTCGATCGGCAAGCAGACGATTCAAAATCAAAGCAATGCCTCACTGGCACGGCAAGTGGCGCTGGACGAGCTCTACGGCCTGGGGCTGAATGCTCACAAGCAACTGACCGAACGCATCCTGGCAGTGACCGAAGCGGACATCCTGCGCGCAGCGCAAAGCGTGTTTCTACCGGAGAAAAGGGTAGTTGTCAGGGTACGGCCCTAGCATTCGCCCAGTCCGGCGCACCTGTTTGTGGTGGACATTTCCTGATGCACGGGTAGGACATCAGACATGAATTTCGTTTTTCGCCGCACGGGTTCAGCAGTAGCAGCGCTGCTTCTCACTCTTACACTGGCACACACAGCTCCCGCACAGGATAACCGCACTGCGCTCGACGCACTCAAGCACTGGATTGCCACCCCGTCGGGCGACCGTCCGAATCTTGGAGATGAACCATTTGCTAAAACTGCCTTGAGCAAGCAGGACTCCCAAGCCGCCAGGGAGATCCTGTGGGAGTACCGGGCGAAATCGCTAAAGCAGTCCCGCGCTGAGGAGTTTGCAAAGAAGGTCGTCACCTTTGACGGCAAGGAGATGAAATACGAATTTCGCACATTCGGCGAAGCACCAGCGGGCGGCCACAGTTTGTTCATCTCGATGCATGGCGGCGGCAATGCTCCGGCGAAAGTGAACGACCAGCAGTGGAAGAATCAAATCCGTCTCTACGAGCCCAAGGAGGGAATCTACGTGGCTCCGCGGGCTCCGACCGATACCTGGAACCTGTGGCACGAGAAGCACATTGATCCAATGTTTGACCAGCTGATCGCAGATTTCGTTGTATTCGAAGGCATCAATCCGAACCGGGTATATTTGATGGGCTACTCCGCTGGTGGCGATGGCGTCTACCAGCTGGCACCGCGCATGGCAGACCGATTTGCCGCAGCGGCAATGATGGCCGGACACCCTAACGAAACCAAACCAGCGGGTCTGCGCAATCTTCCTTTCACCCTGCACATGGGCGGCAACGACGCAGCCTATCGCCGCAATGAAATCGCTGCCGAATGGAAGGAAGCACTGGCAAAACTTCACGAGGCCGATCCCGATGGCTACACACACGAAGTGATCATCCACGAGGGTAAGGGCCACTGGATGAACCGGGAGGACGCCGTGGCCGTGCCATGGATGGCAAAGTTTGACCGCAATCCCTGGCCTAAGAAAATCGTCTGGCTGCAGGACGATATCACCCATCCCAGATTCTACTGGCTGGCAGTGGAAAACGAGAAGGCCGGACAACTGATCGAGGCAGCGGTCGACGGCCAGACGATCCAGCTTTCCATCAAAGACGGAACGGCGGACGACTTGACTCTACTTCTGAATGACGTGCTGTTGGATCTCGATCAACCCGTGAAAATCATGCAGGGTGAGACGGTTCTCTTCGAGGGAATCGTCGCCCGCACGATCGATGCAAGTGCCTCAACGCTAGTTCATCGCGCGGATCCGGCATCTGCCGCCAGTGCCATCTTATACCTCAAGGGTGGACCGGCCCAGTCCCAGTGATGATTCGTGCCGCACTTCACGACGTTACAAACAATTTACGCGGTTGTAACCGCCATGTGTGAAACATTTGCTAAGGTTCCTTCGTATTACGAGTCAGAAAGACACAATGAAGGCACCATCAATGGAATCCAATCAAAACGAAACGACAACAGGTCAACCGAATGAGTCGCCAGCAAACGCGGCCACGATCGATCAACTGTTGATCGCCCTCACGCGGGCAAACGATCGCATCCAGCAACTGGAGGACACCATAGCCAGTTTACAGGCTGAGCTGCATCAATCGAATGCTGCGAATGCCTCACAACGGTCGAAGATAGACTTGGGCTGGCTGTCGATGGCCTGAGCCATTCACGAAACCGTCGAAGCTGCCGACGGGAAGAAGCGTTCGATTACCCGGTCCGCAGCATCCGCTCCGAGACGCATGGCACCGTGCATGTTGGGGTAGCAAAAACCGCCGTTGCGCCCGGTGGTATGTAGATTGTCCACTCCATCGATGAAAGCGGCAATCTTGTCGAAATGTTCCTCGAATCCCTTGCGGTAAAGGGGATAACCGTTGGGTGATCGCATCACATTCCACTCAACGATTTCATCTGCCTTGCAGATATTCTCAGCCTCCAGATCGCGGACGATCGCCGCCTTCACCTCATCGGTCACCTCCCACTTGGGGCCTCCGGGAACGCAGGTGGTCTCGACAATCAGTGTCGTGTGATCGGACGGTGTCACTTTCATCCCGGCATTCTTTGGTTCGCCGATGCGATGGAAAAAGCGCTCGCGATAGTAGACGTAGAGGGCGTCGAGGCACTTCTGTTTTTTCACCAGAAGGCCGTGAATGGTGATGGCGTTGAAGTTCAGGTGCCCGGCCGCATCGACCAGTTCCGGCGGGACGGACGGAGTCACACGATCGACCAGCACCGGCAGCGGAATGGTGGACAGGCAATAGTCGCAGTCAATACGCTCGTCCTTACCCTCGGCATTGCGGAATTTGATTGAATTGACGAAACTGCCACGCATATCGACCGCCGTCACCTCGCAGCCAAGGCGGAGCTTGCCCCCCTTTTCCACCACGAATTCCGATAGCTTGCGAGGCATCGTCTCCGCGCCGGTCGCCGAGTAGTGAAGCGTTTCATCCCGAAGGGCACTGTCGACGGCTTTGCCCTGCTTTGCCGAAATGCCAAAGCGTCCCAGCGATTTCTTCAATACGTCGACAGCGGAAAGCCGCGGCATCTTGGTGGTCACAAATTTTGCCGCGATCTCCCGCGTGGGCATCCCCCAGTAGCGTTCAGTAAACTCGCGAAAGAAGAATTCGTACAGCGGATTCCCGTAGAGTTGAATCAATGCCTCCTCAGCATCTTCAGGCTCTTCTGGAAAGATTTTGTAGTAGGCCTGCGACCAGAATAGACCCAGCACACAACTTGCCAGAGTGTAGGGCGGGATACCCTGCACCATATCCATGAACTGAAGCGGGTAGCGGTAAAACGATCCCGCCCACCGAATCTTCGCATCCAGCTGAACCGGAATACGCTCGTCGCCCATGATCATTTTCATGTCCTCGAAAATCTCCTCGTCATGCTCGTGCAGCATGTGCACTCCCATGTCGTAGAAATTCTCCCCGAACTTGTGTCCCGCAGCCAGCCCACCAGGCATGGGATCACGCTCGATAATCGTTACTTTGATCCCCCGCTCCACGAGTGTCCGTGCGGCGTACAGACCGCAGACTCCGGCACCGAGTATCACAACGTTAGGTTTCCCTGCGCTACCGATCCTCATGAAGCAGAATTACCGATACTTGCCTGACGAGCCAGAAGACGCTGCAGATCGGAATCCGGAATCTGGATGTCTCCAGCGACTAGCGGTTGATCCTTCTTAACATCGCGCAGCAAAACGGGCGACTCGCCCCCTTCAGACTCCAGCTCCGACATCGTGACAGCACCCCGGGCGCTTGCAGAAGCAGTGGTCTCGATCATGCCATACAGGTGATCGCCACCGATCGCGTGTCCAATGCGCGTTCCAGCAGGAAGGTCCGTCTTTGCGAAGGCATAGACATCATTCTTCTTCGAGGCTGGCGGCGCAAGCAACGCTCGCTTGAACAAGCACGCTTCCGCTATCGCCCATGGTGTTTCCAGGTGACAGAGGTGATATGGGCGATAGAACAAGTAATAGGGCGGCTGCCCCAGCTTGTAGTATTCAAGGTAAGGAATCTGATGCGGATTGTCGCAGTGGCCAACAACGTAAACACCGCCGCCCGGCTCAGCTCCGAGAATGTAGTCCACTCTGCCCTCGTCACCGTAGGCATCAAAATCGAACAACGACATCACCTCGCGCACGTCCTTGCACGCTGGGCCTTCCATTCCGACCACGAACGGCGAAAGATCCAGGGCGTTGGCGATGACTGCCATCTCAATGTTCAGCTTCGTGCCATCAGTGTAAGCACAGCACTGAATCGGGCTGAGATTGCGCTTTGCCGCCTCCTCAGCCAGGCCGCCAGCAGTCTGGTAGCGATCGAGAAATCCTTTAATGTTGCCTGCCTGCACAATGCGGAAGCCCCACATTTCGATTTCCTCGATCATGCGTGCCAGCACGCCATGCTGATCACCGGCATCACTGGTAACAATCACATCATTGAGCGCTGCTTCGTGCGCCAGCAACTGTCCCAGCGCCAGGTCTACCTCAGCATTCATCAGGACGACGTGTGCCTTCCTGGCAATCGCTGCGAGACAGTATCTGGCCGCTGGCGCGATCGAGTTTGTGCACTCAACCAGCACATCCAGCCCCAGGGCATTGTCCGCCTCCAGCAGCGCCGCAGCATCGTTCGTCGTGAGGCATTGACCTTCCGCCAGAGTCGGCAGATTTTTCACGTCGTTAACAGGAATGCCGTGGGTCTGAGCTGCCGTCAAAGTCCGCGAGATCGCCTCATCGGCCAGATCCGCAATAAACGCCAACTCCATGCCTGGAGTTTGCGCGACTTGGAGAGCAACGCCCCTACCCATTGCGCCACAACCAATGACGCCGACTTTCAGTCGGCGTCGGTCACTTTCTAATGCTCGAAGATGTTTTAGCATTTGCCAGTCTTTAACGGCTCACTGGCCAGATGGCAACATCTGTCTCAAAATGTACCACTTTGTAAGACCAGTTGCCTGCCAGACAGCCCCGGCCTAATCTCTCATTATCCCTGAATAACACTATTTATTATGATTATTGCCGAAGTTCTAGCCGTTACATTCACGATCGCCGGCCTCCTCGCTGTGATTACCTGCATCTGGCTCATGTTCGCGAGCCTCTTTCCCCGATTCATCCGCCAGGCGCAAACCCACTGTGCACGGCCGGGAAAAGCTCTGCTCATCGGGCTTGGAGTCGGTCTGGCCCCCTTTATTACCGGATTTCTGCTTAGCAAGCCGGTTCCAGGCCGGGTGCTAGGTTGGCCGTTGATGTTTGTCGTCTTTACTGCAGCGCTGGCGGGGACGGCGGTACTGGCCACTCGAATCGGCAATGGAATGCCCTCGCAGTGCGACCGCACCGATCCCTGGCGGCGCTCTTTGCGAGGCAGTATCGTTTTGGCATTTTCCTTCCTGCTGCCCATCGCTGGCTGGTTCATCTGGATGCCGTTGGCGCTCATCTTCGGTACTGGCGTAACTTTCCTGACACTGTCCGACATGCGTCGCACCTGGAAAGAGGAGAAAGAGTTCGAGCTGGCCGAAGCGGAAGCCATCGCAGCTGAAGAACGCGAGGCGGAAGCCAGACAAAACACGGAGGTGGTGTCGTCATGATCCGGCATCCGTTCGCTGGCGGTCTATCAAGGCGCCATTTCCTGAGACTCGCAGCCATGGGTGGAGCCGGAGCGAGCGTCGGCTGCTCCGATAGCCCGTTCGGATTCGACACCCCGGCCTTCCTTCAGTTCGGTTCAACGGATAAACCTCTGGCCCCCTTCAGCGCTCCCGACCACTCAGAAATCTGTGCGGTGTCGCATTGTCTGAACCGGCTGACCTTTGGCGCGGTGCCCGGTGACTATGACAGGGTGTCGGCCCTCCACGCTGACAAGGATCAGGCAGCTGATGCCTTCATCAAGCAGCAACTCGATCCCGAATCGATCGACGACACCCTCGCCGAACGTGCGACGCAGCGATTCGAATACCTTCAGCACACACCGGGCGACCTCTACAATTTCACGATCGACGGATTGCTCGACGAAATGCTCAGCTTCACCGTGATCCGCGCGACCAAGTCGAAACGCCAACTTCAGGAAGTGATGGTGCACTTCTGGACGGACCACTTCAATATTGATTCATCAAAGGGAGACTGCCGCTGGCTCACCGCTGCACATGATCGCGACGTGATCCGCAGGCATGCAATGGGTTCCTTCCCGGAGCTACTGAAGGCCACTGCGAAAAGTCCAGCCATGCTCTGGTATCTAGATGGACGGGTAAATACGAAGACGAAGAACGACGATAAACCGAACGAAAACTATGCCCGTGAACTGCTGGAGCTGCACACGCTGGGCGTAAACGGCGGCTACACGCAGACTGACGTCATGGAAGCCGCACGGGCACTAACGGGATGGGGCGTTAAAGACGGCCTGTTCGGTAGAGGCGAACCAGAATTCCAAAAGAAACACCACGACCACGGCGAAAAGAAAATTCTCGGCCACACGATTCCCGCAGGCGCTGGACACGATGACATGGATCGCCTGCTTGACATCGTTTCGCTCCATCCGTCGACGGCGAATTACATTGCAACAAAACTCTGCGCGCGCTTCATCGATGACGCTCCACCCACAGCCGCTGTCACTGCCGTCTCAAAGGAATTTCTCGCGAGCGGGGGTGACATTCGCAAGACTTTGCTCGCACTGTTTCAAACCAACGCCTTTCGCGAGCAGCGCGGGAACAAGTTCAAACGTCCCTTCCACTACATCGTTTCCGCATTGCGAACGACGGGCGGCACGACAGACAGCAAGGAACCGCTGCTGAAGTTTCTCCACCGAATGGGACATGCGCCTTTCCACTACCCTACGCCGGATGGCTACCCAGAGGAAGCGACCCCGTGGCTGAGCACGATCCCCTGGCGCTGGAACTTCGCCATCCGTTACGCAAGGAATGAGTTGAAAGGTACCCAGTGCGACTCGAAAGCCCTGGAGCGCCTGGCCAGCGTGGGCGGAATTGAAAAGGCCGGACTGATGCCTTGGCTCCTGGGAAGGCTGGCCACGGCCGACGAACTGGAAGCCTGGCACGCCTGCCCGGATGGCGACCGCCTGGCACTGCTGCTGGGATCACCGGCCTTTCAGTTGTTCTAGAACACTAACACTTTCACTTCATTAGAAGATCATGCCTGAAACTAAAGTCACCACAGTCGTTTCCGAGAATCGTGACCGGGATCAAACGCTGGTCGTCGTCTTCCTCCGAGGCGGTGCAGACGGCCTCAACCTTGTCGCGCCCGTAGGCGATGATGACTACTTTGGGGCGCGCCCCACCATTGGAATCAGTTCCCGCAGCGCGGTGATGCTCGATGATTTTTTCGGACTGAATCCGCTAATGGTCGATCTCGCCCCGCTGTACAAAGAAGGCATCATGAGCGTCGTTCACTGCGTAGGCTCTGAAGATCAGACTCGCTCCCACTTTGAAGCCCAGGACATGATGGATCATGGCGGCACGGTCGCTGGAGGCTGGCTCGGGCGTTACCTGCTGGCCACACAACCTGCGGATGGCCAGCGCAGCCCGCTCAGCGCCGTCGCGATTGGCAGTCGGCTGCCGGAAAATCTCCGGGGAGCCCCTTCCGCAGCGGCGATGCGATCGATCAAAGATTTCTCGCTGGGAGAGAACACTGACAAAGTCCGCGATCTTCTAGGCCAGCTCTACGCGGCCTCACCGACGGAGACATTGAGAACATCGGGCAGATCGTCCGTAGCGGTTCTCAAACGCATTGCCGAGCTCACATCAGCTCAATACGCTGCAAGCAATGGCGCCTCGTACGAGGACGATGAGTTTTCCTCCGGCATGCGCGAGATCGCCCAACTGATCAAAGGCCGCGTCGGCCTGGAGGCGGCAGCGATCGATCTCAATGGATGGGATTCTCATCTTACCCAGCCCGCCGTGATGGATCCAGAAATCAGGCGTCTCAATGCTGGACTGTCCGCCTTCTGTAAAGATCTTGGCAAGGCGATGGAACGAACGACCGTCGTCGTCATGACCGAATTCGGAAGGCGTGTCAGGGAGAACTCCGCTTTGGGAACAGACCACGGCAGAGGCAGCGTCATGTTTGTCCTTGGCGGCGGCCACCGTGGTGGAACTATCCATGCCCAGTGGCCGGGACTCAACGCGGAGTCACTGGTGGGCCCTGGCGACTTGCCTGTGCTGACCAACTACCGCAACGTCCTCACCCCATTGCTCAAGAAAATCTCCCCAGACGTCGATCTGAGCGCAGTTTTCCCTGAATTCGCCCTCGACCCACTGCCGCTGTTTGGTTGATCACCGTCATTGACCGCGCACCAGAACCCGGCCAAAGTCAGGGCTTGCCCCTCCTCCCGGACATCTCCTACAGCGAACTCGCACTGGCACTTCTCGGTGCCTTTTGCCTCGGATTTTCCAAAACCGGATTTCCGGGCCTGGCGATCGTCAACGTGCTGATCATCGCAGATCTCTTTGGGGCTAAAGCGTCCGTTGGGATCGTGCTCCCATTGCTCATCGTCTGCGACATCATTGTGTTTCCACTGTTCCGGAAATTCGCCACCTGGCGCGACATTCTGCCACTGCTGCCCTGGTGCCTCGCCGGCATCGTCATCGGCTGGCAGTTACTGGGGAACATCAATGACCTTACCGCGCGGCGCAGCATAGGCGGAGTCATCTTGTTGATGATGCTGCTGCAAATCGTGCGAAAATACTCCGCAGCATTTCTCAGCCAGTTGCACGACTCCGTTTCTTTCCGCCTCGGCACCGGACTGGCTATCGGCATCTCCACCATGATCGCCAATGCCGCCGGGCCCGTTTACTCGATCTTCGCCCTCGTGAAGAAGATGCCAAAGGATGAGTTTCTAGGGATTGGTGCCCGGCTCTTTCTGCTGATCAACATCCTCAAGATCCCGTTCAATACCAACCTCGACATCATCAATCCAGAGTCCCTGACGATCGACTTGATGCTGTTGCCCGGCATCCTCGGCGGGATCTTTCTCGGTCGCCGCCTCATTGCAAAAGTCCCGCAATCCGTTTTCGAGATTTTCCTCTATGCCTTCTCCGTGATCGCTGGCGTGCGGATGCTTTTCTTCTGATCTAATCGATTGGTTACAGACCTTGCTCTTGGAGGATCCTTTTCACCAGCAGCCGTGGTTGCTCCAGCACGCCGTAGCCTTCAAGAAATTTGTCAGTGATAGACTCCCGACCGGTGGCAACAAGCGGCCGCAGACGGTTGGCAGCACGAGTGGCTATGAATTTGAGCTCCTCATTGTCATCACGCTCACCAGAGTCGGCAGCGAGCAACCCTCGCAACTCTGCTTCCCGCCAGGCATCGGATACTACTCTGCGAATCTCACGAGCATCTGCAGAATCACCCCCCATCAACTCCGATAAAAGTCCGGCGGTGAACTCGGAGCCGCCATCTGGAGAGGACAACGCTTCCCCGTAAAGCTGTGCGGCAGCGGCCACTGGCGGATACTGAACCATCAGTTTTGCCGCATTCTTCGCCTGAGAAACATTCCCTGTATCGTCATCGGGAGCGCTCTCAGCAACCATTCCCTTCTCCAGAAGTAACCACATTTCCCCCAGTCTTTCACCGAATTCACCAGGGCTCGCCGGTACCACCACCGGGTCATCATCATTGCCCCAAGGTGGGGCTTCTGCATTGCTCCGTTTCCGAACCTCCGGGGGAGGCGGCGGTGCAGAAATGGGCATCTGAATCGTGGAAGATGATACCTGCCCGGCAGGCACTGACATTGCATCAACTTCTGATCGAAGCATCTGGTTCCCGTTTCGCAGGAACCACCAAGACGCAATGCAGGCAACCGCGACAAGTGCAGGAATGAATCGGACGCGGAAACTCATTGTTGTGACTCTGTTAGGGGTTGGGGCAATTCAGGTGCGCCAAGGGGAACAGTCGGCAAACCAAAGGATACGACATGCAGAAACTGGTCGCCGTTCACTTTGCGAATCTCATCGGCGTATTCCTGTCCTAATACTTCCGCTATCTCGGCAAGTACATCATTCGTAAGCGCCCGCATTCCGTCGTCCCAGTTCGCGCTGTCGCTCGGATCACGATCCTCCTTCCTCAGTTTTTCCTCCTTGCGACGCTGTTCGGCTCGCTCCAACACAGCAATGATCGGAGTCCATTCCGGTTCGTCGAGACCAATGGAGCTGCCCAGCATTGCACCAAGCATCAACGGTTGGTCGTCCGCAGGGTCTTCTGCGGAATCAAGTGCCCCTTCTTCCAATTCGCCGACCTCAACCGATGCCTGGGCAGACATTATTTCGAATATGGTCTTCGCTGCGAGACGGCTAGTGGCATCCATGTCTGCCACATATACCTCAAATTCTGGGGAATCCGCAGGAGGCGGCCCATCGGGATATGCCTGCTTGAATCGGTGCTCTTCACGCTTCATCTCGCCCATCAGCGTCCCATAGCGCACCGTCATCGCGTGGGCGTCCAAAGGCGTCGACTCGGCAATACCTGACATGCTAGCCGGATCAAAGTCTGGCACAATTTCGATGGGAGCCCGCGAACCTGAGCGTATCGGACGGTCGGTAGCGGCCTGCTTTGCCACAACCGTACCAGTGGAAAGCTGGGTGATCAGCTCACGTCGCCGGGTAAGCTCCAGACCGATCGGGTAAGCAGCGATTAAGGCAATGATGGCAACAGCGGCGAGAGCGAGTTTGGTCTCAGACATGGTGATGAGAACGTTAGTGAATAAGGACATGCCGCTCACACCGGATGCGGCGGCGAGCGCATTCTGGCTGAATTGCGCAACCGCAGTGGATGAGACTGCTTTGGCAAAATCTGTCGAAAAGTGCGCGACCAGAGCGGTGACCACCGTCGCCATCGGCGCATGCTGATTGGATGACTTACTCATCAAGGGACGAATCTTTCCGAGCGCGCGTTCCGCTTGTTTCTGCATCGCAGCTTCGCTTTTGCCAAGACGGGCACCAATCTCCGCAAACGTAAGTCCCTCAAAATAGCGCAGCAGCAGTAGGTTGCGGTCAGCGATACGAAGCCTGTCGAGTGCGCGATCAAGCATTTCTCTTGCCGTCTCATCGAGGGGCTCGTTTGCATGGGTGGCTGGGTCAGCGAGTTGCTCCCTGGCGAAGACGTGGAGATAGTGGCGACGTGTGCTCTCTGCGCGCCTCAGATTTCCTGCCTCATAAAAAGCTGTGCGGTGCAGCCAGCCAGCGACCGTAGGATGAGCGGCCAGCCGCCCGGCCTTGCGCGCAAGAATTGCGAAGGTGTTTTGCGCCGCCTCCTCTGCCAGATCTGGATCCCCGCAGCGCCGCTGCGCCACACCTAAGACCATCGCAAGGTAGCGGGAAACCAACGCTTCAAACGCCATGGGATCGCCACTCTGTGCGTAGCGGGAAAGTTGTTCTTGATCGGTCATCGTGAAAAAATGATTCGCCGAAATGGACGGCTCTACAATTCTACACGTCGCCGCAGCGAGCGAATCCGACAGAATCATTCAAGATTCTCCAGGATTTCGAGATTAGCTCGCAATTGCCAGCAACTCACTCACGATCGAACCTGTTTTCTTACTACGAAAGAAACCTACAGCTTGTCCGTCCCCTGCTCACCCAGTCCGTATTTCCCAGTGACCGGGGGGTTCCAGTACCGCATTGCTTCCAATAGTTCGCTGGCGTTTTCCGAAGCGATCAAGCGCGAGCGATCCTCACCGCGCAGCAGCCCTTCCGAAACCATGTGCCGGAGTTGCAGCAGTAAACCGTCGTAATACCCCCGGACGTTCAGCAAGCCACAAGGATGCCGGTGAATTGCCAGCTGACTCCAGGCGAGCACCTCAAAAAGTTCCTCCATCGTGCCCAGACCGCCGGGCAAAGCAATGAAGCCGTCCGCCATGTCGAACATCTTGATCTTTCGTTCGTGCATCGTGTCCACCACGATCAGCTCTGTCACGCCATGGTGCCCCAGCTCCCTGCTGTCCAGAAAAGTTGGGATGATCCCAGTCACCTTACCCCCACCGCGCAGCACCGCGTCCGCCACCGCTCCCATCATTCCCACACTTCCACCACCGTAAACCAGATCAATTCCCTGCTCCACCAGCAAGGCTCCAACATCCTTCGCCGCCTGAATATAGGCAGGATCATGTCCAGAACTTGAGCCACAGTACACGGCGATCGTTTTCATAAAAAGTCTCTCGTCAATCGCAGCCAAACCCGGCCAGGCCCAATGCCCCGCCAATCGTCTGCCTCCCACATCATTTCGCGTTCCTGTCACCACGCAAGCCATTCTTTTACATTGACATTCCCCCTGCAATAACCGCAATATTTCATTTCGAACGGGCCTCTCGCGGGTGTAGTTCAATGGTAGAACATCAGCTTCCCAAGCTGAGAACGCAGGTTCGATTCCCGTCACCCGCTCCACTGTGAAGGCCCAGGTCAGGCTCGGTTTCCGGGGACCTGGGCCTTCGTCGTTGATG
>JAGROY010000175.1:0-128 GCA_020439995.1 Verrucomicrobiia bacterium
CTCTACAACCGGGGTGTGGCTCATGACCAACAGGGCGAGATGCAGAAGGCGATCGACGACTATTCTGCCGTCGTTTCTCTGGAAGGCGCACCCGCTGAGCAAGTTGCGAAAGCGCTCTACAACCGGGG
>JAGROY010000175.1:248-2143 GCA_020439995.1 Verrucomicrobiia bacterium
CAAGGCGAGGTGCAGAAGGAGATCGACGACTACTCCGCCGTAGTCGCTCTGGAAGGGGCACCCGCAGAGCAAGTCGCGAAAGCGCTCTTCAACCGGGGCGTGGCTCATGGCCAACTGGACGAGGTGCAGAAGGAGATCGACGACTACTCCGCTGTGGTCGCTCTGGAAGGTGCACTCGCGGAACAAGTCGTGAGAGCACTCTGCAACCGGGGTGCGACCCATAGCCATCAGGGCGACGTGCAGAAGGCGATTGACGACTTCTCCGCCGTCGTTGCTCTGGAAGGTGTACCCGCAGAGCACGTCGCAGCCGCTCTCTACGGTCTGGGATTGACCTTCTTCCAAATGAGAAAGATGGACTTGGCTGCTCAGAGTTTTGAACAACTGGTTGGGTTGGCTGGTGCCCCATCCATCCGAAAGTCGGATGCCTACCTGACAATCGCAGAAATCCAATGTGGACAAGGGCAGTGGGAGGAAGGCTTTGCCTCTATGGCACAGGGTGTAGAACTCGGTGCGAGCGTTAGTCCGCCGCACATTGGGGACATCGAAAGCATCCTTGCCTTAATCTTCGACGCTGGGCTCAGCCGGGGAGAGCTTGAGAAGAAGGTTTCGATTTTCTCAGCAATCCTGGGGCAACACTCAGCCTATGGTGCGTTAGGAGAATCGCTCGTTCACCACCTCGGATCGCTCACGAAAAGTGACGATCCACCGGCGAGCGATCAACTTAACCGGTGGCTCGCCATTTGGGAAAAGATCGCGGATGGGGTGCCCGATTTGATCATACCAATGCGGCTGTTCCGGACAGGGATTCGTTACCTGCTGTCCGAAGATCGCGATGAATCCGTTCTGTTGGATCTTCGTTTCGACGAACGCGAGCTGCTGCGTCAGGCGTTAGGGCTCGACGACGGAGACGCGAAACCTTGATTGTCACCTCCCTCCAAGGAAACCTTGACACTCCGCCTGCTGACCTCAATGGTAGCCGAAATAATTTGGCAGGGGCGCTGGCATGACTGGCTGAGATCTTCCGTTACGGGAAGAACCCTTGGAACCTGAAGCGGGTAATGCCGCCGCAGGGAGCCTTGGACTGATCTCAACTGGTTTTTTCGGCAGGCGTCCCCGCGCAACGCAACCACTGTAGAAAATTTATGATCGCACCGGAAGAGTCCCAAGGCCAGCCCACGACAGCACCCTTTCCCAACAGCAAACGTGTTTACGTCGAGGGCGTGATCCACAAGGATGTGCGCGTGCCGATGCGCGAGATCAGCCTGTCGGACACGAAGGCGATGAATGGCAGGATCGAGCCGAACGAGCCGGTGCGTGTGTATGACACCAGTGGTCCGTGGGGCGATGAGAATTTCGAAGGCAACGTGGAGGAAGGGCTGCCCGCGCTGCGGCGCAAGTGGATTTTGGATCGCGGTGATGTGGAGGAATACGACGGCCGTCCGGTCGAGCCGATGGACAATGGTTACCTTTCCGGCAAGCACGCTGAATATGCCAGCACTGCCGAGCGCAACCGACTGGTTGAGTTCCCTGGGCTGCATCGCAAGCCGCTGCGCGCCTCAGCCGGGCACCCGGTGACGCAACTTTGGTATGCACGTCAGGGCATCATCACGCCGGAAATGGAATTCATCGCCATCCGCGAAAACATGCGCCGCGCGAAGATCGCTGATCAGGCGAACGACATCGTGCGCAACGATCTCGACAAACAACACGCTGGCACCGCACAGAATCCTGCAGGCCAGCCGGGCGTCTTTTCACGTTTCCCGCAGCGCATCCCTGAGGAGATCACTGCCGAATTTGTCCGCAGCGAAGTCGCCGCCGGACGTGCGATCATTCCAGCAAATATCAACCACCCGGAGTCGGAACCGATGATCATCGGCCGCAACTTCCTGGTGAAG
>JAGROY010000176.1 GCA_020439995.1 Verrucomicrobiia bacterium
TAAATAAATGCCGCGCCGCTCCTAAAGTTACTTATGCGGATCACATTACCATGGCGCGAGGGAAACGGACGCAGTTCACCTCTGTCTCCGAGAGCGATGACGCAATTAAGCACTTCAGCGGTGAACTCTATCGGTGCTCGCAGACTCAGATCACCGGAGATGGACACACATTTGTTGAACATAGCAGCCTGGTCGATAGTCTACGGGAGGAGATTCTTCGGTCGCGGCGAGGCGACAAAATCAAAGCTGAAAGAGCGTTACAGTATGCCACCAGAGCTCGCGAGGCGCTCATTGACTGGCAGTTCGATTTCCGTAGAGTATTACGCAAGGATCGAATTACGCGGTGCGGGACACAGATTCAGCCCTATTTCACACGCTGCTGAACAATGAGAAATCCTTTCACATGTGACAATTGCGTCTTCAACCCGTCCCAATATCAAGATCTTGGGACGAGGGTAGGATATTGCCTGAAGCATGGGACGATCTTGAAGAATGCCTCACATACAACGTGCCGTTTTCTTCGCCGAAAGGATCTTCCTAAATTTGTTGCTGAAGAATCCGAGGCAGAACACGCCGAAGAGTTCTCAGGAACCACTGGAGTGGTTTTCTACTTCAACAAGATCCCTCAGGCCAAACAACGATATTCGGAGAAGCATGCGTGGCTTACGAATACATTTGATACACGGTTGAACGAGGTTGCGATATATCACAAAACCAAGAAGAAGTGGATATTTCTGCAAGCTCTACTTGGCTCCCGTAATCCAGTCACAAACGTGATGCAGTCTAGTCTTGTACGACGTTACATTGCTAATTGCGGACCAGATCGCGATAATTTTCGATTAGTATTGTCACTTACACAAGAGCTCGCGGAACCAGTTGAGATCCGTGTCGCAGATTTCCGAATAGAATTATCAGCGGATGAGTTTGCCTCGATCAGAGAGAGCTATCAAAGAGATGTCTTGCTGTTGCGCTTATACGCTATTCAAGAATACGGGCATATGATCGAGAACGATGACATTATGTGGATCAGTGATGAATTAAACGGTTCATTCTTGTCTTCGTGGAATGAGTTCACCGTCGCAGTGCGGTCACTAGTTCCTCTAGTCCAACGAAAAATCACCGAGCACGCTCAATCCGCTGGAGTTTTCTTTGAGGGAACGGCGAATACGGAAGAGGTGTCGCTCGACTAAACCGTTGAAGATCACACGAGCCGAACAAGTCGCGGATGATCAACTCCCTGCCCGCGCAGAGTCGGAAGTCGAATAAACATTCAAACCTTAATCCTGAAATCGGAGCGCGCTGTCGGCAGGCAGTGACATCGCTTTGACGTTCTCCCTAAGAATAAGTCTGACGTCGGTTGTTGTAATCTGTTATCTCAAATCCAATGACAAAAGAGCACGCCGACAGGCCTTCAAAACGAGGCTGCCTAATTCCTCTACTCCTAATCGGGATAATCTGTGCCCTGGCTATTGGGGGATGCGTTACCCTTGTGCATTTTGGAATGAGCACGCTTCACGAGAGTGCAGAAGCATCGCTGAGCGAGAATCCTGTTATTCAAGAGCATATTGGGATGATCAAGGAGCTGGATCCGAACCTCAGTGATTTTGATCCTGATGGGAAACTCAACTACATGATTGAGGGCACTAAAGGCTTTGGTAAGGTGATTTTCGAGGCGGATACTTCGACAGATCCACCGACCATCAAGTCTGGAATAATCGAAATGTCTTCAGGTGAAGTGTATGAATTGGTTCCTAAGTAGATCTTCTAAACTGGGATGCCGAAAATGAAACCGGGGAGAATCGGGTTGGCGGGAGATTTTAACTCCCGCTGTTATTCATCGCCCGTTTGACCAGGCTGTTGTTGCTCATCCGCCATGGCCCTGTTCCGTAGCTATTTCTACCGTGGGAACGGGGCCTTTCTGGCATCAGATTACACCGTAGGACGTCTTGGTAACTCTATCGCTTTCTAGAAAATGTGAATTAGCGCAATGTTAGAATGGAGGGTGGAAATGTTACCCTTGACAGGGTGATCGCCACAATCGGCCGTGGTGCCAATATGGAAGCCCCTGATTTTCATTGAAAATTCCCATAATTCAGAGGGATCCACGGACCAATTTGAACATCCTGACACACCTTGACAGCCCGAAATTGCAACATCCCGTTGGAGCCATCTGCCGTGCCTCAAAAACTCACCCGGAGCCCACGCCAGAATGTGAATGCCCCGCAGAATAATTTGAAAAAAATCCCACGGAAAAGCGCGCCGCGGAACATCCGGGATGACCTGGCGGTATCATG
>JAGROY010000177.1 GCA_020439995.1 Verrucomicrobiia bacterium
TACATCATACCAACCGCCCACCCCTGGACACTGTCTACGCCATCATCTGAACTAGCCTCGAATGCTTTAATCCGTGCTTCAGGATCTCTACTAGGATGCGCATCCTCTTGCAAATATCTGCACAAGGAAACGTTGGAACGTCCCCTAATATCTGAGGGCAAAACGACTTCCTCACTCTCATTACACTTCCTGAGCAACTCTTTCAATCCGACGTCATGAACTTCTTGTGCCACTGAGGTACCACATGCAGTTGTGGCCAGAGCCACTACGTTTATCGCCAATCCTCTATATTTTGAGATCATAGTTCTAGCTCCTCAATCAATAATTAAAAGTATTTTCCCTCAAATCTTTAGGCTGGGGCGGGTCATTGTTACCGCTATACCAATCGATTGATCAAAGGCGGCAGGTAACACTAAATCACTATTCCAGAAGTTATCGAACGGAGTAGCCCCTCCCAGCATATACATGTTGTTAGAGAATCCTGAACGGAAATATTTTGCGCACCCTTCGTATATATTGTATTTATCATTGCTATCAGTCAAACCTGCAAACCACTCGTTATCCGGAGGTTTAGTATACGAGGAACTGCATTTCCGTCGCCTCCGCTCGAAAGCGCGGAGCCAAGCAGTCGGAAAAGGGATTGGACTGGTCAAGGAGCCGGTTCAAGAACGACAGCGCCACCTTCACCTGCAGGTGATGGGAAGCCGAACGCTTGCGCGTGAGCTGCTGGTGTAGCTCCGCAGCTTTGTCGCGCGACAACGAGGCCGGATCGAGGTTTTCGACCGCGCAGTGCGCGAGCAACTGCGTCCACGCACGGCGGTAAGCCGCCAGAGTGGTGGGAGCGAGCTGCCGCTCCCCGGCGGCTGCAAGCAGCCGTTTCAGGAGTGTCGACGGGGCTTCAACAGGCATTTCATGACGCTAGCCCCTCCGTCCGATTGCACAATAATATGATGTCGAAAAAGGAATCGAGAGCATTCGATCGGCGCTAGGGGCGGAATCTTTTGTGGCTTCTTCGGGGTGGTGCGAACGTCCAAGCGAATCGTTTTTCCTTACCACAGATGCCCCAGTTGGAAACATCAATCAATCGGTAACGCCGGCTGCGTGCCTCAACCCAAGGCAATCAACTTCCCTCCGTCCAATGAGAACTACGGAAGCCAAATCAGCCGAATTGGACGACACTTGTGTCAGTGAGTTGAACGACCATGTTCTCGACAATCTCGCCGAGATGGAAGCTATCCAGCTGGATCCGCTGTCACTTGGGAGTAAGTCTTCGAATTCTTGATTTGCTACGCCTCGATCGTGGACAGTTGGGAATTTGTCCCGTTCGTCGTAAACGTGTATACTGTAGAGAGAGAAACTGAGGCCCAAATAGAATCGTACGCTCTCCCCTGTGTGAAGGTACATTCCCATGACCATCTCATTGGCAAACTGAATTGGCTTGGAGTTGGACATGAAGATCATTGGCCCGATTCGACCCGCAACCGGAAGTAGCGATTGCTCCAGACGGCGTCGGGAAAGTCATCGATGGTGACCACCGTGCCGGTGCCGGTGCGGGCGTTGCCGACGTCGGTGAACGACTGCAGGTCAGCGCTGCTTTCGAGTTGATATGTGCGGCCTGCCTTCGAACGGAAAGTGATCACAGGCGTTTTTCCAACTTGGGCAATTGTGAGCCTCAGCACGTCTGAAGCATCCACAGGACTGGTGCCGAAGGCAAATTCCTCCGCTTCTGTAGTGCCGTCACCGTCCGTGTCAGTGTTAGGATTGGCTGCGGTTGCCGAACCGAAGAACCGCTGTTCATAGCTGTCCGGCAGTCCGTCGCCGTCCGTGTCAGCATCGCCACCTCCAGACGAGTGGTCGACCGGTGGCAGTGCAGGATCGAACACGAGGGCGATGGGATCCTGAATGCGGGCATTTGCGAGTAAATCCAGGTCCCCTAGCTCGCCATCTGTTAGGATGATCTCGGCAACACCCGTCTCGACATTGGCGTCGTCAAACAGTGCGAACTCCAACGGGCCTTCCGGCGTCCTGCGGAGAAGCTTGTAGACCGCATTGATATTGGAATCCTCCGGCAATCCAATGCGAACGCGAACGGTCCCGCCGATCGCCTGCAATTCGAGTTCGAGAGAAATGAGACCGGCCTCGGCGTCGATCTCATCGGGGAGCGGAACCCCTGCTTCCTCAACGCGCATTGCCTTTAGCTCGACGATGTCGACACTCTCTTCGGCCGGGGCGTTGACAGCTTCAACAAAAACCGGGAGCACCTGATTGGGCACGCCGTCGGCATCGAACACGGGAATGCCGAGCACTGCGGGATCTGCGGCATCGGGCACGCCGTTGTTGTTTAGGTCGCCATCGCCCACTGCCGCCGCTTCATTCCGGTTCGGCGTCCCGTCGTCATCTGAGTCCTCGAAATCGGCGGTGACCATAAGCTCCTTGGATGTTCCCAACTCCTCGGTGGTTCCGGTGACGCTAATGAGAAGGTCGAGGAACGGTGGCGTGCTGGGAAGTCGACCCGACACGTCCAAGTTGTAGCTCAGATCGTTGAACTCATTGAAAACGACGCCATCCTGCAGCGTTAGGTCGATGATGCCGAGAAAGTGTGACCATCCTTCGGTCGCGAACCCCCGATCGATTTGCCGGGTGAAGACTTCGAGCTTCGCATCGACTTCACGGGCTCGTTGGATCTCTTCGGCGGCAAAGACCAGTGTCAGCGTGTCCTCATCAGTCAGGATCGCCTGACGGATGAAGTCGCCCCGGGTGAAAACAGCCACGGTGTCTCCCGCTTCCTGAGATACATTGATCTGGACGCCATCATTCGCTGCCCCAGCCGGGACGCCGTTCTTAAACATGATGTTTCGGGACAGCACATTCCCTTTGCCGTGAATGACCTGAACGCCGGGGCCGCGGTCGGCGTGGTAGGCGATCGTATTTCCAAGAATCCGGTTCCCTGTGATCGGCTTGATGATCGGTGTTCCGATTGGAGTTGTCTCCCCAGTGTCGATTCCCTCCAGGACAATGCCGCCTTGTTGGTTTCCGGCAATGCGGTTCGCGGTGCCTGGAGTATCACCACCAACTGTGTTGTCGGGTGAAGATGTCAGCGAGATCCCGAACGAGCCGTTGGCGAATGCGGTCGTGCCGCCAGGTCGATGGAATGGGTCGAGCAAATTGGCGAGCACGGGATCCCCAATGATGTTCCCTTGGATCAGAGTCTGACGGACATGCTCGCCCGAGAGATGAATTCCATGGCGACGATTGGCAGAGATCGTATTTCCGTCGCCGGCCTGATCACCGCCGATCTGGATCCCTGCGGAGGCATCATCATCTGTTCCGACGATGAAGATTCCGTTCCCTTCGTCAATGCCGGTCTCCAGATTAAGTGATCCATTGCCCAGAGCCGCACCACCATTGTTGATCCCGATTAGGTTCCCTGTGATCCTGATATTTGCGCAACCGTCCAGGTGAATGCCATCGTTAAAGTTTCCGCTGATGATGTTGGCGTGAATGACAGCACTGTCGGAAGTGGCGAGTGCCTGGCGAATGTAGATGCCATTCTCGTTTGGGTTTGTGTCTCCGGCTTTAGACAGGCCGATCAAATTTCCTTCGATGCGGAAGTCGGTGGTGCCGTCGATGGCGATTCCCGCGCCTGCGTCACCGCCCGTCTTGTCGTTGTCCGTTCTGAAGTTTCGAGCGATGATGTTTCCGGGGAAATCACCTGGCGTTGCTGTTTCGCCGCCGATTTCAGCTCTGTTCAGGGGATTGAGGACGATGCCGCCGCGATTGCTGGTGATCTCGCAACCCCTCAGGGTTAGCTTCCCTTCGCCGGACATATGAACTCCGGTGTCCGGGAATTCAGTGACCTTCACGCGTTCTAAGCTGAGGTCCGCTTTCGAAGATAGGCCCACGGCTTCGGTGCCAACAGGAATGGTTAGTCCGTTGATCTCCACGAGGCCGGTATTGGTGAGGAACAGATCCTGCGAGACGCCGATCCCCGTGAACAAGTTGATGAGTTCCGTGGGAAAGGTTCCCCCGATCTGTGCATGGAATGCGAGCTCCGGCAATGCGCGTTCAACGCTGATCACCGGAGTGGTCGCAAAGTTGTTGTTAGGGCCGGGGATCGAGAAGAGAATGCGCACTTGCGTGTCTGCAGGTATCTCGGAGCCGTTGGCGTCTTCGATGGCAGCGCGGAGTGTCTTGTTTCCCCCGGCGCTAACATTGACCCCATCTCCAGCGTCCTGATCGAACTCATCGGTCGGTGAATCGACGATGTAGACGGCTAGCGGGCGGGAGTCCTCCGATGTGTTGCCATCCGCATCGGTGGCGGTCATGATGATCCCGCCTGCGGTGGAGTCGATTGGGATGGTGAACGCGGTTCGTGCACCAAATGCATTGATGTCGTGCTGCAGCGGCGGGTTGTCGGAGCCGTCATAAAAATCGATTCCATACGTCTGTCCCGGGCGCGAGTCCAATGACGCCAGCACTTCTGATTCGGTGGTGAGATGAATGTCAGGGTAATTCTGCAAGCGGTTTGGTGCGTCGTTTGCCGCAGGGGCGGAGTCATCGTCGTTTTCGTTTCGATGACCGGGACGGTTCGGGTCGAACGCAAGGTCGACCATTAGCTTCAAGTTCTCTCCCGCGAATCGATTGCCACGCACCTGGTTGCGTTGGCCGGACTGAATCGCGACGCCCACGGTGTGATTCGTGAAGACATTGCCTTCGATGCCTTCGGTCGGTCCGACATGAGTGCCGTCACCGCTCTCGATTAGAACGCCGATTACATCGACGATGGCATCGTTGGATTCGTCGGCGTTGAACTCGTTCCCGGAGACGACAGTGCTCTGCGCGTCACCGGTGAGGTGGATTGCTGGGGACAGTTGCTTGAAGATATTGCCCAGGCTGATTTCAGTTTCCACCGCGCCATCGATCCTGATGCCGCCTGCATCGTCCTCGTTCGTCTCGAACGTGCTTGCTTCAATAACCGAGCCACGCGCAGTGCTCTCCAAGACGCGTAGAGTGGCTGCGTTCAGAAACGCGTTGTTTGAGGTAATCGTTAGCGGTGCGCCGAAGATCTCCAGCCCGGCATTCTCATTTTCGTTCGTGCCACGAGTGAACCTGCAATTGAGGACGCGGTTCTCGGTGGATGCAGTGCCTTGAATGATCACGGGAACGTCCACAAAGCTATTTCCCTCACTGGCAGCACCCGCCCGGCCAAAATTTGAACCAGGAGAATCGTCTACGAGGACGCCGGCGAACGCGTCGCCCGAGAACACGCAATTCGTCACCGTGGCCGAACCCCCGTTGCTGACGAACAAAAGGATGGAAAGCGAGAAGCTCTCCGAGGTGAATCGGCATTCATCGATCGTCACGTCTCGAGCGCCATCAAGCGTGATCGTTTGCCGCTCAAGCGCAGCTTCCCGGTTCGGATCACTCACTGCGCCGAAGCCAATATTCGTCACTTCCAGTTTTCTCAAAGTCGATCCCGATCCAGCTCCGTTAAAGCGCATTGCCGGGCCGTTGTTGTTTCTGCGAAGCTCTGGAAGCAGGCCGTTCGCGAGGTTCCCGGATCCGACGATCTCGACTGCGTCCGTGACCTCGATCGTTTCACCCTCGATTTCGATCACGTTGATGTCGGCTTCGAAGGTGATGCGATCAAGACCTTCCCGAGCATTGGCAGCCTCTACAGCTGCACGCAGAGTGACTTGGGCACCGGGTTTGGTGGCATCCGCATCGATGATCTCGTCATTAGGATCGGTGTCGCTGCCGTCGCCCGAGTCATTGACCACAATCTCCGTATCGGCGACGAGGATCAGCGGCTGGGTGTCTAAGTAGGCCGATCCGTTGGAGGGTTGTCCCAACGTATGGGGAGTGTCTCCAATGTCGTCGCCGTTTGCGTCCTGACCTGTATAGTCGCTCCAAAAGTTGCCCGCCAGTGCTGCTCCTCCCACGATGTTCGGCCCTTCGCCGCTCGGGATGGCGAAGGTGTTGTCGCAAAAGCTATCTGCGCAGTGGCCTTCGGCAAGGAAGTTGACACCCGGCTCGCCATTGAACTCCTGAGGATCACGGAAGATGTTGTTGATGATTTCGTTGTTCTCGAGAGGCAAGTCCTGACCGCCTGCCGCGTGACCATGGAACACCAGGTTGCGATGGTTAAACTCCACGGTGTTGTCACGGATGGCATTGCTCGCCGCGAACCGGAGGAACATGCCGTGACTGAAGCCCGTCACACGGTTGCCTTTGATCTCATTACTCTGCGTCGCCAGAAGGTCATCTGAGGTGTCGTTGGGCCCGATCAGAATTCCCGTGCCTGACTGCACCACTCCAGTCTCAGCGAAGGCTTCCGAGCGGACAAAGTTCTCGCGTATCGAGAGTCTGCTGCCGTAAAGAACGATGCCGCCAACCTCGTTTCCGATGACATCGACATCAGTGGCCGGAGAGCTGGAGCCCGCCTGGCCGGGGAAATCCTGAAACTGTCCGAGCAGAATCTTCCGCACGAGATTGTCCTGCACGGTCGCCGAGGAATCGGCGCCAATGCGCAGTTCCAGATCGGTTAATGGCAAGCGGCAATTCTGGATCATCGCCTCGTTGAAATCGAGATCCTGCGGTGGATCAAAGACCGTGATTTCCACGCCTTCGCTGTCCGGCGTCTCAGTGAATCCGAAAGCTGATTCGGCAAGCGAACGCCGCGTCTGATCGTCGAGGTTCTCGTGCTCGCCGTTGCGAACCAGCGTGCGGACATTGCCTTTGAAAAAGCGAGGATTGAGGCTCAGTGCGGCCTCTTCTTTGTCCGCAATCATTCTGCCAGCCATGTCGAAGATGCGGATGTGGAGTGCCGTCGAGTCGAGCGTTGAGAGGTCGCCGGTGAGTTGCAAGAGCACGAGTCCGTCTCCTGTGCCCGGGAGCGGCTCGGCTTCGGTCACGATCTGCACCTCGTAGAGCGAGCTGTGATCTTCCACCAACCCGTTCCAGTCGATCACGTATTCATCTGTGTTGATTTCTGTGGTGAACGTGTCCGATTTGAATGTGCAGTCAGTCAATTGGAAGCGCGGCAGGGAATCGTCATCCTGACGGGACATGCGGATGTCGCTAAGATTTTCAAAGTAGGTGTCCTCCGCGATCAGGTTGCCACCAACAAGTAAAATGTCCCCGCGGGTTAAGCTTGAGTCCGGCTCTGCGGACTTCACGATAGCATTGCGAATCGTCAAAGTCGCACCTTCAAAGATGTCGAACCTTTCATCGGGCAGCAGGTATTCGCCGCCTTCCCAGACTACGTTCATTCCACCTTCCATGCCGACCAGATCGCCAGTGATGGCACTGGTCAGGGTGCCCGAGGTGCTGAATTCAAAATCCCTCGGATCGTGCAGTTCTCCATTGTGCAGGAATGGTGCCTGCTGACCTGTGAACACAAGGGTGAGTTCTTCATCTGCCGGAAGACCATCAATGAAGATCTGTTCAAACAGACCGGAACCGAGGTGGGCCTTCTTTCCGGTAACCGGATGCGGCTCTGAAAACCCGCCTGGCTCACGTGAAGATACCTGGCGTGTGGCAATGACTGTTCCGTCTGCCTGTCTGACCTCCAGTGTGCCATCGACATAGACGGAGCCAAATCTCTGCAGCGTTCCCTGAAAGCTGTTTCTACCGGAGAAGTTGATGCCAATTCCTTCTGTGCCTGTGATTTCGGCGAATGTTAGGGTGGGCGCCACTCCTACCAGGAATGCGGACAGGACGAGGGACAGCCTACGACTACAACGGCGCATCCAAGGGTGGGGAAATGTTTGTTCTACGTTCATGTATGCTCGACGGGTGGTCACGCATACAAACATAAATAGCCCGGAATGTGAAAACTTTGCAGATCGTGCGAATTTTCCGACTACGCAAGTCTCGCCGACCCGACTACATTGCTAGGGGTGTCCGCTGGACAGGAATACACATACGCATTTGAATTGTACCCAATGCGGTTGCCAGTGCCTTGCGGGGAAGGGAAGCTGTCACCAGATCGGTGGGGTATTCGTCAATGACATAATCTCCACGAGGTTGAAACCCCGAAAATGGAAGCCAGCCAGTCCCGAATGCTTCCCACGCCGCCTCGAGATCACGGAGCCGTCCGCTGGCCCGGGCGACGGCGACTTCACCGGCGGAGATCTTGCGAACGAAGAACGGATCGGGGACTTCCTCAGGTAGTTGCTGCGGAACGATCAGGCATTCGTAGCGATAATTTGCTTCAACTCCGAGATCACTGAAGTCGTCAAACCACAATCCGAAAAACCGGGACTCACGGTAGGATGAGACGTGATGCCTGGCCCATGAAATCAGTTCGATCCATGGCCTGTAGCATTCGTTGACTGAGCCGTAGTAGCGAAGGCACACGGCTTCAATCTCACTCCAGTTCTCGATGGTGACCGTCGGCAGTGGTTGCTTATTGCTCTCAAGAGTAGCGTTAGGGCGGCTGCGGAAATGACCACGTAGGAACGGGACGGTTGCTTTTGCCTTTCGAAACTCCAATGGACTTTGACAGTAAAGTTGTTTGAAGCTGCGATTGAAACTGGCCTGAGTCGAGAAACCGCAGGCGAGTGCGATATCGGCGACTTGCCAGTTGGAGTATTTCAAAAGTGAAGCCGCTCGTTCCACTCGAAGCCGAAGTGTGTGCTTCTGCACTGTCTCACCAACGACATCGCGGAAAGCGCGTTGGAAGTGCGATTTTGAGACCCCTGCTGAGGCTGCCAGCGCTGCGGTGTTGGGTGGTTCATCGATGTGATCCTCCAACGTCCGTGCGGCCCGGAAGACGGCAGCACGCAGTGCGGCCTTAGTCTCGGCCTTCTTACCCAGGTGTGGTTGCTCGGAATCTGTCATCGTAGGAATCTATGGATCAGAAGCCGTGATTTCTTGCCAAATCGTGCGAATTTCGCTGCCGCGGCGAGAGTGTCATACACTAAGAATGACGCAGATGAAACAGGTGATTCGGGGGCGGGAGGCTGATGGAGAGCCTGGCGGGATGGCTGGAGTGGCGGATGCAGAGCGGGAAGCAGTAGAAGGGGGATGTGTTTGCGATGGAGAGTCCAACGCTGACCACTGAGGAAATGGTGGAATGGTTTAAGCGTCCTTACTTGGATTGGTTGTATGATTTGTCGGCGTTTGTGGGGGAGATCAAGCAGCGGTTCAGCCAGTGGTATAATTTGCGCTCGAAGCGCAATGGGCCGCTCTGGGACGATCGATTTAAGAGTGTGTTAGTGCAGGGGGAGCTAGGGGGGGGCTACTGTAGCGGCGTATATTGATCTGAATGCGGTGCGAGCGGGAATCGTGAAGGATCCGCGTGAGTGGCGTTGGTGCGGGTATGCGGAGGCATTGACAGGGCAGGGGCTTGCGCGCAATGGAGTCTATGAGGTACTCGGCGAGCAGGGGGCTCCTCGCCGAGATGGAGAAGCTTGGAAGAAGGTGCATCGCCGGTATCGGCAGTTGCTGATGGAGGAGGGCAGGCAGTTGCGGGATGAGGAGGATCGGGTAATGCGCAAGGGACTGACTCCAGAAGAGTTTGAGGCTGAGGAGGCCCGTGATTTTGAATTGCCTGCGCCTGCAGTGCTACGGCACAGGATTCGTTATTTTGTCGATGGATTGGCACTTGGGAGTGCTGCGTTTGTGGAATCGGTGTTTGAGAAAAATCGAACGCGCATGGGCGTGAAGCGGACCGGTGGAGCTCGAATCCCAAAAGTGCCGATGGGTGGTTTGCGCTCCTTGCGTGACCTCCGATCTTCGGCGCGGTAGGGTGAAACAATAGAGCGATTGGAGCTGAACCAACCGAACCTCCTTCGCTACCATTACTCTGATGAGCCCTTGAAAGCGATCCTTCGGCGATGGACGAAATGAAGCTGCTAATCGAAGGACCGAACGTATGGGAGTGAAAAAGTAGAGTACGCTTTCCTTTGCCAAATTGCAGCAACCTCATTACTCATTACAAACGCGGCTGTAATGTCGAAATATTCGCCACTGAAATGAAAGACGAACGCGAGTCAGCACAAAAAGCCCCTGACACCATCTGGCCGAGTCTCATTCAGATGGGAAGGTGGAGCTGCTTGAAGTCATGAAACCCTACGTCCTCGTCCAGGAGGCTGCGGCAACCAGGCTACTCTTGCCGCGTCTCAGGGTATGAAGCCAGGTGCGTTTCGAGTCGCTCTGAATCGCGTACGCGAGCGCTTCCGGCGGCAACTCCAGCTGCGATTGCGCGGACGGTGGAGCGGCCGGAAATGGTCGAGGAGGAGATACGGTATTTGTTCGAAGTGCTCGTCGAGTTTCCGCCTGGAAGTTCCGCAGTGGGGGGACTCATCGCCCGAAAGCTAGAGCCTGTAGTTCTTCCTGGCCCGGGTTCTGGAGACCTTGCGCCAGAGGAGCCAGAGTGCAGTCGTAAGGGCGCCGGCCAGGGCCCACATGTAGGGGGATGCGCCGGTAATGATGCGCCAGGGCGATGGTTTTGACGGTACGAGGCCTACGTGGTAGTAGGCCGGGCCGGTGTCGTTGCGGAGCTTTAGCTTCTTTTCTACTTCGTCGATCGTTGGGAGTTTTATCGCGGCCAGGGCTTGATCGCTTGCTGTCGGCGAGGCGTCGGCTGAATCTGCTGGTGGTGCTACCAGATCCCGAACGAGCGACTGTTCGAGCAGTTCAAAGTTGGTGAGCCACTTGGCCACGGCCACGAATTCCTCATTGATCCGCTCGCGATAGTCAGGGATAAAGACGAAATCTAGTGACGATTCTGCTTTTGTCTGCCATTTTTCTTCAAGTATGTGCAGCCTTCTATTGATTCGTGCTTTGTCTTCGCCTTCAGGGGCAAGTTGCAGTGCCCGAACGTAAGCCCGCGCGGCGAGTTGATCGTTATCCTGAGAGAGCATCCAGTCGCCAAGGGTGACGTGCCCGTCGAAAAACTGAGGGAAGAATTCTAACAAACCCACCAGATCGTGCTGACGAAATCGGGGAGATTCGGCGGTTGTCTTTGGATCGCTGTCATAGGGGATTCCGAGAAAGTTGACCGGCTTGGCTGTTCCGTTCTGTCGGTTCAGTTGCCAGCGGAGTCTAAGCAGGAAGTAATCTCCCATTTCGACGTGACCAGACGATTGAAGTTTCACGGCCTGCTCGGCTGCTGCCAACGCTCCGGGTAAATCCCCGGATTGCTCGAGAGTGACCGCTCGTTGGAAGGCTGTCTCGAATCGGAGCGGGCGGGCCGATTCTATGGTGTCCAGCTCACTCAATGCTTCCGGGAATTTTCCAATACGGCTGAGTGCCTCTGCCAGTGCTTGCCGGGAGTTGATGTCTTTTGGATTCAATGCCAGTCGGGCGCGCATGACTTCGATTTCCTTGTTCGAATACACGCTGCCGTGTCTTGGGGCTTGCCCGGCGATGGCTCTGGCAAAGTGGCCGTCTACCGTGCGGCGTTTCGAGTCAGGTGCGCTTTGAGGGCCGCAGGAAAAAAGGGCCAGCGACATCACGCACGTTCCAATGAGCGCCAGCAGGTCTGCGGCAGGCGGGGATTTGTCGGAGCCAAGTGGAATCGTTCTCATTGCTTTTCCGATACGCTTTTCCCGGTCGATCTTCCAGTGGGAAAATACTTTTCCCATGCCGAGGCGTGCCGTATGGCATTCGTTTGAATGACGGAATCGAAACCCGCCCAGACGCGCACTTTGCCAAAGGCAAAGCGTGCCTTTCAGAATGCGATCATCGCCTGGTTCTCGGAGCACGCCGAGGACTACCCCTGGCGTCGAACTCACGATCCGTATGCGGTGCTGGTATCCGAGTTGATGCTGCAGCAGACGCAGGTGGCTACCGTTTTGGGGCGGCGCTACTTTGAACGATGGCTTGAGCAATTCCCAAATGTGAATACGCTGGCTGACGCTTCGGAGGACGAGGTGCTCAAGGCGTGGGAGGGCTTGGGATACTATCGGCGGGCGCGCAATCTGCAGAAAGCGGCGAGGGTGGTGGTGGAGCAATTCGACGGGCGGTTTCCCGAAAAGCTGGCGGATATCCTGGCGTTGCCGGGAGTCGGAAGGTATACCGCTGGTGCCGTTGTCTCATTCGCCTTTGATCAATCGGTAGCCATTGTCGATGCCAACGTTGCCCGCGTGCTGGCGCGGTTGTTCGACTATGAGGGCGCAGTGGATTTGCCCGCAGGGCAGCAGCAGGTCTGGGCCTGGGCAGAAGAGCTTGTGCCTGGTGACGGAGTGCGCGTTTACAATTCGGGCCTCATGGAATTGGGACAGAAAATTTGCACCGTCCGCCAGCCCAATTGTCGCGAATGTCCGGTATTCGCATTCTGTGCGACACGGGTTCCAGAACAGCTCCCAGTGAAGAAGCCGCGGACATCGACGGTATTTGTCGACGAGCATGTGGTGTTTTCCCGGGACGAGGACGGGGGGATTCTGCTGGAACAAGAGACGGGAAAGAGGCGGGAGGGGCTGTGGAAGCTGCCAGAAGCGAGCGATCCGCCCACGGGAAAGATTGTTTTGAAAATGCAGTACTCGATCACGCACTATCGGGTCACCCTGATCGTTCACGAGGTGTGTGATGCTAAGTCGAGATCTGGAAGACGGTTTTCGGCGGCAGCGCTGGAAGCGATTGCGATGTCGAGCCCTTACCGGAAAGCTCTGGTTGCATTGCTGGCGAACGACGACTTTGCTCTGAATTGATGACGCACGAGGAACTGATTCGTCTTGATAAGAAGCGGCTCTGGCACCCATTCACGCAGATGCGGGACTGGTGTTCGGCGGAGCATGATCCGTTGGTAATAGTGTCAGGGAAAGGTGCCACTTTAACCGACTCGAAGGGGCGCGAATATATCGATGGCAACTCATCGATCTGGACCAACATCCACGGGCACAATCACCCGGTGATCAACGCGGCGATCGAGGGACAGCTACGGAAACTGGCCCATTCCTCGTTTCTGGGTTTCACTAATGAGCTGGCGATTCTACTGGCGGACGCGCTGGTCAAGGCGACGCCTGCTCCGTTGTCTCGGGTGTTCTACTCGGACGATGGCTCGACCGCAATCGAGTGTGCGATCAAGATGGCGATTCAATACTGGCAGCTCACGGACAACGCCAGGCGCTGCGAGTTTGTCTCTTTTGCCAATGCCTATCACGGCGATACCTTGGGAGCTGCGGCCCTGGGGGGAATCGCAACGTTCCATGAGCGCTTTTCGCGGTTCGGCTTCACGTGCCACAGTGTGCAGTCGCTGGCTGAGTTGGAGCACCTACCTGCCGAGACTGCAGAAACGCTGGCTGCGGTTTGTATCGAGCCTTTGATCCAGGGGGCCGCTGGAATGCAAACGTGGCCGCAGGGGATGCTTCGCGCTCTGCGGGAATGGTGCGATCGCACGGGGACGCTCCTGATTTGCGATGAAGTGATGACCGGGTTTGGCAGGACGGGAACCTTGTTCGCTTGTGAGCAGGAGGATGTTTGTCCTGATTTTCTGGCAGTGGCGAAGGGGCTGACGGGGGGATACATGCCGTTGGCTGCAACCCTCACTACTGAAAGGATTTACGAGGCATTTCTCGGAGAATATGACGAGCTGAAGACGTTCTTTTACGGTCACAGCTACTGCGGAAATCCGCTGGGCTGTGCTGCCGCTCTTGCGAGCCTTCGGCTATTCGACGAAGAGGACACGCTGTCGATGCTTCAGCCAAAAATCGAATGCCTGAGAGCTGCGCTCGCTGATCTCCAGCACAAGCACTTGGGGAATGTTAGTGCAGTTCGACAGTGCGGATTTATCGCTGGAATCGATATCGTAAAGGACGCCGCGACGGGTGAGATATTCCCGTGGCAGGATCAGACTGGTGCTCGGGTATGTGTCGCGGCACGGGAGTTTGGACTGCTGACGCGGCCTGTACGCGATACCATTGCCGTGATGCTGCCGCTTTGTGCCACAAATGACCAGATCGAGCAGACCGTTGTCGCGATTGATCGAGCCCTGCGGATTTTACTCTAGTTTTCGTGTTTGGATTCGGCGGCGGCATCACTATAGTCGTCAGACTCATAAACCTTCCTCTTTCCAAGTTCGTGAAATATCAATATTCCATAATTTTTGCCCGACTGTTCATCGCAATCACGGCCTGGTGTGTGGCTCAGAGCCCCATCCAGGCCCAAGGTCTTCCGGTCAACGAGGGCGATCGCGTCTGCCTGATTGGAAATGAAATGGCACTAGGTATGGCTGAATCGGGGTTCTGGGAGACTCTCCTTCAGTCCAGGTGGACAGAGGCTAATTTGTCTGTGCGATGTCTCGGTAATTCAGGCTACTCCATGCAGCTGGATGCGACTCCATTTGGATTCGAAAGTCAGGACGAAGCCTTGCAAAAGTATGAGGCAGCGATCATTTTCGCCGCGTTCGCGCCGGGCGAGGATGCGCCGACCGCCGACCAATTGAAGCCCCAGCTTGAGAACTGGCTGAAGCATCTGCGGGGGCAGAAATACAACGGAGACGCCGCTCCTTCCATTGTGCTCGTCGCTCCTACACCGTGCGAAAACACGGGTGATGCCAGTCTGAGCGCCCGCTTCGCCAAAGGGAATACTCTCCGGCAGAGTTATTCCTCTATGATGAGGGAAGTCGCAGGTGCCAACGGGGTCGGGTTCATTGATGGTTACGGCCTGTTGTCCGACAAGTTTTTGGGCAGCAACAAAAAGAAGTTCACTACCAACGCAGTCGACCTCACGGCGGATGGACACAAGGCACTTGGGGCAATGGTCGACTTCTACAGCTTTGGAGCGCATCCCAACCGGGATATGACTCTCGAGCAAGCGCGCGCTGTGAAGGAGGCGGTCATAGAAAAGAACACAATGTTTCAAAAGTATCGAGCCCTTCGTGCGGGAGCCGCGAAAGCCAGTGCAGAGCAGCTGTCTGGTGTTGAAGCATTGCTGGTAAACCGGGACAGGCGAATCTGGGATCGGGCACAGAACAAGCTCGTTGATGGGCCAGTCGACGACAGTAATGTGCCCGGTGCGGACGCACTGAAGGCGCTTCTGGACAAGGACGCGGAGGCTGGTGCCTCGGCAGCACGCATGCCGCTCCGGGGATATTCGATTCCTCTGATCGATCTCGATGCAGATGCTGCCCGGCAAGTTGTGATCGACCGCGAGGCTGGTCAGTATCTTGGACACCCCACCACCGTGCTGCTGGAAGACGGCAAGACGATGCTCTGTGTATACCCAAAAGGGCACGGTCGCGGCGGCATTGTTTACAAGCGCAGCAATGATGCCGGTCGCACGTGGAGCGAGCGATTGCCCACTCCTGAGAGCTGGGCCACATCCAGGGAAGTGCCCACGCTGCACCGGGTAGTCGACGCCACAGGGAAGAAGCGGATCATCATGTTCTCTGGCCTTTATCCTGCAAGAATGGCCGTTTCTGAGGACGACGGGGGAACATGGAGCGAGCTTGAACCGGTCGGCGACTGGGGCGGGATCGTGGTGATGGGCAACGTGACCGCGCTCAAATCACCTGGCCACTATATGGCGATGTTTCACGATGATGGACGCTTTTTCAAAGAGGGAGGAGCGCGTCAAAATCCCCCGGTCTTCAATTTGTACACCACCTTTTCGAAAGACGGAGGCCTGACTTGGAGTGCTCCTGAGTCGATCTGGGCCGGATCTGATATCCACCTTTGTGAGCCCGGTTCCATTCGTTCGCCCGATGGAAACCAGCTGGCGGTCTTGTTGCGCGAGAACAGCCGCACCCGCAATTCGCACGTCATTTTCTCGGACGACGAAGGCCGCACCTGGTCAGAGCCAAGGGAACTTCCAGGCTCGTTGACTGGCGACCGCCACACCGGCCAGTACGGCCCCGACGGACGATTGTTCATTTCATTTCGCGACATGGCCCACGAGAGCCCGACCAAGGGCGATTGGGTAGCCTGGGTCGGAACCTACGATGATATTGTGTCAGGAGCAGAAGGTCAGTATCGAGTGCGGTTGAAGGACAACTTTAAGGCGAGCGACTGTGCCTATCCTGGCGTAGAAATCCTGCCAGACGGCACGTTTGTCACCACGACCTACGGGCACTGGGTAAAGGATGAGCAGCCGTACATCTTAAGTGTAAGATTGAAACTTTCCGAGCTGGACCAGTTGACTGGATCATCTCACTAGCCTGACGGATCAGGGGCCAGAGGGAAGTCGAGGGCCGGGCAGCTTGGGACGGGTGCGTGGTTTGGGTAGGGAATCAGCCGGGAAGAGGGTGGAATTTGGTGCCTGGTTATCAATTTTCTTACGAGTGATAACTCGCTCTGGACAAGATCGACAATTTTGCGCACACTCTACCCATGGAGCTGACTTCCAGCGATTTAAGAGGTGTTCATCGAGTTATTGGCAGGGTATGCTTGCGGCAGAGTGCGCGGCGTTTTTTGACGCGTTTTGCCGTGGCGGTGCTGGTCTGGTCGGCGATTTATTTGGCGTTGGTGCTGGTATCCCGTTTGACTGGGACGGTTCCTGATGTTTTTTCGATGGCAACGGTTCTTGCCGTGCCGGGAATTGCATTGGTTTCGGCATTGGTGATGTTCAGGGCTACCGCTCCTGATGAAGCCGCTCGGCTGATCGACAAACGTGAGCAATCGCACGATCTTTTTTTGACCGCACTGCGACTACGGCGGCAGCACGGAGAATTCGAGCCGGTCGTTGCCCAGCGGGCAGAAGCGGCAGCTTCAATTGTTGACCCATCCCGAATTGTGCCGTGGACTTGGGATTCACGATTTGCATATGCCGTCATCGCTGTGCTGGCGTTGGTGGTAGTGTCAGGCTACACGCCTCAGCTCGACCCATTCAAGAAAAGGGAAGAGGCACGGCGTGAGGATGAGCGGGCAGCCAAGCTTGAGGAAACCCGTGCGGCAACGGCATTGCAGGCCCAGGCGCTGGAAGACAAGGGCAGCGAGTCCCGCAGCGCGGCGATCGAACGCGAGTTGGCCAAGCTTGAAGAGAGCTTCCGTGCGGCCCGGCCTGAATTGAAGGAGCAAACCCGGCAGTCACTGTCTGAGAGGCAGGCGGAGATGGGAAAAATGTGGCGGCAGCTCAGCGATGAAAAGCTTCGGGATGCGCTGAGCAAATCGAAAGTCGGTCAGAAATTTGGATCGCAGTCGCTCGAGCGGAAGAAATTCCGCAAGATGGCGGAAGACGGGGAGCTGTCAGAGCTGCAAAAGGAGATGGACAAGTTGAAGGAGGCACTGAAAGAACTGGCGGGCAAGCCGGACTCGGCGGATCAGCGCAAGAAGCTGGACGAGCTAAAGGAGAAGATGCAGGCGATGGCTGATGCACTGTCGGAAGCTCTGGGATCGGACAAATTGAACAAGGCAATGGAACGTGCGCTGGAACAGATGGATATGGCGAACATGCCAGATCTGGCGCAGCAGGCAATCGAGGCCATGCAGGAGTCCATGGATTTGAGTAAAGATGAGTTGAAGAGTCTCGCCGAGGCGCTCAAGGACATGGAGAACCTGCAGCAGGGATTATCTGCTGCCCAGCTTGCCAAGGCGCTGAATGAGATGGGGGAACTGAATGGAGAAGGGGAAGGTGAGGCGGGCCGTGCCATGTCTGAATATGAAAAACTGTTCAAGGAGATGATGGAGCGTAATGGCATGGGGCAGGAGCCTGGACAGGGGCAGGGAGAGACTGGTGGGGAAGGCCAGGGCGAGGGAGGGAACGTGCCGGAGAATCCTGATGCGAAGACAGATTTCAAAACGGAAAAATCGAAATCGGCCCTGCAAAAGGGAAAGCTGCTCATGAATATCAAGTCGAAGGGGAAAGCGGATGTGGGGGAGGTCGAGGATGCTTACAAGGAAGCCGTGGGGGCACTTCGGGAAGCCGCCAGTGAAGCAATCCTTCAGGAACAGGTACCTCCCGGGTATCATGACTCGATCAGGGATTACTTTGATCAAATGGAACAGACACCGCAGAATTAAACAGCAAGAAAGAATATGATGTTTTGGAAAAAGCTATTGCCGATGATCTTGGCATTCATTCTGGTGGGGGCGGTTTGGGTGGTCTACTTCAAGTATTTTAAATCGCCGGAGGCGCTGGTTGTCTACTGTGCGCACGATGCGATCTATTCGGATCAAGTGCTCGACAGGTTTACCGAGAAAACTGGCATCGAGGTGATTCGAAAAAACGACACAGAAGCCACGAAAGCCCTGGGACTGGTGGAATTGTTAGTGCGAGAGAAAGCTGCGCCCCGATGTGACGTGTTTTGGAACAACGAATTGCTTGGGATGATACAGCTTCAGGAGGAGGGGGTACTTGAGCCCTGGAAGGGGAGCGGCTATCAACGCATCCCGGACAAATACAAGGATCCTTCTGGTGATTGGACAGGCTTTGCAGCCAGGGCTCGCGTCTACATTCAGCATGTTGTTGCAGGGAAGCCATTGCCTCCCCCGCTGTCTGTGCTCGGGGGAAGTGATCTGTCGCGAACCGCGATCGCGAAGCCGCTGTACGGGACGACTTTGACCCACTACGCTGCGCTCTGGGCGCGCTGGGGAAAGGAGGCCACTCAGAAATGGCACTTCGACTGCAGGAGTAAAGGAATGCGGGAAGTGAATGGTAACTCGGTGACGAAAGAGCTGGTGGCGAATGGTGTGTGTGACCTTGGTTTTACTGATACAGACGATTTCTTTGGAGCGAAGGATGATGGAGCGGATGTGACGATGACGCCAGTGCGTTTGAGTGACGGCGCGACTATTTGCATTCCGAATACCGTGGCAGTGATTCGGGGAACCAGGCACCGCAAGGCAGCCCGGCAACTCGTCGATTTTCTTCTATCAGAGGAAAGTGAACTCGCCCTGGCCCGTTCCGCATCACGGCAGATTCCGCTGGGGAGCGTCGATCCTGGCGCCCTGCCTGCTGATGTGAGTGCCATGGTGCCTTGGCTGGAAGCCGGGATCCCGCTCAATGAGCTAAGCGCAGCGAGAACGGAATGTCTCGCATGGTTGAAAAGTTTGGATGACTGAGTATGTCGTCCGCACAGAAGTGCCGCTGAATGATAGAGGAAACACTGGCCAGTCTCGCGAGATCAGTTGTCATTGCGATAGCGGCGCTGGGTCTGGGGCGGCTCACAGTGCCCGTTCTGACCAGTGCCGGAATCGCCCTCGCATGGAGGCGGATGTTATTCCTGTTGTGCGCCCTGCCAGTCTTTGCGCCCACACTTCTTACCGGATATGCTTACGCGCGCTGGTCGCTGCCGCTCGTGCATCTGCCGTGGGCAAAGGAGGCTTTCTACGTGCTGCTGCTGACTATGCGATTCGCTCCGCTCGGGGCTCTTCTGTATTGGGTTTTTCCTCCTTCATTGGCTCACTCAGGGCGGCATTGTCTGAAACTTGCAGAGGCATCTTCCGGTATCCGCGGGTCTTTGAGAATCCGTCTGGGGATGTTTGCTGATACGCCTGGCATGGTCGTGCTTGCAACGATGCTTCTGTCTTTTCACGAGTTTGAAATCGCATCACTCATTGGTGTAGATACATGGTCGGTGCGGTTGTTCGATGCGCATGCTGGAGGTGTCCCCTGGGGCGAAGCGATGGTGGCAGCTGGTGCGCCCATTGCGGTTCAGGTGGTTCTGGCCGGAATGTGTGCCTGGGCTTCGCGAAAGCAATTCCTTGAGGCGGGCATAGGGGCCGTGCCCAGGCCAACAACGGCGCGTGGGATTGTCGCTGCAGCTACGGTGCTGGCTCCTGCGTGCGGAATCGTTTTGCTACCCGTGAGCCTGATTGCCGCTGAGGCCGTGGCAGGCGTAGAGCAGCTCCTGACATCATTCGCGATGCAGAAGGAGATACTATCGAGTCTGTTGTTCGGTTTTAGCGGAGGCATGGTTGCCTTCTTAATCAGCAGTGCGTTGCCAATGCGCTATCTCGGGATAATCGCAATTCCTGGCCTCTGCGGATCATTGATTCTCGCGCTCACTGCGGTGCGGCTTTTGCAATGGGAAGTCGTCCGGGGAGTCTATGATTCTCCTTTGCCGCTGGTAGGCGTGTTAGTCTTGCTGCTTCTTCCTGTAGCATTTTTGCTGAAGTTTCTTCGAAACAGAATAGCCACGAGTGGAGCCGCCCATGTTGCTACGCTGGCGCAGAGTTGGCTACCGAGGTGGCGAATGACAGGGCGCGGTGCCTTCGCTTCTGCCGCAATCCTGTGCCTGCTCGGATACGCTGAACTCACAGCATCTGCCATCCTGGCCCCACCTGGGATGACCACCGCGCCCGCGCGGCTCTACAACCTCATGCACTACGGTCAGACGGAAGTGCTGTCAGCGATGGTGATAGTTGTGTTCCTGATCCCCCTGGCCAGTATCGTTTTTTGCTGGGGGTGTGTTGAAGTGATTTTCCAGTCGCGCTCGGGGGCTTGAATTTAAAGCTAGAGCTGCCAGTCATCGGCTCGCAGCGCTCCGGTCGCACGGCGCACTTCCGACAGCGACGTGGTGCCGCTTTCAATTTTTTTCCAAGCGTCTGCGACAAGAGATTCGTGATGATTCTGTGCGAGCACTCTCCGGATGTTGCGCTCGTCAGCGCCGGACAGCAGCATGTCGTAATCGGTAGCATTCAGACGCCAGACTTCGAAAATCCCGGTGCGGGCAGAGTAGCCGGTATTGAGGCATTCTTTGCAGCCAGTTGCCGTCCACAAATCACGATGCGGCCGGATGCCCCGCTCTTCCAGCCAGGCACGCTCATTGTCGGTGATCGCTTCTTTCTCTCGACAGTGAGTGCAGAGCTTTCTAACCAGTCGTTGGTTGACGATGACCGAGACAGTCACTGCGATCTGATTTCCTGTCATGCCGTAGTTGCGCAATGCAGTGACCGTGCTGACGGCATCCCGCGCGTGGATGGTGCTCAGCAATGTGTGGCCGCTGGTGGCTGCGCGGGCGGCAACATCGACGGTCTCCGGATCCCGCAGCTCGCCGACCATCATGTAGTCTGGATCCAATCGAAGCATCGATTTGAGGCCGCTGGCAAAATCGAGTCCATGCCCACGGCCCACCTGGATCTGGTTGATGCCGTCGATCTCGTACTCAACCGGGTCTTCAATCGTCAGCACGTGCTGTTTGCGTTCGGCTAACTCGTGGAGAAGGGCGTAGAGAGTGGTCGTTTTTCCGCTACTGGTCGCGCCGGATACAAGGAACATGCCGGTCAGTCCACCAAGCCATTCACGGAAGTGCTGCAGCCCGTCTTTGCTGACCCCGAGATCCTCTATGCGGTGCATCACCCGATCTGGATCAAGCATGCGGATCGCGATTTTTTCACCGCTGACGCAGGGGACGAGCGTGATGCGAATGTCGAGTTCACTGTCGCCGATTTTGTAGCTATGGCGGGATGCTCGCGGGGTGAAATTCCTGCCTGGGTCGATGCCCACTTCAGCCTTCAGCTGGTTGGTGAGGCGCTGCCCTGCTTTCTGATCGAGGCGGGTGGTTTCGACCAGCATTCCATCAATGCGCATGCGGATGGTGAAGCCTGTCGTTGATGGATCGATGTGGACGTCAGATGCTCGCAGTTCGATCGCCGCACTGAGCAAGCGACGGAACGAGAGGCGATTCTCGGCGTCATCGGCGTCAGGGATCGTGGCCGAAAAATCGGTTTCCATATCGGTTATCGTTCGAATCTCTTCTATGCGAATGTAACGAGTTTCCCCGGCGTTTGCAGTCGGGCTGCCACCCAGTCCATGAAAAGGTCACCAATCATGCGGGCCAGCAAATCGTCTTGAATATCATCCGTCCTGACAATCGCATGATAGGAGTGGGGATCGTCAATGTTTTTCTGCAGGTGCGATTTCACATAGTCCCTTCGCTGGTGATCAGTCAGGTGCAGGTAGCTCAGGGCAGCACTCTTGCTTAAGTTCTGAGTGCGCTGGATGTATGCGAGCCGGTTGCTTTCCCTGCCGATGAGCCGGACGTGAAAGGTGTTGTCGAGATCTGCGGTGATGAAGTTGCTTCCCCGGCCGATGAGGATTGCATTGCCCAGTCGTGCCAGCGTTCGAATGGTCTGTGATGTCTGTCGGAACAGCGCTCTGTCACCATGATGGGTGCCGAGTATTGCAGAAATGTAGTCATCCACCGGTTGACATGTTGCTGCGTGGCGAGGGTATGTCTCGCGATCCGGGACGTCATGTGTTCCTGCCATTTTCTCGCAGAAGTCCTTGTTGTAGAGGATCCAGCCGTACTCGGCGGTTTCATCCTCCTCACTCAGGTAGTCTGCGAGGTGTTCGCAGATAGGAAGGGCACGGGCTCCTGCCTCCCGTGAAATGGTCAGCGTGCCGCGAAATGCTGATGGACGGTTCATTCCAAGCTCGTCGCAGAGTTGCGCTCTCAGGTAAGCTTCAAATCGCTCGTGGAATCTCCTTGCTATTGGCATCGGCGGGCGCAACGGATCATTTTTCTTCGGAATCTGAAACCGGTGTGAGGTCGATCTCACATCCGTTCCGTTGTGCGTTTTCGATGCATTCTGATCGATTTTTATAGCCTTCCGTGCTGGCACCTACAGTCCGTCCGTTGCTGGCGACCCTTTTCCATCGCCACTCGCTCTTCTTGTCTTTATAAAGCGTCCATTTGTCGTTCATTGTGCAGCGCAGTTAAGAATTGTTCGTCCAAGGTTACGCTTTGCCTGGCTGAATCGTGAGTGGTTTCAGCACACCGTCTTCCCCGGTAGGCCAGTGGGCTCCCTCTTTGATCCAGCGGTGTAGAAGCTTCCTTTGTGCCTCGGTCAACATCACTCCATCTGCTGGCATGACTTCGTCTTGTTTGCCATGGCGGATCGCGGTCATGGTATAGATGAGGCTGGAATCTGGATCGCCCGGGACGATAGAGGTGCCACGATCAGAGGCAGCAAACGCTCCATCTCGATACTGGAGATTCAACCCTCCCATTGATACCTCCCCGTGATGACATGCCAGGCAATTGGTTTCCAGCAGGGGCCGGACTTCCATTGCAAAATCAACGGGAGCGATCGAATCGGTTTCCGTATTCGATTGGGAACAGCCCACTACAGCCAGGACAGTTGTGGTAACGAGAATCGACAGCGAGCATTTCATTTCTCAGTGTCCCATCGTTTTTTCCAGTTGACTGCGCATCCATTGGGGAGGTCAGCGCGCAATTTGTCTGGGCTTGCAAGTTTCCAAACTGTCGCTGACGATGAAACAGCATCTGCTGATCTTGCCCTGCATTTCTCCCAATCTGACGTGTCCGCCGCCTCCCATCCTTCCGACAACAACCGGCTTCATGCTGGAATAGCTGTGCTGGCTGTTGTCACCATCGCTCTCCATTTATGGATGCGTTTCGGAGCCGGGCTTGCTCCTGAAACAGCGAACATTCCACTCTGGATCGCCTATGTGCTTGGTGGAGTTCCGCTGGTCTGGGGGCTGCTGGGAAACCTGGCCCGACGCGAGTTCGGCTCCGACCTGCTGGCGGGGATGTCGATTGTGACATCTGTTTTGCTTGGCGAATACCTCGCAGGCACGCTGGTGATTTTAATGTTGTCCGGCGGTGAGGCGCTGGAAGCGTATGCGGTGAGTGGAGCTTCCTCTGTGCTCAAAGCGCTCGCCAGCCGTATGCCCTCAGTCGCGCACCGAAGATCAGGCACATCGTTTGAGGATGTCGGACTCGATGACGTCAAGGTGGGAGATCTATTACGCATCCTGCCGCATGAAATTTGCCCGGTGGATGGCACAGTGACGGAGGGGCGCAGCGTCATGGATGAATCCTACCTCACCGGCGAACCCTACATGATTTCAAAGACGCCGGGTTCGACTGTCATCTCTGGTGCAATGAACGGCGACACGGTGCTCACGATTCGCGCAGACAAGCTGGCAGTCGATTCCCGCTACGCGAAAATCATGGAAGTGATGCATGCATCTGAGGCGCAACGCCCAAAGATGCGACGGCTCGCAGACAAGTTGGGTGCCTATTACACGCCGATCGCGGTGACGCTGGCAGTGCTGGCCTGGCTCCTGAGCGGCGACCCGGTGCGCTTTCTGGCCGTGCTCGTCGTGGCAACTCCCTGCCCGTTGCTCATCGCCATTCCGGTGGCGATCATCGGCTCCATTTCACTTTCCGCAAAGCGCGCGATCATCATTCGTGATCCATCGATTCTCGAAACCATCGATACCTGTGGCACCATCATTTTCGATAAGACCGGCACTCTCACCTATGGGCGTCCAGAGCTGGTCGAGCACCTTGCCGCCCCGGGTGTGGATTCGGCAGAAGTGTTGCGACTCGCGGCGAGTGTTGAAGTGTATTCTAAGCATCCACTGGCGGACGCTATTGTGCGTGCCGGGCAGGGCGATGGTGGGGAGCTTTTTGAGGTCGAGGACATCTGTGAAAAGCCGGGCATGGGGCTGAGTTCGCACGTCAACGGACGCGAGATCTGCATTACCAGCCGTAAGCATCTTGCCCGTGATTTTCCTGAGCAAGCCGAGCCGCTGCCACCGATAGCGGGAGGTCTGGAATGTGTGGTGCTTGTGGATAAGCGCTACGCTGCGACGTTTCGTTTCCGGGACGAACCGCGCGAGGAAGGTGCGGAATTTGTGCGTCACCTGGGCGGAAAGCACGGCATCGAGCAGGCCATGATCCTGTCCGGCGACCGCGAGTCTGAGGTAAGCTACCTCGCGGGCCGGGTGGGGATCTCTAATGTGCAGGCCAATAAAAGTCCTGAAGAGAAACTGGAGATTGTTCAGGCCGAGACCAGGCTGAGGAACACGCTCTATGTTGGCGACGGGATTAATGACGCTCCGGCACTACGGGCAGCCACGGTTGGCATCGCCTTCGGCCAGAACAGTGATGTGACCGCAGAGGCTGCAGGCGCGGTGATCATGGACAGCTCACTGCGGAAGCTGGACGAACTCATGCACATCAGCCGCCGCATGCGGCGCATCGCATTGCAGAGTGCGGTAGGAGGCATGGCTCTGAGCGTGATCGGCATGTTTCTGGCCGCGTTCGGCTACCTGCCCCCAGTTGCCGGTGCCATCGCTCAGGAAGTGATCGATGTCTTTGCCGTTCTCAATGCGCTGCGGGTGGCACTTCCACCAAGTTCACTCACGGATTATTAGGGATTGATTGAGGGGCTCCAACCTGCATTCACTTTTCGAGAACGCGGTAGAACCGTTCGCTGGTTTGCGAGGAATCCGAGAATGTGTGTTCCTTTTCTCCGTTAGTGATGAACGTTGAGCCAGGAAGGCCGGAAAACCAGTGGATGAGGTCGTCACTGAATCGCACCTCATATGTTTTTCCAGATACGGCCGACCACTTCATGGTAAAGACGTTATCCTGATTTATCCATGTCCGGGTGATGGCAACCGTTTGCGGTGATTCGATTCCGGTTCCGATAAGCGAGACCGACAGGTTATCAATTAACATCCAGTTGTCGCCTGGATTCTCCGGTTCGTCAAGTTGCCAGGCAAGGAGCATCAAACCGAGATCGAGTTGCTTTCGTCCGGAATGGAAAGGAATGTTTTCAAACAATGGCAAATGATTTGATGCCAGTGATTCACTGTGCATTTCCGCCGACCATGTGTTGGACGCAAGGTCGATGCGGCCTGTAAGGGTAAACAATTTGTCGTTTTCGAACTTTTTATCAGTGTCACGAAATTCGATACCGTTCCAAGTGTATATTTGAAGGTTGCGGTTGTCTAAGGTGACGGTTGCCAGTAGATCGTTTTCGATATTGTGGATGCGAAAGGAAAAGATGTCATAGAAGGAATTAGTCGAATCGAAAATCGCCAGATCAATGGAGAACTCGATGAGCGGATTGCCCTCGGCGATTGGGTCTCGACCGAATCGCCTGAAGATGCCATTGAAATCGTCGCTGGGTTTGTTGAAGCCGATAAATGCACTGCGTCCAATATCTGGTGCAAGCGTAGTGTCAATGGTGCCTTGCACACCGTCGCCTGGATGAATCGCGCTCCAGCCGTCTACTCCGTCAATGGTATTCAGGCCTTCGGCGAACTGTGAGAAATCTGTCTGGTAGACGACTTGTTTGGACACCGCCGTGCCGGTAAGTGTTAGATTCACGGTGGGTGAATTCCGATCGTTGCTCGATATCTTAAGTGTCGCCGAGTGATCGCCCAGTGACAGAGGGGAAAATACGATGACGATTTCCTGAAGAGCTGCTGGTGCAAGTGAAAAGGGGACTGACGATTCCACGCTGAATGTACTGTCGGATGAGACAATATTCGTGATGGCAAGTGTGTCAGTGCCCTCATTCCGAATCTGCAAAGTTAGTTTCTGTGACTGTCTCACCAGAGTTTCTCTAAATGTCAGTATGTCGGGAGTTATAGAGATTTTTGGAGATCCCGGAATTTGAAATGTAACTGGATTGCTGTCCCTTCCGCCTACACTCAAGGTGATATGAACCGCGCCAAACAATCCGCCCGGCACCAGCACTGTCACCCTTGTCGCAGAGGACGAGGTGACAACGGCTTCGGCGTCGCCAAACCGCACGATATTCTGTGAAGCGACCGAGCTGAAGTTTTCGCCAATTAAAGTGACCAAACTTCCTGTGGTGCCTGTTCCGGGTGACACGCTGTTAATTAAGGGCGATGGTGCGCTGCTTGTGGGATTCACTGTGAAAACTGGGCTATATCCGAACCAGTGGGTTCCCACTTGAGGCCGCACTCGAAACACGTAAGTGCGTTCCTCGGTCGGCGTGAAATTGAAGCCGGTCGCGGTCGCGGGCAAGTCCATTAGACCCGATTCTAATAACTCGGTACTTGAGGTGACTTGAACATCATCGACAAATGCCCCAACACTTTCCGAGGTGCCGACAAATATCCTACTGGTCACGTCCAACCGTGCCAAACGAAAGCGTATGTTGACAGAACGACCGGAGTATCGGTCTGGAATGAGAACGTTTTCCGTGCGCCATACTGTTTCCCAATCCGCTGAGGAACCGCTGCTCGCAGCATCACCTGTTCGTGTCCAGATGGCCCGCCAGCTGGCGCCTTCGTCCTGGGATATCTCTGCGATGAGGGCGGTCTCATCGGTAACGAACCGAAATCTGTTCTTAAAGCTCAAGTAACTATTGCCAGATGGAACGATCGCACGGTTGATCACAAAATCCTGTGTGATTTCATCAATATTGGGAAACGTCAGGTGAAAGGCATTCATCCCGGTGGCGGCGATTGCAGAAGTTTGAAGAGCATATGAGTAACTGGTTTCGTCTACAATCGTTTCTCCGAGTGATTCCGCACCCTCTATCCATGTGCCGGAGATCGGCGAGGCTGTACTGACTCGGTAAGCATCTGCATCCCCGGTAGAAGTGAAATTGTACCGGCTGCCTATACCGATAGACGGATTCGTCGGCCCGGTGATCACTGGTTCGCTCGTCAGTCGAAACGGATCAATCAAAGTTACATTGTAACGGAAAGTGCTTTGAGGTGCTCCTTTGACATCGCTGATCTGGACGGAATAGACCGTATCCTGACTCACGTCAGTTGCAGGTACGCCGACTGGGCGCCAAACGATCGTGTTGTCTCCCGCACCGGTTGCGATTTCTTCAAGGGTTACCGGCAGCGAAACAGGCCCGCGGCTCACTGTTACCGTAGCATTGTCGAAATTGGCACCCGGATATGAGAACGACCAGCGTGGAAACTGTTGTGATTCGTTCGGGACGACGTCGCAAGGGACAAATCCATCATTGGGCCACGCAACGAAACCGGTAGTCGCCTCCGGCTTGAATTCTCCCACCACCCATGTGCAGGCAGTTGGTGGATATCCCTGATCATTTGGCGGAATGGAGCCGCTTCCCATTTCCTGTGCCCGGGAGTACAGCAGCCAACGCCGGTGACCAGCGGCGGCGTTGTTTGTTCCATCGTCCATCATCTGGCTGTTTACAGAACCAGGCCCAAAATTGCCAAGTGAGATGTTTGAGGCAGCGGCAGCCTCAGCTCCATCGGCAGTGAAACACAACCAGCTTGAAGGTGGATAGTGGCTGAGGTCGTCATTGCGGCTCATCATTAAGGCGGCGGCCTGACACTTTGTGTTCTTGGTCGAATCAAAGGAGATGTCCGCCGGCAGCCCTGCTTGGGCTCGGAACCAGTTGATGCGGCGCAGCGTGTCGTCCTGAAACGGAGCTGAGACAGTGCCGGCGTCACACAGTTTCACATTGCCCGTCCATTCGTGATTCGAAACGTACGTGTCGCATGTACGATAGTAGCGATGGTAGGCAGCTACGACAGAATTTCTGTTCTGCCGGTCAATGGTGAATCCCGATACGCTCTCGTCTCTGGCTTCACGATTCTCAATACCTGGCACTGAGTACGCCTCAATCTCAGACGGGCTAAGAATCAAGGGCTCTGCCAAACGTGATAAGAGGGGTGTTTGATTGGCGCTCTGGCCTGCACAGTGGTCGGCAGACAGAAAAGCGAAACAGATAAGGGAGGAGATTAGAGTAATCTTCATCGTCAAGGGTGTTTCACCCACGCTACAGAGGCTTGGTCAATGCTCTAAGCGTATCGTGCGTTTGATTGTGCAGGAATCTGCGAAATGGGGAGGGTGGGGATTGGCCCTTGACCAAAGCTACCAGAGCTTTTGTCTGTTGCCACAGATGCGCCTTCTGTGTAATGTGTTCTTATGAACACTTTATTTAAGATGTATGAAGCATCCCGTTCCATCGGATAAAATACTTCAAATCAGGGAGTTGCTGCGCGATCGCTTTCCTGAGGCACACACGTCCCAGTCTGTTGAGGGGGCGAATGCCCTGCTTTCGGGCATTGGGGTGCTGGACCGGCTGGAGGTTGCTGGCGGGGGCATGACTGAGGCGGTATCGGAGGTGCCGGGGAGAGGTGCGTGTCTGCTGCTGGGGGAGGTGATTCGTGAAGCGGGAGTGCAGCGGCGGCCAGTGGTATTGATCGATGCGTGCGATACTTTTGATCCGCAGTCTCTGCCACTTTCGGGGTGCCAGTCTCTGTTGTGGATCCGGTGCCAGTCTGCGCAGAATGCGGTGAAGGCGGCGGATCTGCTTCTGCGCGACGGAAACCTGACATTGATACTGATGGATCTGGAACGATGTCCATTGCAGGATCTGCGCCGCATCCCGGCGAGTTCCTGGCATCGC
>JAGROY010000178.1 GCA_020439995.1 Verrucomicrobiia bacterium
ACCAAATCCCTGGGCTTTGGCCCCATCCGCTGCGTCGGTCGAATCCGCGAGCGCGGAGGGGCTGTCAGGCAAGGCTCCATGAGCCTGACCACCAACGATGGCGATGGACAATTCGCCTTCCCCTAGATGAAACTCGGGCGAGCGCACCAAAAGTGTCTTGTGTGCGCCGTCCCTGACATTGTTCCCATCCTCCGCTTCGAATACCAGCGGCACCATCTGGTAGTCACCGCTCGCAGGCACTGGGAACGCCGTGTCGTTCTCGGAGGGGTCGTTGGTCGGCTTAAATTCGTGCGGCAGTTCGGGATCGTAAGAAATGGTCGTCCAGCCCTGCGTCGTACCGTCCTCGAAATCGAACGTTACCCCAGACGGCGGCAGCTTGCCCGGCACCTTCACTTCATCAAAAGCCATCCAGCCCCAACCGCCGGAGTAGGAATCGAATACATCTACGGTATAGGTCTCGGTCTCACTGACGTATTCCGCCAGATCGGCCTCGCTCACGACCACCGTCTGGTAAATATCGTCGTCAGTGCTGCGGGAGCCGGTGATCACATACGAATCATCGCTGACCCGGCGCAGACCAAATCCCTGCGCCTTCGCCCCCTCCCCCGCATCGGTCGACACTGCAAGGTCCGCCGGACTGGCGGGCAGTGCCCCATGCGCCTGGCCACCGGAAATCGCGATCGACAGCTCACCGCCTGTCAGCAAGAACTCCGGCGAGCGCACCAGCAATGTCTTATGCACACCATCCCTGACATTAGTACCATCCTCCGCCTCAAATACCAGAGGCACCATCTGAAAGTCGCCACTCGCCGGAACCGGGAACGCCGAACCATTCTCGGACGGATCGTTGGTGGGCTTAAATTCATGCGGCAGATCAGGATCGTAAGAAACTGTCGTCCAGCCTTGGGAAGTTCCGTCCTCAAAGTCGTACAGCAGCTGAGCTTCTGCTGCGAGACCAGAGATCCAACTGATTGCTACCAGACAAACAATGAAAAGCTTCATTTCCCACGCTTATGCGATCCGTGGGGAAAAAACACGTCAAAAATGCCACAAGACTGTCACGATCGCTCTGGTTATTGAAACTCGCTAATCACAAGAACATTACCTGTTGCGCCGCTCACCCGCCTCAGTGCACCCGCTGGCCTGGCACGGCACCGCTATCCGGACTGAGCAGGTAAATGTCCTCCCCACCGGGACCGGATGCAATGACCATCCCTTCGCTCACGCCAAACTTCATTTTGCGCGGAGCCAGATTTGCGACAAGAACCACCAGGCGTCCGATAAGATCAGCCGGATCGTAGGCGGACTTGATGCCAGCAAAGACGTTTCGCCGCTCGTCTCCGCCAAGGCTGAGAGTGAGCTGCACCAGCTTGCGCGCTTCCGGGACTTCCTTTGCTTCGACAATACGGGCGACACGGAGGTCGACCTTCATAAAGTCGTCAATTGTGATCTCACTAGCCAGCGGCTCTGCGGCCAATGCATCCGCAGCATCATCCCACTTCGTCGTCTCACTGGATGTCGTAGCCACCGATTCAGCAGCGGCCTCTTCTTTGCTCTGCTCGATCATGGCTTCAATTTTCTTCAAGTCGACGCGCTGCATCATGTGTTTGAACTTGTTGACTGGTCGACCCAGCAGCGGTTTTCTCGCCTGCTCCCAGGAAGTGATGGGATCGCCGAACAACTCCCCTGCCTGCTCGGCCAGCTGCGGCAGCACGGGCGCGAGATAGATCGCCAGCTGTCGGAAAACATTGAGAGCGACGGTGCACACATCCTGTAACTTTTGCGCATTTGCCGGATCCTTGCGCAACTCCCAGGGCGCATTCGATTCCACATAGGGATTCACTTTGTCAGCAATATCGATGATCATCCGCATCGCCCTGCTGTAGTCAGTATTCTCGTAGGCTTCAGCGATCGCATCGCCCTGGGCAGCGGCATCGGCAAAGAATCCGCCGTCGTCCGGGTATTCCGCAGACAGGCCGACGTCTGCCACAAACTTGGCGGTGCGGCTGGCGATATTCACTACCTTGCCCACAAGGTCGGTGTTCACTTTGGTGGCGAATTCTTCCAGGTTCAGATCAATGTCTTCCACCTTGCTTGAAAGGCGGCTGGCGTAGAAGTAGCGCAGCGCTGCCGGGTCAAGATGGTTGAGATAAGTAGCGGCTTTAATGTAAGTGCCGTCACTCTTTGACATTTTCTTGCCGTCGACCGTGAGGAATCCATGGATGCGAACCTTCGTCGGCAACGTGTAGCCAGCGGTCTTCAGCATCACCGGCCAGAACAGGGTGTGGAAGTATTGAATGTCCTTGCCAATGAAATGGTGGATCTCGGCGTTGTCATTCTTCCACCAGTCGTCGAGCGATGTGCCATTCGCCGCGCACCACTCGTTTGTAGCACCGATATAACCGATCGGTGCATCGAACCAAACATACCAGTAGTTGCCGGGGCTATCGGGAATTTCGAAACCGAAGTAGGGAGCAGGACGCGATACATCCCAGTCCCGCAGCGGCTCGGTGAGGAAGAAATTCTTCAAGTAGTTCGCGCTCTCGCTCGGCAGCGTCCCGGACTGCGTCCATTCGTCGAGGAACGAATGCAGCTTTTCGATGTTCACCAGCAGGTGAACAGCATTGCGGATCTCAGGCCGCGTTCCCGACACCACACTCACCGGATCGATGAGATCCGCCGGAGTGTAAGTGGCATCGCACTTAGAGCAATTGTCGCCCGGTTGATCCGGCGACTTGCACTTTGGACAGGTGCCACGCACGAAGCGGTCAGCGAGAAAGATCCCCTCCTGGATATCGAACAGCTGCTCGACGTCCTTTTCGACAATCATGTCAGTAGCGCGCAGCGCCTTCCAGATGTCGTGACAAATCTCACGAGAGGCCTCACTGTCGGTATTGCTGAAGTGATCAAAGCTGATCCCGAATCCCGCGAGATCCTGCTGGTGCTCGGCGCTGACCGCCGCGATCAGCTCAGCTTCCGTCCGCCCTTCGCTCTTTGCCCGCAGCATCGTCGCCGTGCCATGGGTGTCGTCGGCACAAAAGTAACGGACATCATGCCCGCGCAATTTCTGGAAACGCACCCAGATGTCCGTTTGGATCGCCTCCACCAGATAGCCCAGGTGGATGTGACCGTTGATATAAGGAAGGGCTGAAGTAACGAGGATTCTACGCATTGCCCCTAAAGATGGGCGGAATCGGCCAGCTGCAAACCGAAAACTCGCGCTAATTTCCCGAAAATGCTTTGCGGTGGAACCCCTTCTTCTCCTCCGAAAGGGAACATTTCCCCAGCGCTTCCAGTGCAGTTTCTGACGACGATTTGAGCCACCGCCTGAAAATCTGATCCAGCAGCCCCTCCCGCCAGCGATCTTCCAGTTGTTCCTCCGCTTCAAGAGCGAGAGAATTCTCCCGAGCGGGCCAATGCCATCGCGAGCGATCGGAAGCGTTCGTCTTTTGCGTCGCCATCCTGCATCCCTGCCGCCTGAGTCAGCGCTCGATTGAGATCGGCCTGATCCAAGTGGTATTGAACGATTCTCCGCATCATGTCCTTGCCGCGCCCTTCCTCCATGGTTTCGACGGCTTTCATCGCTGTCACCGGATCCGAGCGCGACTCGCCCAGAATCTCACGTATTGTTCTCTGGCTCTCGACTCCAGAGTTACTGGCTCTGTCCCGTTTCTGAATCGACTCAAGAACCCGCAGCTGCTGTTCCCCGGACAATGCACTTATTTCCATCGCTTCGATCGCTTTATCTGGCCGCGAGCGAGCCCAGTCGAAGAACATTTCTTCAAGCCGGAACGAAAAACCGTTATCAGTCTCCCCTACCAGGTTAGCCCATTTCAATGCAGTCTCATCAGAATCACCACTGAATATGGCTCCCGCTTCATTGCTGATTGCCGATACATCTCTCAAAAGCTGATCAGCACCCGCAGCGTCCTGCGCCCACACCTTCTGCCCCAGGCAGAAAAACGCTCCCGCCAGCACCCAAAAAGTGACCTCACTCTTCATGATCGGAAATCTAGCGAATCGCTAGTACATCCGTCAAGCTCACAACGACTACACGACTACACAACTTGACTTATGTCCCAGCGGAAATCTAGCCTCGTATTGATGAAAACTACAGAAGCATTGGGCCGCGTTACGACAATCGTGATGGTGTTCAGTCTAGCCAGTTGCTCCCCGGTCGGACCACCCGTGAAACTGAATAAAGCACCGACCGGCACCAACAGAAGTATGGATGAATTCAGATTTGTGACAGAATCGTTTGCAGCGCGAAGCATGGAAGGACTTGCCTTACCAGCCCAGTCATTGAATTCCCCATCGGATGATCCTTTCAGCCGAGCCCAGCCCAGCCAGCGGGTGGAGATTGTCACCGGTGAATCTGATCCGGAAATCATCCTGTCGGCAGCTGGAATTCAGTTTCCAGAGGGTGCGTTCGCTCGCTACTCAAGGGCAACAGGAAGGCTTACCGTTCGCAATCGCCCGGACCAACTGAAGTTGGTGCGATTGTTTTTGCAAGAGTGATCACCGATCATCCCCATCCGGCACCCACGTTCCGTGAAACGTCATCGGCACAGGATGCCCGAGATGCACGCGGGCGACGGGGCCGTCTTCGAACCGGGCGGTATCGAGAATGGCAACGTGACTGCGATCTTCCAACTCGTCATAGATGAGTGAGATTGCGTATCCATCACCTTCGTCAGTCCGATTGGATCGTGGTATCATTACGAGTTCTGACGGGTACTGGTGCGCGGGCGGATTCCAGCCATTCACGGCTCCCGTGGTCGTGTTCACCCGCGCCAGCACACGCTCGCAGACGTCGTAGGAAACGAAAATGTGGCTGTGCTTTCCTCCGTCGAATCTGGGATCGATCCGGGGATACTCGCATGCGCAATCCCAGAGCGGCTCCTCGCGCATGGTTCTGGTGGCTGGGTCGATGAATGCGCGCGTCAGCCTTCCAAGCCCGGAGCGCTGCGTCTGCCCCAATTCACCCAGCGAGCCAAAATCAGGATGCTTTACAAAGTCCACAACGATACCGGAGCCCTGCTCATACGCCCCGGCAAAGTGCCACTGCCAGAACGCATCGACCTGAAACCGCACCTGCTCAGCAGGCGAACTGGTGGGCACGATCACGATTTCTGTGCCACTGTCAGGATCGAATTGAAACAGCTTTTCAAGGTTGTTCGATCCCAGCAATGCGCGCAGGATTTGCAACTTCACGGGTGCGATAAAAAACACGAGATGGTTTTCGGTCGCAATGAAGTCATGCATCATGACGTAGTGATCAAGGTCAATCCTGCCAATCGTGCGAGGTGCCCCCTCCCAGGGCAGTTCCATTAGTTGAATGTAAGGATTCCTACCAGGCACCAGACCAAAGTTGTAGTCCGCGCGCCGGTACTTAACCCGATGAGGATGCGCAGAAAAGCCCCCGGCGACCAGCCCGTCGAGAGTGGTTGTTCCTATCGTATCCAGCGTTTCCGGATCGAATTCCGTTGGCTCCCCGCGTTCCATGAGAGCAAACAATCGATCCTGCCAGCGCCACACGCTGGTATTGGCGGTATTCTTAAATTTCTGCTTCCACCCATTGCGCATGCGCCTCAACCATGGAGCGGCGGATCCGAAGAGAGCCTCACCTGCCTCGCGCTCCTGCTGCAAACCGACACTCTCGATGAGCCGATGAGCACACTCGACGGCCTCATCTGAAAAACGCACGGCACACACCGCCCCGTCACCTTCAAACACATGACCGTGTCGCCGTCCGCCATGCTCAAACAAGGCAGGGCCATTGCGAAACAACGTGCCCCGCAGCATATCCGGCAGCTTACCCTCAACGCGAACTGGCTCGAATCCGTGACTGGCCGTCAGGCTTCGGTGATATCCACTGAGTGCGCCTGCTTTACCGTGCTTCATCATGGCTATGAGAGCATCTCAGAGATCTTTTCGACAGTGGCATAGTTTCGAGCGGTCGCGGCGACGCCCAATTTGCGTTCAACATTGGCGGCCAATTTTGATCTGCCGATGCCATCTGGCGCATGCAGATAAAATACACGCCCGGTCAGCTGGAAAGTCTCAGTCGGCGTAGCAAGCTCAGCGATTGACTGGATGTCAGGTGTTTTTGCTTCAGATTCGAGGAAGAAGAAATGAAGCGTCTTCGGTTCGGCGACAGACTTGGAGAATGGACTGCAGGCTTTGGCCTCTAGAAACTCGCCAGCAGTCAGGAGCATCAAGCCTGGCCGAAAAACAAATTCAGACTCGATCGCAGCGAGCAAGCTTTCGCTCAGTTTTGACCTGCTTTTTGCAGCTGATCGGAAAACGACGTTGCCACTCTGGATGTAGGTGCGGACGTCCCGGCAATTCTGTGATTCTAACAGAGACCTAAGCTTTGCCATGGGCAGGATATTCCTTCCCCCGACATTGATCCCGCGAAGCAGGGCTACCCATGTTTGCATACTGTCATTCTAAATAATTTGAGAGTCTGAAGGACATGCACGCACGTTTCCAGTGGAAAATTCGGAATTCCGGCGGTTACCATTGTTTAACGTTCCAACCTTCCAGCGAACTATGCCTTTCATTGATCTATCTTCCATCCAATTTTCTTCGGGCCCGGGCGGCCTGAGCGTTGCACATTTGCGCTGTCCGCATGGGTCAGCAACGGTGGCGCTGCACGGTGGCCACGTTCTTGAATATACTCCGAAAGATCAACGCCCGGTTCTCTGGCTCAGCGACAGTGCTGTGTTTGCGCCCGGCAAGGCGATACGAGGAGGAATTCCGGTGTGCTGGCCATGGTTTGGGCCACATCCCGAGAATTCCGAAATGCCCGCGCACGGATTCGCCCGCAATGCTCTCTGGGAGGTTCAGATGACCCACCGCACCGAAAACACGTCGTCGATCACCCTCGGCCTCTGCGATTCAGACGAAACCAGGGCGCTGTGGCCGTATCCGTTTGAGTTGACGATTGCGATCACTCTCGCGAGATCGCTGACCGTCGCGCTTTCCGCAAAAAACACTGGAGACGCGGACATCGTCTGCAGCGCCGCGCTCCACTCTTACTTCGCGATTTCAGATATATCCAACATCGCGATCACGGGGCTTGAGGGAACGGCTTTCCGTGATCAACTGGACGAAGACCGGATAAAGTCTGAACAAACGCCGATCACTTTTGATCGCGAGATTGATCGTGTTTACCGCGACACTAAGGCCGAATGCATCATCGATGATTCCGGCTGGGAACGCAAACTTCACATCGCCAAGTCTGGCAGCAGATCGACCGTAGTGTGGAATCCATGGATTGCCAAGGCTGCCCGCATGGCTGATTTTGGCGACGATGAATATCGCGAAATGGTCTGTGTGGAAACCACGAATGCCGATGACGATACGGTAACGATCGCGCCAGGAAAAACCCACGTCCTCACGACCGAATTGAGTGCCTCTGCGGGCTGACATTTTCCGAAACTGCGCTCCCTCCGCGTTCCTGTTCACCAAAGATTCATCGACTTTCTACCCGGAGAATTTTCATTCGTCACCGGCACGAATGCCATTATCTTCAATCCTATGATGCCTAGTCGATCCGTAGCGTCCATGATTCATCACAGTCGATCTCTGGTACTCGTGGCAGCGGGACTCACACTGCTGATGACAGTCGGCAAAAGTACTGCCGTCCCACCACGCATCCTTTCCTTTACTGTCGACAGTGACAAACTTCCCCTCGACGGGCGTCCCTGGCTGTCGTGGCAAACGGTCGGAGCGGAGACAGTGGCTCTGAGCCCTGGGATCGGCGATGTAACGAGCTTTACCAACTCTGACGGAGCAGGCAATGGAGTGCCGCCCGCGCCCATTTCTCGGTATCGATTTGTCGATCTCAATGAAGACTGGCTCTATCTGGATGACGGAGAGGATCTGAGTGGCGAAGTGTGGCAGGGAGCAAACTTCAATGACAACGGGTGGCTCATCGGGCCTGCACCACTCGGATACGGTGACCCGAACGCTACTGCCCTCGAATTTGGTCCGGACAGCGCCAGCAAATTCGTCACCTACTACTTCCGCAAAGAGTTCGAGGCCAGTCAGGCACGCATCGATGAAACGGAGATTCTGTATCTTGAGCTACAACGGGATGACGGCGCGATCGTCTATCTGAATGGCGTAGAGATCGTGCGTGACAACCTTCCTGAAGGTGAGACCGATGGCTCAACCACCACGACATTTGCAACTGCTGGTGATGCTGAAACACAGGTCTTCCGCTACATCGTTGACAAGTCGTTGCTCAAACCCGGCAGCAACATTCTCAGCGCAGAAGTTCATCAGGCTTCTGCTGCCAGTAGCGACCTGATCTTCGATGCGGGACTCTACAGTGTGCGCTCCACCGTGCCGGTATCGGTCGTGGAACTCAACAGTGCCTGGCGCTATCTAGACGACGGCTCTGATCAAACTGGCAATGGATGGAATGAGACCGGCTTCGATGACACCGGGTGGCAGGAGGGCAACGGAGAGTTTGGCTACGACTCGACCGTTGAAGCCACAATTCTGGACTTTGGCAGCGACCCTGACAATAAACACATCACCTACTATTTTCGCCGGAAATTTCTCATAGGCGATGTGGCGAGTGTGGGCGGGCTGTTCGCGAGCCTGCTGTACGACGACGGAGCGATCATTTACATCAATGGCGTGGAAGCGGCGCGGGTGAATCTTCCGGATGACGAGGCGATCACTGCCGATACAGTTGCGCTTTCTGCCAGTATCGAGGGGGTTTACGAAGAGCTGGATCTTGAAGATGCGGTTGGATTTCTGCAGAACGGCGAGAATACCATTGCCGTCGAAGTGCATCAGGCTGACCCGGCCAGCAGCGATGTGAGCTTCGATCTCGATCTCTTTAGCTCAGATGCAAATGGCGCGGATACTGAGGTTGTTTCGCGTCACGCGCTGTGGAAATATGACGATACGGGAGTCGACCGAGGCGACTCGGAGCAGGACCCGGACGTTGCGTGGTTCGGCCCTGCGTTTGACGACAGCGACTGGAGCGCTGGCCCGGCAGAACTCGGCTACGGCGACAGCGACGGCACCACCAGTTTCCCCACCACCATCAGTTTCGGCCCCGATCCTGAAGACAAATATATCACGACCTACTTCCGCAAGCAGTTTGCAATCGATGCAGACACGCTCGCATCTCTGGACAGCCTGACGCTATCCCTGCAGCGCGACGACGGTGCCATCGTCTATTTGAATGGAAAGGAGATCGTTCGCGATAATCTGGACGAAGGCGAGGTCGATGCCTACACACTGGCGCTATCGGGATCGGCGGATATTACGACTTGGACGATCAGCAAAGACGATGTCGCCCCTGGACTCAACACGATCGCCGTTGAAGTTCACCAGCAGGATCCGGCAAGTTCTGATATCTACTTTGATCTCCGGCTTACGGGAGTTCTGGTGGCTAACAGTATTACCTACACCCTGACCGTGACCAATGCCGACGGATCAGCGAGCCAGGACATCGTTGTCGACTACCTCCCGGTCATCGAAGGTGCCCCTTTCCCTGCGGAGCCAACCTTCCTGACATCGTCTCAACCGACTGGTGCGGACTGGGACTACGCGGCAATGTGGTCGGACCGCCAGCCACCCGCAGCAGGTAAGGACTACATCGTCTATGGAAACTTCGCCTCGACAGTACGCTCCCCTCTGGATGTCGCAGATCCAGACTTCGGCGGAAACCTCACACTCTCAGGCTCCCGAAGTCGACTCATCCTGGGGCACGCCGACGGAACCACGGCCCGGATTCCTTTGCTTACCATCCAGGGCGGGGGCATCTGGCACTCGTTGTCGAATGCATACCTGCAACTGGGAACTTCAGGGTCTATCATTTCTGTCGATGGATCAGCCAGCTTCAATCATGCTTCTACCAGTGGCGATCGCGTGCTGGCAGTGGGATCAGATCTCATTGGATCTGGTACCATCACAGTGAACGGGCCCACGACCATCGATGGCTCCACGGCGACACTATTCCTTGGCGATGGCTCCGCTTTCACCGGCGACTGGATCATTCTAGATACTGTGGGCGCAGCAGGGAGAAACGCGCTGGGCTCCGGCAATATCACTATCAGTGGCACGGGCGCTCTTGACTTTGACTATGACTACTTTAATGCCAACGCCACGCTTACACTCAATGGCAGCACCAGCCAGCTGGTGATCGATCAGACCATCTCTGTGGGCGAGTTGAAGGTTCGCGGACTCGACTTGCCGGAGGGAGTCTACGAGGGCGTGGCGATCGAGGCGCTGGGGCAAAATTTTGTCGATCGCGGCGGCAGCCTGGTGATCGGCGGCACCAATCCAGACAGCGATGACGATGGCCTCTCCGATTCCTGGGAACAGCAGTATTTCGGCTCGCTTTCTGAATCCGGCGCGGGCGACTTCGATGGCGACGGTGACAGCAACGCCAGGGAGGAGATCACAGGCACGGATCCCACCGATAGAGCGAGCGCGTTCCGCCTGACCATCAATGCCACCGATGCGAGTGTTCGCCTGGCCTGGCCTGGGCTGTCGTCGCGCACGTATTTGATCCAAACGTCAAAGGATCTGATCACTTGGAATGTGGTAGCCCTGACACCCGGCGCGAACGGAATTACAACCTTTGAGGACACCTTCAATTTTCCGCCGGCCAGTGGTGCCCCGCCTCTCTACTACCGGGTAGTCGTCAGTGGCTCCTAGTCGCCGGCGCGTAATTGCAGATTGCCGAAAACTGGAAACCTACTACGCTCCCCCCCATGAAGAAATGGTATTTTCTCCTGCTCGTATGCACCGCCGTGGGTGGCTGGTTCGCATACCCCCACGCATATCCTAAAGTTACCGAGTTCATTGAGTCAGGCGAATTGCCCTGGACTGGATCGGGTTCCGCCGCGACTGAAAGCGGAGCTGACGATGATAAGGCAGACGCTGTGCTGGCTGGCTCGGGCTCTCCGATCCCTGGTTCTTCACGCCGCACCCGAACGCCTGCCAAACCACCGGAATTCGCATCGATTGAGGAAATTGTGGGCAATTGGAAAGCGATTCCAGCTACGGCATTTCCCAGAAAAACGAAGCTCAAGAAGGCAGTCACTTATCAGATATCGGGTGGCACCGGAACCCTCACCGCAGGAACCGAAGTAGTCGCACTTTCGTCAGATGGGGCCGGCAACCTATCCGTAGCCCCGAATGAAACGTCGTCCCTTCGCGGATTGGTGGCCATCGATGACACAGACTTCAAAGCTGTGCTCACAGACGTTTACAAAAAATTTCAGGAGCGCAAACTGGCGCAATTTAATGCCGCCCAGGCAGAAATCGCGGCACAGGAACCCGAGGAGGTCATCGAACCGGGAATCATCGATCAGCCGAGTCATCCGGACCCTGGCATGGCTACCGGAGCAAACACGCCGATGCCGGCCAAGCCCGTCAATCTGGACGCGGCAACCCGGGCCATCGTGGGAGAGCCGCCGCTGCAATATGTGGACGGCACCGTGCCTCTGATGATTCGGAGTATGGAGTCAGGTCAAGTGACCGAGATCAAACCCGAGATGATCACTTACTGGGCGCGGATTCATTATGAGAAAATCGATGGCGCACACTATTGGGTAGGTCGCGTCGACTATACCGCGAATTCCATTTTCGGGATTTTCCCTACTCAGGCAAAGGCCCTGATGCAGAATGGAAAAGTCATCAAGTGGATATACGCAGGAAGCGAAGAGCCAGTACCGTAATCGTTTGTTTCAAATTTCATCTCGTTGCGAGCGATTTGAATGCGCAGCCGAGATGCTGAATGACTGCACTGGCAGTCAATGATTCCACAGATTCGCCACCGTGAGAGATCGCGATCTCCGCAGCCCGGCCCAGTAACCAAGAGCCAGCGACTCCTGCGTTGTGCGCCGAAAGCCCCTGAGCAATGAGAGCGGTGCAGATTCCCGTCAGCGCATCCCCCATCCCTCCGCTCCCCATGCCGGGGCCGCCTGAAGTATTGAAGGACACTGGCGTCGAGCCCGCCGTCACCAGCGACCGGGCACCTTTCAACAGCAATGTGACGGGGTAGCGCTGCGTGAACGCGGTAGCCTGTTCAACTCGAGTGCGTCCGCAAGCGGGCTGCAGGCGTTCCATCTCACCCGGATGCGGGGTCAAAAGTCGTGGCGCTGTCACTTGTTCCAGGCAGTCCACTCCCCGGCGTGCAATCGCATTGAGAGCATCTGCATCCACCACCATTGGAACCGGAGAAACTAACACTAACTCCAACCATTCTTCAGGGACGTCCGGCCCGAGCCCCGGGCCAATACCTGCCGCATCCAGTTGAAATCCATCCAGAGTGCTGGCGCTATCCATTGGTCGCACCATGATTTCCGGAGGACAGGAGACCGCCAGCTGTGACCAGATCGCAGTCGGGACAAAAAGGGTCACCAGTCCGGCACCGGCACGGAGCGCTGCAGTAGCCGAAAGTCGAGCAGCACCCGATAGCCCGACGGAGCCTGCGATGATACCAACGCGACCAGCCCTGCCTTTGTGCGTTTCAAAATCCCGCAGCGGCAAGAGCGATCGGACGTGGTTCGCATCAGCAACTCTGGCGCTGGTTCCATCGTCCTTCGGCTCCAGTTCCCGCACGGGAATTACGACAATCCGCCCCACGTTATTGGTAGCATGATCCGCAACCAGTCCGCATTTTGCTGCCCCAACAGTAAACGTAAAGTCAGCAACGACAGCATTTGGATCCACTTGGCCTGTGTCCCCGTCGACACCCGTAGGTATATCGATCGCAATCGTTGATCCTCTCGTCTCCTTTCGCAAATGGTTCACGGCCCTGCATGCATCGCGTATTCCGTCGCGCAAAGCGCCCGTTGCGCCGATCCCTAACAATCCATCCATCACCACGAGCTGACCACTTCCCTCAGGAGCAGCAGCGTCCAGGACATCGATCACAACCTTGTCCCCCAGCGCCTCCAGCTTCTTCCGTGTAAGCGCCGCCATGTCATGCATCACGAACGGACTGCGCACTGAAACCTGCCAGCCAATCGACTGCAGATGCCTGGCCGCTACGAATCCATCCCCAGCATTGTGCCCCTTCCCCGCGACCACGATCAGGCGCCCGGGATTGGGAAACCAGGTTCGCAGAGCCAGCGCCATCCCCTCTCCAGCACGCTCCATCAGACTGTCCGCAGACACTCCACGGGCAAAAACCGCATCCTCGATAGCGCGCATTTCCTGACATGTTACCAGCATTCCTGTATGCTAGCGCAATATCGGGCTGCACTGAACAAAAATTGCTTTTCCTCGACCGCCAAAACGGCATCGTGCAGGAATGAAACCGATCATTCAGCCTCCAGTTGTCCTCGTCACCGGTGCCAGCCGCGGATTGGGCCGGGGAATCGCCATCGAACTTGCGAAAGCCGGGATGTCCGTGGGCATTCACTACGCGGGCAACGAAGTGGCTGCCCACGAAACGGCTGCCATCTGTGCGGAAGTAGCCCTGCACGGCGAACTCCAGCGGTTCGAACCGGTGCAGGCGGACATTGGCGACTCCACCGAGCGAAACGCTTTGTTTTCAGCAACCTTGGCAATGTTCGGTCGCCTTGACGCCTTGGTAAACAACGCTGGCATCACCTCGGTCGGACGCCTGGACATCGTTGAAGCCACAGAGGAGAGCTTCGATCGGGTAATCGATGTCAATCTCAAGGCCCCTTACTTCCTCTCCCAGTCCGCCGGAAATTACTGGCTGGCAAATCCCGGCGACAGCCGACTCGCTGGCGGTTACAAGCTCGTGTTCATCGGTTCCGTTTCCGCCGACACCGCATCGCTGAATCGCGGCGACTATTGCCTGTCCAAAGCAGCTCTGGGTATGGCAAATCACCTGTGGGCACTGCGCCTGGCTGAGGTAGCCCAAGTCATCGAGCTGCGCCCCGGGGTCATGGCCACCGACATGACCAGCGCGGCAAAGGACAAGTACGACCGCATCATTGCGGAAGGCGAACTCATCCCCATGCGCCGCTGGGGCACTGGTGAAGACGTCGGCCGCGGAGTCGTATCCTTTTTGCAGAATGACTGGCCGTTCTCGACGGGTGAGGTCATCACCATCGATGGCGGCATGCACTTGAAGAAACTGTAGTACTGCCCCCATTACTCAGAGATTTGACCGTGGGATGGACCGCTTGATTTGGAGTGCTCAGGCTTGACTGAGCTTTTTCTGTCCGAGCAATGTTTGGCCTGCCGAAAAGCGCCGGCGAGCCAGTGCACTCCAGATCAAGAATCAAGAGCATCGTCCTCCCGCGACTGACCGCAACGGTGTGACACAGGCGAAAGTCCCAAAGCGCTTTGGCAAAGGGCACCGTCACCCTGCCGGACGTTTGAGAGACAAACGTCCCTGCCCCATTCATGCCATTCCGTCCTGGGTTCGTTTGCTGTCCGCTAGAACAACTCCGCCTGCACCCAGACCGCCGTCGGACTCGCGCCGCCACTTTCGGCTCCGCTCTTCCTGGCAGCCGCGGCAACTTCCAGCGTTCCCTCCAGACCTTCAGCTCCGGCACAGTGAACACTGACTCCAAAGTGACCATTTTGCGCCAGGTGTCGTTCAATCGTATCGACTGCCACCTCAGGAGAATTGCAATCCTGGCTCAGGTGCCCTAACACTACACTCTGCAGTCCGGCGGCCGCACACTCCACCACCAGCTCAGCAGTTTGCTCATTCGACAAGTGCCCGTGCCGGGATACGATGCGTTGCTTGGTCGACCACGGCCGCTTGGTGTCATTTTGGAGCAGCATCAGATCGTAGTTGGCTTCCACAAACAAGGTGTCCACTCCCGTCAATTGAGCGCGCACCCCTTTCGTCACATGACCGATGTCACTTACGATCCCCAGCCTGGATTCACCATCGCTCAAGACATAGCCCATCGGATCCACCGCATCATGGATCACAGAAAACGCAGCCACCTCAATCCCCCCGACCATGAACCGGCTGCCGGCCTGGGCAATGCGCCACTGCTTTGGATGCTTGAGTCCCTTCTGCAGCGACTCTCTGGTCAGCGCATTGCAGTAAACGGGGACATCCGCCTTTTTACAAAACACATCCAGCCCGCGCACGTGATCGCCGTGCTCGTGAGTCAGTAAAATGGCGCTAAGGTCACCAGGGTCGAAATCGATTGCCTGTAGGCGGGAGCACACCTTTTTCGCGCTCAATCCTACATCGATGAGCACGCTCGAATCCCCGCACCGCACCAGTGCGCAGTTACCGGAACTACCGCTCCCTAAGACGTTGATTTTCAGCATTCTTATCAATCGCCCACCGATCCTGTCGAGGGCACTTCACCCGCACTATGGCAAGCTCCTCCTTCATTTCGCAACACCTGACTTTAAGAAAACGCAAAAAGACACGGACTTCTGCCTGAGGTTTGATGATCAGTCGGGCGTTCGAACGATCCGGTGCTCATCGCCAGTGAGTTCAGCGTTTTCCAATGTCGCGTTTGCGGCGCCTGCATCCAGCTGGGACCACTGCTGGTATACCTCCCGAATTGCCTCGATCTTTGCTTCAGGGCTCACAATAGTCATGGCCCAAGCCATGGCGCCCTCGGGGTCATCTAAAACGATACTTGAGGAGAATCGCTTGCGCGCTTTGTCAAGCTCAGGGCCTTGAGGCTGCTGATTTAACCATTTGCCAGCAGCATCTGGATCTTTCCAAGCCCATCGCTCAACAACAGTCGCATAGGCATCAGGCAACTCACGCTCTGTGGCAATATCGATTAAAATCTCAGCCCCTCGTTGAGGATTCTTACCCATGAGAGATCGTGTTGCCGGTTCAATCAATTCAGCACTCTCATTCTCCGGTAGCGCTAACACCCATTCAACTGCAGCTCCATCGTCGTCATGTGCCCAGTGTGAGAGAATCTGTGACCGAATAAGCTGTCCTTCATATCCCTCCATATTCTCTGTCGCCGCCAGGAGGGCCTCACGGCGTGAATCATCCCAATACACACCTTGGACTAACCCCCTAATCGCAGCCCCTCTATCTCCATCCAGATCTCCAGCTTCTAACATCCCAAGGCGATCCAACGCCTTGTTCAAGTCACTCATGCCCATCGCTGAAAAGAGGTGTGACAGAGCTAAGGAGCGCTCGACCGCCTGGTCAGTGTTAGTCGATAGCAGGTAGTCGCCATTATTCTTCAGCTTCTGGTAATATTCCCAGACGGCATCCGGGTCGTTTCCTGCCCAAGTCGACATAACCGTACCCGGCGCACTTTGACCGAACTTACCCAGCGTATCAAGGTGATTTGCGATATACGCAAGCGCCCCGAGTGGGTCAGTTTCTGCAATCTGGCCGAGAAGCGCGTTTATCAGCGTCAGCTTCAGATGAGGCTCTTTTATCGTAAGCTCAGTCTCGGCAAGAGCCTCTTCCAGTTCCTCACGAGAGAGAGCAGCGAACGCAGCAATTGTCTCTACTGAAGAAGCGCTCCTTAACTGCAGTTTTCCTTTTCGATTTCTCCGAACCTCAGCGACGAGAGCCTTCACATCCCGTTTTCTTCTGGTGAATGAAGGCAATGTGATTTCCTCGCTTGATTGAGCACCATCATTAGGCGCTGTGGAGATATCGAGGCTGGTCGAAGATAGCACGCTCCGATCAGCGTCCGTGCTTCGGTTCGAATTAGATGCCACCGAAAACCTCCCGACGACAAAGGCTGCGATGATCGTGACCATCCATAAAATATTATCGATTTTTTGTTCATTCAGTTGTTGTTGATGATGGATACTCCTCGACCTTGTCATAATATCGAAAAAGACTGTCGTTGCACAATTCCTCTTCTGGGCGTGAAATGGCTCACTTGGATTCTTGATTCTTGAGTACAGGCTTAAAAATGCCCAATCATCCATCATCCTGGGTGTTCGAAGTAGAAACGGCCAAAATGGCAATCTTCTTAGTGGCACGTCCAAATTCAAACATATTTTCCCCTGAGCTTTACTGAATGCAGCTGCTTGAGCGCCCCCGCATCACCGGTTGGCTTCAGCTCGAATTTCTTCGGAATGATGGGAAGCGCATCCAGGGCGCCAGCGCTTATGGGCGGGATCGTATTCATCGGGCTCCTTCAGTCCGATCAGGTGCCCGAATTCCCAGGTCACGGCATAGCCACTGCCTTCCAGATAGCCGTCTTTGCGGTTGGAGGCGCCCAACTCTTTCGTAATATCACCGGCAACCGAAGGCTTTTCTGCAAGGATGACTCTCATCCCAAGTCACAACAAACGGCACAATCTCGCCCGCACCAAGCCCGAACTGCCGGGACGGAGGAATCACCGATCCGGCCAGCTCCCCGATCATTGCAAATGCCGCTCAGGTCGGTGCCCGTCACTTTCATTGGCACTTCAGGCATCTGCATTCTGCGGCACCTCGACAACGCAACGGGCCCGTCGAAATCCGGCGATATCCCGGAGGAGATGATTCCGCCTTCCAAAAAATCAGAGTCGAACCTAGTCTCGATCATTGCAACCACTGGGCCAGCGCTCTCGAAGCGCTCAGCTGAACACCGTTCCAGTCCATGAAAAACGTAACCATTCAGGAGCCTAAGAGA
>JAGROY010000179.1 GCA_020439995.1 Verrucomicrobiia bacterium
CGATGGACACGACTGTGGCCCGGGAGTGGCTGGCTATATTGGTGAAGGAGGATGGTATGGCATTCGCCACACAGAAGCAGGCTTTGAACGCCCTGGTGTTTTACTTCCGTGATGTCTGCGACCAGAAGGAGATCGACTTACAGGTGCGGATGCGCAAAAGACAGGCACGCATGCCTGTGGTGCTGGATGTTCAGGAGGTGCTGAGCTTGATCGACAAGTTGGAAGGTAAGGGCAACGGGCTGTTTCAATTGGCGGCGAAGCTGCAGTATGGCTCAGGCTTGCGGGTGAGCGAGCTGGCGTCACTGCGGATCAAGGATGTGGATCTGGCCCGGCGCACGATTACGGTGCGCGCTGGAAAAGGAGACCGGGATCGCGTGACGGTGTTGCCGGAAGGGCTGGTGGATGAACTATCGCGACAGATAGCAACGGCGAGGATTCTGTATGACAGTGACCGAGCTGCCGGCCGTCCTGGTGTGGCACTGCCGGGCAATGGCGGGCTAGAACGCAAGATGCCGAAGGCTGGCGTGCGCTGGGAGTGGTTCTGGCTGTTCCCGGTGGAGATCTATACGCACGTGGCGAAGGGAGTGGGCCACTCGGGCATCCGCAGTCCGCTCGATCGTTTGTGATGGGGGCAGGAGACATGTTCGTCATAGACAAATGAGCACAGATCAGTTGCAGATAAAGCTCTGCGAATTCGCAAATTCGTTATTTGGAAGCGAGGTGGAAGGCTGGATTTTTAGGTGCCAGAGATATCGGTCTATACTACGGGCAGTGTTTTGTTTGCTGGCGGTGGTCGGCTGTGTGATTGACAGTGCGGCGCAGGATGAGGGCGGGACGGTGAGTGTGGAGGCGACGCTGACGGCATCGGAGTTGCTGCAGGCCGGGAGTGAGGCGTTTGACCGGCAGAATTTCGCTGGTGCCGAGCAGGCGTGGCAGCAGCTGGAAACTGATTTTGGCGAGAGTGAGGAGGTGAAGGCAGAGCTGCTGTGGGTGCGGCCGCTGCTGGCGATCGCAAAGGTGGCGAAGGGTGAGTTTGTGGAGGCGTTAGGGTTAATCGAGGCATCGCTGGCGCTGGCGGCGACGATACCGAATGAAATCGTGGAGCAGTTGCGATTCTGGCACGGCGTGTGCCTGCTGAAGGCGGAACGCTTTGTGGATGCTCAGCATGCATTCGGCGGCTTCTATGCGGACGAGTCGCACGATTACGAGCGCCGGATGGAAGCAATGATTTTGTTTGGTATGGCCTACATCATGCAGGGTGAGTTTTCGGAGGCAAACGCGTTTTTTGCTGACCGGGTGACGAAGTTGAAGCCGGGGAAGGATTCGGAAACGCGCGGTCGCATTGCCGTTCTGCAATTGCATGCGCTGATGCAGGCGGGCGCGCATGACGCAGCTCTGGTGCACCTGAAGGACTGGTATCCAAAGATGAGCGAGATCACGCAGTTGGCGGCATTTCAATCGCTGGCGTTGCAGTTGGGCGCTCATTTTCTCGATGCGCAGGCGTATTACAAATCGATCGAAGCACTGCAGAGAATCTGGCCGCGTGAGCGACTGCTGAAGCACCAGCGCGGGCGCCTGCTGGATCTGGAAGCGCGGCACACGGGGATGAAATTGCGCAAGGCGAGTCAGGATTCGGTCTACAAGATTGAGGGGATGATCACCCGTGTGCGGCGGGAGATTGAAAACTTCGAGGAGATCAGCAATTTCGATTCGGCGCTGAGGCTGAGGTTGGCAATGGCGTATCAGGGCCTGGAGCGGTTCCGTGAGGCTGGATTGGTTCTGGAGGATATGTTAGGGAGGATGGCGGATGATCCGATCGTCGAGCAGGCATCGGTGCGGTTGGTGCAGAACTGGATGCAGGTGCAGCGATGGGACAAGGCGGTGGAGGCGGCGGACGGCTATGTTTCACGGTTCGGCCCGGAAGGGACTGAAAACTTGCCGACGGTCTTGTTTCTGCGTGCGGATGCACTGAAGAGTGCGGCGAAGTATGAGCAGGCGATCGGGGCATTTGCTGCGTTGATAGAGCAGTTTCCTAAGTCGGACATGGTGCCGAAGTGCCGTTTCATGACTGGGGTGTGCTGGTTGAATGCAGGCGACCATTTGAAAGCGGTGGCGGCATTCAAGGAGGTGCAGAAGCAGCACCCGAAGCATGCCCTTTGCGAAGATGCGGACTACTGGACGGGGATGGCGTGGTCGTTCGAGCAGGAGCATCAGCGCTGCCGGGATCATTTGAAGAATCATCTGAGGCGGTATGCAAAGGGGCGTTACCGGGGCGATGCGGAGTTTCGCAGGGCGTTCTGCCTTTTTGCAATGGGTGCCTATCCTGGTGCTGTTGAGGGCATGAGGAAGTTCGCTGTCGATCACCCTGAGTCAGGGTATGTGGATGAGTCCCGGCTGCTGCTGGGAGATGCGCTGGGGGCGGTGGGCGAGATCGATGCCGCGATTGCTGCGTATCGTTCCGTTACAGTCCAGTCACCGAGATACTATGAGGACGGGCAGTTTAAGATCGGCAAAGCGCTGCGTTTGACATCTCATCACGCACGGCTGCGCAAGCACTTTGGCGATTTCATTGCACAGCATCCATCCAGCCCGAGAATCGTGGAGGCCGTTTACTGGATCGGGTGGTCGCACATGGCTGAGGAGGATGTGGAGGAAGCGCGGCGGATCTACTGGGAGACGATCGACAAGCACGGAGATGATCCGGCGATCGTGGCGGTGGAGGATATCCTGCTGGCGCTGCCAAAGTTGTACCCCGGTGATGCGCGGCGGGAGCTGGGTGATGCGCTGCGGAATCTGTCGGGTGAGGCGCAGAATGCGAAACGGACGACTCTGCTGGCACGCATTGCGTGGGCAGAGGGGCAGTTCGCTCAGGCGCGTGGCTCGGAGGTTTCGCAAATGGCGGAGTCTGCGCTTTTGCGTGCGGCACGGCTTCTGGATCCAAAGGTACACAGCGCCCGGATGCTGGCGGACTGTGCGGATGCGCGTTTCAGGGCAGGGCAGTTGCAGCTTGCTGCCGACCTGTACAGCGGGCTGCGCAGGTGGAATCCGCGGGCAGTGGAGAAGGAGCGTGCTTATCTGGGCCTGGGGCGTATTGCTCAGGCGCAGGAGGATTCGGCAGCGGCGTTGGAGTGGTTTGGCCGCGCGGCGAAGGTTGCTGTGAGCAGGGACACCATTGCTGAGGCGCTGCTGGCGAAGGCGGAGCTGGAAGTGAGTCTGGGCAAGCACGCGGATGCCCGGTCGACTTTGGATGGATTGTTAGGGAGCCAATACGTGGATGGTCGGTCAAAGGCGCAGGGGCTGCTGGCCTACGGGCGGGCGCTGGAGGCCGGGGGCGACCGGCTGAAGGCGACGGCGTACTACCAGCGCGTTTACGTGGCTTACGGTAAACATTTGGATCTGGTGGCCAGGGCTTACCTTGCGCGCGGGCGGGCGCTGGAAGCATTGTCGGAAAAGGAGAAGGCGCTGGAGGTATACCAGGAGCTGGCAGCGCGGGCGGACCTGGAGGCCTTTGATGCATCCAGAGATGTGCTGGGCCGGATCAAGGTGCTGAGCGGCCAGGGCAGTGAGGGGACGGAGGTGGTGCAATGAGAAGGCGGATGGTTGCAATTTTGCTTCTGTTAGGATTGGCGTTGCCCGGGGTGGCGTTCGATGTGTTGAAACTGGTGGACGACGAGGTGCCGCTCAAGGTTCGTGTCGATGGGCTGGGGGATACCTTCATTGTTGCACGCGTGGCGATCGAGTCCGATGGAAAGACACGAACCGAGCAACGCACGATTCAGCTGGCGGACATCGAGTTCATCGACTTCGAAATTCCGGAGGCTGAGGCGAGCCTGCTTGCCGCGCCGGTGCCGGGCAAGCTGGAGCAGTTGCGCGATCTGTGGGAGGCGAAAAGCAAGTGGCTGGGTGTCCGTCGGTCCAACTCGGGAACGGTCGGCCTGGAGGTGGCGGAGGTGCTGTTGCGATCCGGTGAAGCTGCCAAAGTGGATGTGGCGCTGGCGACGTTCGCTGCTATTGAGCGCGGCGACTGGGACACATCCCGACAGGCGCGGGCGCAGCAGGGAAAACTCCGCTGCCTGCTGGCGCTGGGGCGACCAGAAGAGGCGCTTGAGGAGGCGAAGCGGGTTGCGGAAACCGCTGAGGACCCGGGAATCCTGGTCGAGACCCGTCTGGTCATGGCGCAGGCTGCGCGTGACCGCTTTGAGGCAATGCTGGAAGAGAATCCCAAGTGGCGTGAGGATGACGAAGTGCGGGAACAGGTGACGGCGGAGTATCATGACACTGTCGATCAGTTCCTGTATCCGTGTCTGTTTCACGGATCGCTGGAGGAACCAGCGGCCCGGGGCCTGTGGAATGCTGCGGAGGTGTATCTGCTGGCGGACGACCGGGAAGCTGCACAGAACTGTGCGAGTGACTTGTTAAAGCTGTATCCAGACTCAGAATTCGCCGGGAAAGCCAAGGCGCTGCTGTCGGCACCGACGGCGGAAGGGGCGGGTGGCCATTGAGAAAATTCGTTGCGGGGCCCGGCAAATTCGCTACCTGTGTCGCCCATCCGGCGGGAATCGTCGGGATTCTTTTAACAACTGGAACTGATTTTTGACATCCTATGCCGACTTACGATTACGTTTGTGAAAAGTGTAACCACGAGTTTGAGTTTTTCCAGAGCATGTCAGACCCTCGTCTCACCGACTGCCCGGTGGAAGGCTGCGGGGGGCATGTGAAGCGGAAAATTGGCACCGGTGCCGGCATTATTTTTAAAGGCTCAGGATTCTACGAGACCGATTATCGCAGCGAATCCTACAAAAGTGGGGCCAAGAAGGAAAGCGATGCTGGCGAGGCGAAACCAAAGGCTGACACGGCTGCTGCGAGCACGTCGACCACTTCCAGCGACAGCGGCGGAGCAAAAAAAGCCAGTGGTGGGGAGAAAAAGACATCGTCCAGTGGGAGTTCGACATCGACCTCTTCCTCGTCCAGCTGAGGAATTGAGGATCCTTTGAGAATATCGGTCGTTCCGAGCGGTATTTCCAATTTGGCCTGAACGTGCGGTCCGGCTTGCATGGGGTGGTGGCTGCCGCTAGGATCCTCCACATGTCCATTCGTACACTTTCCAAATCCATGATCGCCGTAACAGTCGGCGCAGTCTCGTTGATTGCCAGCTTTTCGGCGGTGGCACAGGACAAAAAAGACGAGAAGAAGGAGGACAAGACAACGGTTTACGTCGCCACGATGGAGACCTCACATGGGGTGATCGAACTTGAACTCGACCGGGAGAAGGCGAAGGAGACGGTCGACAATTTCCTCAAATACGTGCGGGACGGTTATTACGAGAACACGTTGTTCCATCGCGTTGAAAAAGGTTACATCGTTCAAGGGGGAGGCTACCACAAGAACGAGAAGGGAGAATATGTGCCGAAGGACACTGGCAAGCGGGAAGCGATTAAGAGCCAGGCAAAGAACGGTCTGAAGAATGCCAAGGGCACGATCGCGGCGGCGCGCTGGGCGGACAATACCGACAGCGCGAAATCGGAATTTTACATCAATCTCGAAGAGAACAAGAGCCTGGACGAGCCGCTGCCTGCGGGATCTGGATTTACGGTGTTCGGCAAAGTCACGAAGGGGATGGAAGTGGTCGAAAAGATCGGCGGGCTTGAGTTGCGAACCGACGGTGTTCTGCGCCTGCCGCGGCAGGAGGACAAGAAGACGGTTTTCGACGATTATAAGGTGAGTTTCCTGCCGAAGGAGGACGTCGTGATCCAGAAGATTACTGCGGAGCCTAAAAAGGAAGGATAAGGGAATGGGAACAGGGGATTCGGCGACTGCGGCCCGTAAAATGGCAGTGTCAGGAAGCACAAATTCGGGGCGGGATCGCTTGAAATGGTGCCAGCAATCAATCAACCGGCAATTACCCAATCATGAATGCATTTATCAGTGTTAGGAAGAGAAATCTTGTCGCTGCTGCGGCTACAGCAGCTGTGCTCGCATGTGGCGTTAGCTGCGAGCAGACATCGACCACCGCGCCGCCGACTGGAAATTCATCGGCACCGCCCGCAGAGCCATCGGCCGCGTCTCAGGCTATCGCAACTCCAGTGGAAGGGCAGTCGGGGCACTTTGCTGAGGTGTCAAAGTATCTCGATCTGGGCGGGCCATTCTACGGGTATGTCGAAGTCGATGGCGATGTTGACCGACTCGGCGAGCAGATCAATGAACTCTACGGGGCTTTGTCTGACACGGGTGAAGTGCCTCCGGTGGATGTGCGTGAGATCATCAATGAGCTGGGGATTGGCAAAATCGCGGCGCTTGGAGCGAGTTCGGTGAAAACGGAGAACGGGTTCCGCAATAAGACATTTTTCTACATTCCGGACGGGCGTTCTGGACTGCTGAACCTGCTCGGAGGTGATGGGGAGCCGCTGCATTACGCTTCACTGGCACCGGCGGGGGCTGACATTATAGTCGAGCAGGAAGTGAATTTGAAGGCGCTGCGGGACACGGCTGAGAAAATCGTGGGTAAGTTCGATAATCAGGAGATTCAGGAATCGTTTGAGGAGATGCTGGAAACGAGAATCGCCGATCTTTCCTTCACCGTTGCCGACTTTATGGGAAATGCCAACGGGCGTGTGATTGCTGTCGCAAGTATCGTTGCCGACGTGCCGATGCCATTGCCGCCAGATGCACCGCCAATCCCTTCCATCGACGTTCTGCTCTGTGTTGAGAATGCTGCGTGGCTGTTTGATTCGCTGGAGGAGAAATTCATCACGGAAGGGGAGGGCCCGTTTGACTACGAGGAGGAAGGCGACTTCCAGAAGATGAAGATGCAGGTGCCGCCTGATGGCAGTATGGGAATTTATGCACCTTTGCTGGTGAAGGAGAAATCCACTAACCGGGTATTTCTCGCAAGCCGACAGTCGTATCTGGACGAATGCCTCGGAACCGGTGCGAGAGTCAGCCAGGATCCCGAATTTGTGGCTGCGATTGACGGACTGCCAGTAGAAGGCAATGCGTTTTCCTACGCTTCGCCGGAGGTCTACAGCGAGATCCAGAAGATCACTGAGATGTCGATGAACCAAATGGGTGGACCGGGCATGGGCGGGCCCCCTGAAGCGATGGTTTCAGCAATTCAAAAGCTTTCCTCATCTTTCATGCCCAGGCTGGATGGCTCAGGAATTGCCGGGGTGGGGCAGAATCTTCCGAACGGGCTTCTCTACATCCAGAACAACGCATACTCTCACAAGGCCACCATCGCGTCTGCGGCGGTTTTGCCGCTGGCCATGATCGGCGGTGCTGCTGTTCCTTTTTACGCGATGCAGCAACAGCAGGCTCAGGCGAACTTTCAGATGCAGCAGCAGATGCAGATGGATCAGGCGCTCGGTCAACCGGGGGATCCATTTGGCGGCAATGCGGCTGGGCAGCCCCGGGCAGTCGTGGACCAGGTAGCTGGTGAACCGCAGATCGATGAGCGCATTGGCGGAGTGAAGCTGAAGCAGACGTTTGTGGCTCTGCAAGGGTTTGCAGCCGAAAATGACGGAAATTTTCCAGACTCGCTCGCGGATCTTGTGCCAGACCGGCTGGATCCAAGCAGTTTGCGCATTGAGGACAAGTCAACTGGCCAGTCAAAGCCGATGGTCTACCTGCCCGGGCGCAGCATCAGTTCGAAGGGAGACTCGGTTTTGCTGGCTGCACCCTGGCCTGAGGACGGGCAGCGATTCGTCATTCGGGTCGACGGCACCACTGCTAAAATTCCAGAAGACGAGTTTAATCTTCAGCTTCTTTCCACTCCGTAAAATGCCTAAGTAGTTTGTTGTGAGCACTTTGAAGTGAGGTGCCGTGCGGCGTGGTGCATTCGAAAAAACGATTGCAAGCGCACAACTATTCCTTACTTTCCGGCTTCCAACAGAACCAATCAAACACTCATGGCTGATTCAGAAAACAAATACGAGGACAACGTTGCCGGCACATTCTACGTGGATGACCAGTGCATTGACTGTGACCTTTGCCGGGAAACGGCTCCTGCGAACTTTACTCGGCAGGAAGACGGAGGCTATTCATACGTCTTTAAGCAGCCTGAAAACGACGACGAACGCTCCCTTTGTGAAGAAGCCATGGAAGGCTGTCCTGTAGAAGCGATTGGCGACGACGGCGAGGGGTGATCCCGGTTCCACGTCTGCAAGCCTGCAGTTTTTTCGATCACGCTCCGGGCGGTGCCATTCGTGCCGCTCGAGCGTGGTTTTTTGTTTCCACCTGCAGTATTCGCGTACATCATCTTTGAATGGGAGGCACTTCAAAGTTCAAACAAGGCCAGCTGAGGGCAAAAGTTCTTGGTGAATGGCGGGGAGCTTCGGAAGTGCGCAAGACGAACGTCTTCGAGCACCCCATCACAGACTTGCTGCCAGGGATCATGCGCAGGATAGGGGTGCAGGATCAAATCACTGCGGAGGCGATCACGGCTGAATGGCGGGGAATCGTCGGAGAATTCCTGGCATCAAATTCCCGACCGTTGAAGCTCCAGAACCGGGTGCTCACCATTGCTGTGCTGCAGTCGACATTGCTCTACATGCTGGAGCAGGAGTTCAAGCGGGAGATCTTAGCAAAGGTGCGCGAGCGATTTGGCGACAAGACCGTGCGCGACGTGAAATTTACGGTCGGGTAGTCGATCGGAAGAAGGTCGCCCGGGGGGATTGGGGTAGAGATTGCAACTATTATCGGACGGTGCCCGCTTCAGGCTTCGGTGTCTGGCAGGCCCAGCACGAATCGAACGTGGCGGGGACATCTTCTTCGCACTTCGGGCAATGCCAATCTGCATCGCTCGGGTTCTCGTCTGGCTGCAAGTGCGCTCTCAGTAACTCTAAGGCTCGGTCATAGTCCTCATCGTTCAGTACGCAGAGCGCGGGGAAGAATGCCGGAATAGGCACCTCGGTCATCATTCCAACCAGATCCTGGTTCCTTACGAGTGTCTTGATTCCCTCCTGCTCAAGAATCGACTGACAAAAACCCACTCTGGTATAGTCGCGATCGCAGAATAGTTCTTTCATCGTTCTGTTTCGCTGATGGGTCTCGTGATTCTGGTCAGGCCGATGCCGTGGCTGCTGCCAGTCGCTCAAGCTCAATCACGCTTTCAGCTATTTCGCCACGGGTGAAATTCCCGGAGGCCAGTTGTTGGTCTGTCATCGACTCAAGTCGCTCGAAGAATGAGCGTGCCCACTCGAACACGTCCGATTGGCTCGCGCTGACCGCTTGGAATACATGGTCTTCAGCGCGCGAATACTTACCCAGTTTTTCGTAATGTTGCGTGAGCAAACGGTGGAGAAACTCCGGGATCTCATATTCCTGCAAGGCTTTGAGAACATTTTCGAGGCGAGTTGCAGACATCTCACGCACCTCTACATCCGGCGAATCGTAGCACAAAACGAGGAGGCTTGCCGAGTTGGTCCAGAGCCGAAACGCGGTGGGTTCGTCGCCATCAGCGCGAGCCAGCTTTCCCCTTAATTCCAGTAAGGTGGCCGCTGCCAGGCCGCGCATGTAGTCGAACTGCCCGCCCGCCGAGAGCATCGATTCAAATCCATCTGGCGGCTGATTTTCCAAGACTACCAGTGGAACGCCAACGAATTGCCTTGAGGCTGCGTCGGCATCCGTTCCAGCGTCGTCCAGTTCGTTGTCCTCGATGCGTTTCAGCAACTTTCTGGCAAAGGCACCGAGCATTTCGATCTGGCGCATGATGTAGTCATTGCGAATCACGGTTCTATACTTTCGCAATGGCCCAGTCGACGCAAGCGGTTACTGTGCCGACCATGACCGAATCCGGCCAGCACTTTCAATCTTCCCGCAGGTTCGGATCTGTGTTGGTCGCAGTTCAGTTCGTGGCACTGACGATTCTCGTCTGGCACGTTCTACCGGCAATTCAGTACTGGCCGAGCGCTTTGATGATCCTTGGCTCGCTGGCATTGATGGGCTGGGCGCTGGCGACTATGGGAAAGTTGACGTTTCGGTTTCATCCCGATCCCTCGGAGCAGGGGACGCTGCGAACGGGCGGTGCCTATCAATGGATGAGGCACCCCATGTACACTGCTGCTCTGCTGGCAACGTCTGCCGTGGTGTGGAGGAATCCGAATCATGTGGTCGTAGTGTCTGCGTGCCTGGTGGCCATTGTGCTGCTCCTGAAGATTCGGATCGAAGAGGCCGCGCTGCGTAGAAAGTTTTACGGCTACAATGTTTACGCCGAGCGAGTTCCGGCTCTTGTGCCATTTTTACCCCGATGGATGCGGAGGGGGCTGGCTCGGATCGGACTCCCAGACTGAACTTAGAAGGCGTCAGCCAGTGTCATGAAGCTGCGGACGATGGCGATGATCACGAAGCCAGCGCAGCCAACGATACAGAGAAGCGCGGCCTTCCTGCCGTAAACGAAGGCGCTTCGTACTCTCAGGATTCCCCAGAAGTAGTGGAAGTGGGCATACACTCCGAGCGCAATGAAGCTGATGCATGTGGCGATATTCAGGGAACCGTCGAAATCGAACCGGGTTCCCCTCAACGGCCAGGGTGCATTTCCATTGTAGAGCCCGATTGCAGCCAGACTGATTGGGAACACTGCGAGGAGAACTCCCCAGAGGATCATCTCCAGCGTGGCTCCTGGCGGATATTCGTCGTCGCGGGAAAGGGTGCTTGTGCCAAGCCAGAGTCGCGAAAAAATTGAGTTCATGGCATGGAATGTGCGTTCACAGGTGCCCCGTGCCAATTACAATGTCACAGATCTTTTCCACCACTGCTTTTCAGGGCTGCCCTCCGAACCGATCGCAATGCCGATTAAAATTGCACTTTCTCACGATTATCCGAAACATATTGGCGGAAACTTCGTAGAAGAGGATGAAAACATGCCTTCACCACTCGAAAAAAACAACACACTGCCGCCGCTGCGGAACCTTTCGCATATTTTTGCGGCGGTGCTGCTCGTGCTCGTAGGTTCCAGCGCCAGGGCGGATTCGTCTGCCGTCCCGACTCTGGTCGATATCACTCGGCCGGGCGACACGATCGTTGCGATCTCGGATGGCTTCTCAAGCAGTCCTCCTGGCGAAGGGGTTGAGAACGCGATCGACAATGATCCGAATACAAAATACCTGAATACTGACTACACGGGCGAGCCAGGCTTCGAGATCACCCTTTTCTCAGAGACCCCTTCAAGCACGATTTCTCCTGGTGAGTACTACTCGCTGATCACTGGCATCAGGTTGACATCAGCGAATGACGCTCCCAATCGGGATCCGGCCAGTGTCAAGATCGAAGGACTGGATCGCGACACTCAGTGGATTACGATCGTCGATAACCTCGCGGTGCCGGAGTTCACCGCGCGCTTTCAGACGCAGACCCTCACGTTTGCTAATACGGCTACCTACTCCAAGTACCGCGTGCGCTTCACAGCAAAACCCATTGAAAGCTGCTGTGTGCAAATCGCCGAGGTTGAACTCCTCGGTTCCACCAAGGAACCGGCATGCTGGATAGGATTTTCGGATCCATCGGCGCTAGGGGTTCCCTACTCACTCTACGATGGCAGAGCGATAGGCAGTGGGTTCACTTCGGTATCAGGAGCTGGCTACGATGGTGACCTGGCGGTGCAGGTTGATCCCGGAGATTACCTTCTCAGTTTTTCTCACTACACTACCACTGACACCATCAATGAATTCACGCTGTTGATGGATATCAAGTATGCGCCCCCGACGGGAAATGAGTGGATCGCGTTGTTCCAGACGAACCCCGATAATACCGACGATGCCGACCTTTGGATCAACGCCAATGGCAAGGCGATCGGAACGTATGATGGAAGTGCGGTCACTTCGGGGCAGGTCGAACCGGACACCTGGTACCGTTGTGTCGTCTCAGTGAAGAATGGCAGCTACTTTCGGATCTTTATCGATGGCGAGTTGCGGTTGGATCTGCCCGGCTACCCCGTGAACGGCCGCTACTCCTGGTCTGGTTCGAATTATCTTGCTCTCTTCCGCGATAACGATGGAGAGGACCAGCGAATCACGGCGTCGGAAATCGCGTTCTGGGACTATTCGTTGACCAATGAACAGATCACCGCCCTTGGAGATGTGACATTCTCTCCGGCACGTGCTTGTCGCATGCTGGGAGTTCGGGACTGGCCGGTCAACATTGAGTGGCGGGCGAGAGGTGCTAATCTTCGGGAATGCGATCTGAGATACACCCAGACGTTGGGTTCCTACTTTGATGATGGAACGTTACGCTGCGCGACGCTTGCCGGGGCGACGCTCACGAATGCCACGTTTCACAATACTGATCTAGTGGGCACAGACTTCACTGGCGCAACAGGATTTACTCTTGGCGGTGCCAACACTACAAATGCCATTATCCTGAATACCACGGATCAGAATGGAACTCTGAACAGCGGCATTGCATGGAGTGATCCCGTGATGACCTATGGGACTGCGTTGAGTGCCCAGCACCTGAATGCCACGGTCGATTCACGGCTCACGGGAACGTTCTCCTATAATCCTCCTCTCGGAACGGTGCTTCCTGCATCACAGGAGATCACCGCAACGTTTACGCTGGCCGGAACGAACATATCCGCTACCAGGTCCGTGTTCGCCATTGTCAATCCTGCCCCGACGGTCATCACCTGGAATCCTGGAGCCCTTGCCTATGGAGAGCCGCTTACGTCTGCGCATTTGAACGCGTCAACAGCTTCCCCCGGAGAATTTTTCTACGATCAATCAATCGGGCAAGTACTCGATGCTGGTACCCACGTATTGAGGGTGAATTTCGTACCGGACGATGCGCAACAGTATGACTATGCATCCAAGGAAGTAACCGTCACCGTAGCCCAGGTGCCACTCACGATCACTGCTGATAACAAGCAGCGCGCTGCGGGTGTGGCGAATCCACCACTCACCGCCAGCTACGCAGGATGGGTCAATGGCGATACCGCACTGAGTTCTCCACCATCGTTGTCGACGTCCGCTACCTCGGCCAGTGCTCCGGGAACATACCCGATCGTCGTAACCGGTGGCAGCGATCCTAACTATGCCATCACCCGTGTTAATGGGATACTGACCATTGCTGCAAAGGAAGTCCCGGTCTTTACCTGGAGCAATCCTTCTTCCATCATCTACGGTACAGCACTGAGCAGCGCTCAACTCAACGCTTCCGCCAATGTTGCAGGGAGCTTCAGTTACACGCCCGCTTCGGGCACGGTACTCAATGCGGGCAACGGCCAATCGCTCACAGCCAACTTCACTCCGACCGACACCGCACGTTATGCTTCTGCCAGCAAAGTGGTGATGATTGATGTGGTAAAGGCGACACCTGTGATCACGTGGAATGCACCACCTGCAGTCACTTACGGCACCGCGCTGGGCAACAATCAGTTGAATGCCACCGTCAATGCGCCGGGAACGCTTGCTTACTCACCGACAACAGGCACGGTGCTCAATGCGGGGGCCGGGCAGCAGCTCCAGGTGACATTCACGCCATCAGACGGCAACTACAACGGGGCGAGTAAGGCGGTCGCGTTCACTGTGAATCAGGCCCCGCTGACCATCACCGCCGACAACAAGCAACGCGGCGCTGGCCTCCCAAATCCGCCGCTGACCGCCAGCTACGCCGGCTTCGTCAATAGTGACACGGCCCTTGCAACGCCACCGACGCTTGCGACCACTGCAACCCAGTCGAGCAATCCGGGGATCTACCCCATTACCGTAACCGGAGGTAGCGACCCCAACTACTCGATCACCCGGGCCGCCGGAGTTTTCACGATCGCCGAAAAGGAGGTGCCGGTGCTTACCTGGAATGCCCCGGCTCCGATCACTTACGGCACGGCATTGGGAGCCACGCAGCTGAATGCCACCGCCAGCGTTGCGGGATCGTTCAACTACTCGCCGTCCACGGGTGCGGTGCTGGATGCGGGGAATCACACTCTCACTGTCACCTTCACGCCGAACGACGCCGCCCGCTATGCGAGCGCCAGCGAGACGGTTTCGATCACCGTGAGCAAGGCAACACCAGTAATTAACTGGAGCACCCCCGCAGCCATTGTCTACGGCACTCCGCTCGGTGGCACCCAGTTGAGCGCTGCCACCTCGGCACCGGGGACGCTCGCTTATTCGCCAGCAGCGGGAACCGTGCTGGGTGCGGGAACCAGCCAGCTGGTGGCAACGTTCACTCCAGCGAATGGCAACTACAACGGGGCAAGCAAGGCGGTGAACATCACCATCAACCAGGCACCGCTCACGATCACTGCCGATGACAAGCAACGCGGCGCCGGCCTGTCGAATCCGCCACTGACCGCCAGCTATGCGGGATTTGTCAATGGCGACACTGCCCTTGCAACACCACCATCGCTATCGACGCAGGCAACCACAGCGAGTGCGCCGGGCACCTACCCGATCGTGGTGACCGGCGGCAGTGATCCTAACTATGCCATCACGCGCGTCAATGGCTCGCTGACAATATCGGCCAAGGAGGTGCCGGTGCTCACGTGGAATGCACCGTCGCCAATCACCTATGGAACTGCTTTGAGCGCAACTCAGCTCAGTGCTGTGGCAAACGTTCCAGGCAGTATCAGCTACTCCCCGGCGTCTGGTTCGGTGCTCGATGCGGGCAATGGCCAGACGCTGACGGCCAGCTTCACGCCGACCGACACTACGCGCTATGCCACCGCCAGCAAGGCGGTTTCTATCGACGTCTCCAAGGCCACTCCCGTCATCACATGGAGTAATCCAGAACCGATCGTCTACGGAACTCAGTTGGGAGGAAACCAGCTCACCGCGACGGTCGATGCTCCGGGCACGCTTGCCTATGTCCCAGCAGCGGGAACGGTCCTTAACGCGGGCGCTGGCCAGCAGTTGCAGGTATCTTTCACACCTTCGAACAATAACTACAAGAGTGGCAACAAGACGGTGGCGATCACAGTGAACAAGGCACTGCTGACGATCACCGCCGACAACAAGCAGCGTGGGGCGGGACTGCCGAATCCGCCATTGACCGCGAGTTACTCGGGCTTTGTCAACGGCGATACTGCCACGGATCTGGACACGCCAGTTTCCCTGACCTCGACGGCGGCGCAAAACAGTGCTCCTGGCGACTACACTATTGAAGTCCTTGGCGGCAGTTCGGCAAATTACGACATCACCCGGATCAATGCCAAGCTCACCATCACCGCAAAAGAAGTGCCGGTGCTGGCGTGGAACAATCCTGCAGCCATCACCTACGGCACCGCGCTCGGAAATGCCCAGCTCAATGCCAGCGCCAACACGCCCGGCAGCTTCACCTACAACCCTCCTGGCGGCACCGTGCTGAACGCGGGCACCGGCCAGTCGCTCTCCGTCACCTTCGTGCCGACTGATTCCGCCCGTTACGCCAATGCCACCAGGACGGTGGCGATCAATGTCAACAAGGCGACGCCGACAATCGCCTGGAACCAGCCGACGGCCATCACTTACGGCACCGCACTGGGTAGCTCGCAGTTGAGTGCGACCGTTGATGCGCCGGGCACCCTGGCCTACGTCCCGGCAGCGGGAACGGTGCTCAATGCAGGAAACCTTCAGGAGCTCCGGGTGACTTTCACTCCCTCCGACGGCAACCACGAGGGGGCGACGGAGACGGTTATCCTGTCCGTCAACAAGGCGCCACTGACGATCCGCGCCGATGACAAGCAGCGCCGCCAGGGCCAGTCGAATCCTCCGTTGACCGCCAGCTACATCGGATTCGTCAATGGCGACACCGCTGCAGTGCTGAGCCCGCCCGCGAGCCTGGGCACCACGGCCACTACGGCGAGTGCGGCGGGCGACTACCCGATCACGGTATCGGGCGGTGCCTCACCTAACTACTCGATCACCCGTATCAATGGCACGCTGGCAGTGTCGACCAAAGCGGTTCCCGTTCTTACCTGGAACAGTCCTGCCCCCATCACTTATGGCACGGCGCTCGGCGCAGCGCAGCTGAATGCCACTGCGAGCACGCCGGGGACTTTCGTTTACGACCCGCCCACTGCCACGATTCTCAATGCGGGCACTTCTCAGACGCTTAGCGTCAGCTTCACGCCGAGTGACAGCGTCAACTTTGCGCCAGCATCCAGGACGGTCACCCTAACAGTGAACCGTGCCCCATTGCTGATCACGGCCAACGATGCAAGCCGCAAGGCAGGCGAACCCAACCCCACGTTTGCAGCCACCTACAACGGTTTCGTCAACGGCGACTCTTCATTTCTACTGGATATCCCGGTGAGCTTCTCCACCCCTGCGAGTCAGGACAGCCCTCAGGGTGACTATCCTATCATTCCCGGCGGAGCCAGCGACGTCAATTACTCCATCACATTCATTCCGGGAACCCTTACAGTGACCGAAGGCGACTCGTCTCCAACTGAACTTACAGGGTTCATCTGGTTGGATCGAGATGGAAACGGTCTGCGCTCGGCGGATGCGGACTCAGTCATTCCCGATGCTCAGGTGCTCGTTTATAATGCAGCTGGCACTCGCCTGCTGGGTGCCGCAGTCACCGATGCCAATGGTCGCTACCGGATCAGTGGGCCGGGAGTCACGCCGGGCAGTTACATCCTTGCACTGACCATCCCGAGTGAGAATGGTGAACGGATTCTGTGGGTGGCGACGCAGCAGAATGTCGGCAATAACGACACCATCGACAGTGATCTTGAACCTTGCAATCTCGTCGCAGGCATCTGCTTGACGCAATCGATTCTACTGACCGATGGCACCAGCCAATGGGATGCGGGATTGGTTCAGCAGGACTTCGACCGCGGAGCTGTCACTGGGCTTTTCTGGTGGGATGCCAATCGCGATGGCATCCTTCAGAACGAATCCGGCATCAAGGGTGCCACGGTAGAACTTCTCAGTGCTGGGGGCAGGCGTCTGCGTTCGACAGTGACGGATGCTCTCGGCAACTACCAGTTTCTCAATGTGTTGCCGGGCAGCTACCGGGTGCGCTTTGTAGCTCCTGAAGCCGTGGAATTCAGTCCTCAAGTTGGCAGCAGCCAGGTCTTTCCCGCCGATGGAACATCCGCAACCATGACTCTGAACCTCGGTAAGACTTTGCAGGTGATTGCAGGTGGTGCACCGATCGAGCCCGAGACTGCACAATTGGTAGCGGAGCGGACTGGAGAGTTACGCAAGCCGAAGGACACTGCCCAGGCACTGCGTCTCCACAGGGACGAGGACACTGGCGCGCTCACTCTCCGCTGGACGGTGCTGCCGCAGATTCGCACTGCTGGTGGTGCTCACTATTTTCCGGCACAACGCGTTGAATCCAGCCGGGATCTCATTCATTGGCAGGACACCGGCATCGGCTTGCCCGCCACCGCCGTCGGATCAATCGGTGAAGAGCGCATTCCTGTCATTGCTGACGATCACCCCACTTATCTCCGCATCCGTGTGGAAACCTCTCCCTCTGATTTTCAAGACTCCAACCGATAAACAATGTTATGATTCAACATCCACGTTTCTCTCAATTTATAGGCGCCCTCGCCATTGGCGTCACCATGATATGTTCACTGGCAAGTGCATCAGCACAGGAGGGATCCAAGATCTTTCTCAAAATCGGAGACATCAAGGGTGAGGTGACAGACGCTGATCACAAAGACTGGATCAACGCGACCTCCTGGAGCTGGAGTGGAAGCCGGTCGATCCCTGAGGGGGCCAAGGATCAGCAGAGAACCGGAGGAAAAACCACGCTGAACGACATGACCATTCATGTGGAAATGGGCAAGGCCCTGGCCAAACTCCTCGAGAGCACCTTGAATGGCACGTTTTATCCGGAAGTTGAGCTCCACGTGGGCACGGTGATTAAGAATAAGATGGTACCTTACTTCACCTTGAAACTAAAGAATGTGGTGCTCACGGAGGTAAGTGTCGGTTCGGATTCTACGGATAGCGCACCAACGCATGAGATCGATCTCAACTTCACCGCACTGGAAGGAGCATTTATCACAGTTGATCCTGAAACTGGCGACAAAAAGGGCAACGTGCCCTTCGCATACGATCCGGGCGCGGGAGAGCAGTAGTAAACCGAAGAAACGCTGTCTCGCATTTGCACGCTCCACTGCCGCATTCAAAGCATGAGAATTGACTACCGAAACATCGGCCAAAGGTTCATCGCTCTCGTGGGACTCCTGTGGCTTTCAGGAGGAGCGGCCATTTCGGATCCGCAGTTCTGGCTCTACATTGAAGGAGTGCCCGGTGAATCCACAACCGACGGGCGAAAAGAGTGGATGGATGGAGTAGGTTGGGAATGGAGCGGAACATCTTTTCCCGAGGATGAGCGGCGGGAGACCTGGATACCTAAGGTGTCAGTTCTTACGATCTCCAAGTTCATGGGCGTCGCATCGCCGCACCTGCTGAACGCGATGACAAGTGGACGGGTGTTTCCAACGGTCTGGCTCGATGTGGAGTACGGGCCAGTGGTCTTTCAGCGTTTCGCACTGCGCAATGCTGGAATTCGATCGGTAAACTATGAACTCAACAGTGACAATGGGGAAATGCGACCACTTGAAAGATACGAATTATACTTTTCAAAGGTGGAGATGGGTTATGGCCAGGGAGATCCACGGTTCCCGGATGGTAAACTTACCGCTGATACAGTCACCCACGATGTTGATCGGCGCGAGACCACATTGGTGCCTGGTCTTCCTACTCTGAATGATGGCGACCGCGACGGCATCGATGATCTGATAGACAGAGATAAAGATAACAATGGGATCGCCGACACGATCGAATCACTTCCTGTCGCCGCGACGCCTGGTCGTGCAGGGATCACTGGATCGGTCTGGCTGGATAGCTTCAGAAACAGCAGGCAGGATCCAAGTGAAGCGCCAGTGACCGCAATGCGGGTAGAATTGTTCCGGCAGGGATCGGACATTCCAGTGGCAGCACGCACGGTCAACGCGACCACAGGAAGCTATGCTTTCCTCGATCTCGACCCCGGCGCTTACCAGGTGCGCTTTGTCCCAGGGCGTGGCCTGCAGATTGGGCCCGCGACAGGTGACAGCACGCCGGACCCGACGACGGGATTCACCCCTTCCAGATTGATCGCAGGGGGCCGACTCGTCACTCTTAGTGCTGCGGTGATTGACAGTGCAGATGCGTATTCCGCATTCGCCTTCGATGACTTTGGCACTGTCGGATCGGCTCTGAACTTTGCCGGAGATGCCACCATCAAACAAGATGAGGCCAACGATCAGGCCGTGCTGCAGTTGACTTCGGCATTCCCTCAGATCAGCGGCAGCGCATTCACCCGGGAAAGCGCGGTGGTTTCAACGTTTTCGACCCACTTCCGATTCCGCATGCTCGGCACCGGCATAAAGGGGGACGGGTTCACCTTCACTGTCGCAAGCGGGCGCGGACTGGGCTTCAGGGACGGCTTACTGGGGCGGGGCGGCGATCAACTTGGCTATGGAGGTATTCCGTCCAGCTTTGCTGTGGAGTTTGACACGATCTCAAACGGCGAAACCAATCAGGATCCCGCCGAAGCACACGTGGGAATCTTGACCAACGGCTCGGTGGTGAATGTGGCTACGGAAACCGCCCTCACCACGCCACTGGGGACGATCAACAACGGCGCGGTATGGGACGCTTGGATCGACTACGATGGTACCACGCTCGAAGTGCGCCTGTCTCCCACGCCCGTGCGCCCCCAGCAACCGCTGGTTTCGGCACCACTGGATTTCGCCGCGATCCTGCCAAGCGCCAAGGCTCGCGTTGGTTTCACGGCAGCAACATTCTCCGCCACCCAGGCGCATGAAATAATCTCCTGGGAATACGAAGGTGGCGAGAACAATACTTTCGAGATTGCAGCCAGTACCTCGCAAGCGGAACTCAACGCAGTGACCAAAGCACCGGGATCAATTATCATCGAGGGCGAAAGCCGGACGGCGTTGACGATGAATGCTCTCGGCACTGTCTGCGGTGATCTCATCATCCGCAACAACACTGCCCTGCGCAGCATCAACTTGCCGCAGCTCACCGAGGTGCTGGGTGAAATCATCATCGAAGGCAATGATGCCCTGCTGACTGCGGACCTGCCCAAGCTGCGACAGGTAGGCGGCAACATCCGCATCAACACCAGTGCTCAGGTGCAGACGGATCTTTCCAACGTCCAGAGCGAAAATCTCTCCATCGTTGGGGTCGCTTTGCAGAATGTGGTGGGAAAGACAGGATTTGGATCGACGACAGTCAACATCAGCAATGCCAACTCCCGCATGACCCTGGACATTCCAGAAGGGACGTTTCCCGTACCCGAGGTGTTTGAGGTGCAACCGCTGAACGAGCAGGAACTGGAGAACTTCGCAGCGGGAGCCATCGACTCCACGGGGACGCCAGTAGATGTAGGGCCAGTGCTGGGATTCGAATACGGCTTCTCGGGTGGCGGGCTCAATTTGAATCGCGAAGTACAGGTGCAGTTCGAAATCGATCTGCGCGCGCTTGACGCCGACTCAAAGCGCACGCTGATTCTGGCCTACGAAAAGGGCACTCTCACCGTCTTCGGTGCCCGCTCGGCCAGCGAGCCCATCGAGGTATTCGCCGTCTGCAACGTGCTCGACTTCGCGGTGTGGGACAATTGCGCGCAGGTGCGAGCGCTCGATGGCCCCGGCGGCACTCCTGTGGCTGACCCCTTCAATGCGGGCGTTCTCGAGTTCACGGTCTACGCGCAGCACTTTTCGACCTACGGAGTCGCCATGATCGAACCCATCGCGATCGGTGAGCAGTCGATCCGGGACGCGGCGGAGAAAGTGGGCTCGACACTTGGCATCGCAGTCAACGAAAGCACTGGTGCGACGACGCTTAGCTGGGATTCCTTCAGCGTGGCGGCGACTACCGACAGCGCCTATGTCCACCCAGCCTACCGCGTCCAGATCAGCACCGATCTGGAGATCTGGAAGAATACTGGAACTCCCGCATCTCTGCAGATTCTCAGCGACGCAACCTCATCAAGGACAGTGACCATTTCCTCAACGAACCAGAAAACGGGAGCGGGATCAGAAGACACTTACTACAGAATTGTCCTGACCTCACCGTGACTGAATTCCCGGCTCTGCCAGGAGGACTCGTGTCGTTTCCGCATCGGTGCGGATTTGGGATGCATTCTGTTCGTGAAGATCGACTCCACTCAGGGCACCGAGCGCGGCGTTGGGATCGCGCCGGGCGAGTGCTTGAAGGGCGGTGATCATTGCCTCGCTGCGCGCACTTTCGTCGACGATTTTCTTCGCCATTTCGACGGCCCTGCCGGGTTGTTCGAGCGCCATTGCAGTTGCTGCTTCGCGCAGCGCCCAGTCGCGGCTGCGTCCTGACGGCAGCGATTCTGCCCACGCGGCGGCACCTTCGGAATCGAACCTCGCCCATGCATTGGCCAAATTCAGCGCGCCGTACTGGCGGAGTTTTCCCTCGGGTTCAGCTTCCACCCAGGCTGCTGCGGTCTGTGGATTCTCTCGTGTGGTGTAGCCGATGGCGTGCTGGATCGCTTGATCGCGGTTGGGACTCTCGGGCAGGGTATCCAGGAATGAGAGCGCCTCAGTCGGTCGATCATCTGTCAAGTTCCAGGCGAACGATTCAAGAGCCTGTTCGTGCATGGTTACCGGGATTTGGGCGAACGTAGCGGCAATGTCGTTGGTCTCGCTAAACAGATTCTCCAGGATCGAATCAAATCGGTAGACTCTCTCCATAGGTCTATCCAGCTCATTGAGAAACTCAAGCGCACGTGCTGGATCGCTTGTTGCCCAGTGATTGACCAGGCCTTGAATGATAGCTTCCTGAGCCAATGAGTTGGGTGTCAACCCCATCGCGTCCATTACCATCGCTTCATCGTTGGCCGCCATCTTCATGGAGGTGGCAGAAATCCGATCGAGCAATTTTCCCGTATCGTCGTTCTCGCCGATCAACGGAAGGATTTGTGCCAGGCGGTCGGAAGGGGTGTCGCCGAGTCCGTTGAGCATTGCTTCGATCGCTTGGGCAGCCGGCGCTGGATTGTCCGTGCGTCTGTCATCAACAAAAGCAATCAGTTCAGCAAAGTCACTGTTGCTCATTTTGGCGGTATTCATCGCGATCGGGTGGTTCGGCTGGCCGACGAAATCGACGCGATCCCACATCTGGCGAATTCCCTCAAGCGGATTGGCTTCGAGCCATCCTGCGGCCACTGCGAGCAAAGCGCGATCGCGGTCGGCGACATTCTCGGTTTCTTCTGCCCACTGTAGTGCGGCGGACGGATCGTCTTTGGTCCATGATGACACGACTTTCCTGAGAAGCTTTTGGTTTGCGTAGGTTCCCTTTTGAAAATCAAGCACCAGGCTTGCCGCCCTGGCCGGATTCTGGTTGGCAAGGCGAGAAAAGAGGTGATCGAAGTGGTAACCGTTGTCTCCGTGGATGAATCCGCGCTGCTGCAGGAAATCCAACAGGTGTTCAAGTTTGTCTGCTTGTGCACCTTCGATGACGGATTGGATTTCACCCGGATGTGGGCCAAATGCGGCTGCCTCCGCAGCAGCATCAAGGTCGTTAGCCGCCCACTCACGAAGAATTACCTTTGAATAGGAGCCGATGCTATTTGAGTTCTTTCAGACAAAGTCCAGCGCTCCCGCTGCATCCAGTTCTGTCCATCGGCCGATGATCGCATCGATGATGTGGCTATCCGGGACTTTGCCATCCAAAATGGTTTGCAGCCAATGACGGCAGTCGGCAGTGGTTGCTGTTTCCAACTGCAACATAAGGTTGGCGATCTGGTCGAAACCAAGACGTATTCCTCCGCCCTGCAGGACCAATGAAATCGCTTCGGGAACCGCAGGTGGTTTCGCTGGCGGTGTGGACGGTTCCTTGCTCAGTTTCGGTTCCTTTGATTCTAGCGGAGAATTTTCGGCGAGAGTCCATCCAATCACAACTCCCGCCATTGTTGCAGCGATCACGGCCAGCCCCCTCATTGAGCACCTCCTTCTCCAGTCCGTTTCGCCAGAGTATCGCGCACATATTTCTGTGATTCTTGCCGGAGTCGGGAATTCTGGATCGTATCTGCCCAGATGGCAGCGGCTTCGAAATCTTTTTGCGGGTTCGAGCTGGAAACCAGCGCGGATACCATGCCTGTAACCGCATTGTCGCGGGCGGCGCCTGCAGGAAGCGAGCCGATCCACTGCGACGCTGCTTCCGGTTCGCGACTCACCCAGTTGGTCGAAGGGGATCGAAGCATCGTTGCCAGGTCATCTACTTCTGGCAGGGAGGCGATCCACTGAACAGTCGATCCGGGATCGGTTCTCTGCCACACATTTGCCACGTTGTTAATCGCGTTGCGGCGCGTGACCGTGTCTTCGATCAGTCCGGCTTCCTTTGCTGATCGCGGTGGGCTCTGGGATGCCACAGCGCTGAGAGTTCCCAACAACGCTTCGTTTCCGGCATTCCGTGCCCATTCGATCGCTGCGTCAGTGTCCGTTTTTATCCACTCGTTTGCGAGAGACTGGGCCAAGGTTCGATCATTCGTGAATCCTATATCATTGAGATGGGCGGCAGCTTGTCCAGGAAACTCAGAAGCCCAGGTTGCGATGGCAGGTTGGAGAACTTGCCTTTTGAAATTGCCATTGGGCAGCGTCCCTGCCCAGTCCAGGACAGCACTCCGGTCTTTCGCTGCCCACTGCCCGGAAATTGCGGAAATGTCTCCTTCACCGATGAGCCCCAGATAGGTAAGCGCCAGGCGAGGATCCTCCGCAGCGATGGACTTCGCGGCAATCTCAATACTTTTGCGTAGCCCGATAGTAGAGCCGTTGCTCCCGAAGCTTCCTGTCTCGTATTGAAACTCCATCTGATTGAGCGTCTGATCGCTACCGTAAATGCCTTCATCGATCATGATCTGGAACAGACGCCTGGGATCACTCCCAGCTAGCGGTGTGGCAATGGCATTGAAAAGCTTGCCGCGAATTCCAGCTGGCTGTGCAAGTGCCCACGACAACGCTGCATCGATGTCCTTCTTCGCCCATGCCTCAGCCATGGTGACTGCAGCGGTCCTTTTCCCGGCACCGTCGTCAAGTTCGGTCAGCTTGGCCATCGCCGTGTCGGGATTCGCATTCACTAGCGCGGTCATGGCTCTCTCGGCGAAGTAATGAATTATTGGCTGCCCTTGGAGCCAATCCCATGCGGCTGCCGGATCGGTTTCGCTCCACCGATCCAGAATCTTCCCAATTTTGTCGTATTCGAGTTCCTCAGTGCTGGCGTCGTTCTCGAGCATTGCTTCGAGAGCCCGGCGGGGATCGTCTGATGCTGTATCGGCCATGCGCTTCGACTCGTAGGTCTCGATCGCGCGCTGCCATCGTTGACTCTTGCCGTTCGCCTCGGCATGCATCATCGCCAGGGCACGGTCGGGGTCGGCCTTGCCCAATTGACCAAGGACGATGTGCCGCGTCCGCTCGCTTTCACCTGCGCTTGCGGCCAGCGCGGCTTCCAGATCGTATTGGCCCCACTCGATAAAGAAATGACTGACCAGCTGTTCGCGGGAATCGGCATCAGGAAAGCCATCGAATGCGTTCACCCAGAGGTGGAAAGCGGGTGCATCAAGTTCGACTGCTCGGCGAAGCGTGAGCATCTGCCAGCGGTAGTGGAACACCTCCGGTCTGGGATCGCCCTGTGCGATCGCAGCAGCGAGTAGTGCCTCGATGTCTTCAATTGAAGCTGCTGTAAGAAACCGAACGATTAACCGGCGGAGTTCGCTGCCGCGTGCGTAAACCACGGAGTCGATGCTCGGGAGTCCGAATACCTGTGGAGGAGGGAGAGGGGCACTGGTCGGCCCGGAAATTTCGCTTGCTGAAGAAGTGTGGTGTTGAGCATTCCCTGAATCTGGCAGGCGTCGCACGGTCCAACCTGCTCCCAGTCCGCACAGGGCTGCAGTCGTAGCAATCAATACAGAACGCTTCATCTCTTTCGGTTTCGTTATACTGCCCCGTGTGGGACGAGTGTAGTTGGATCGTCGCCGGGAGACAAGACGCAATTGTGGGGAGGTCGGGAGCTTGCGCTCATGATACTGAAACGGCTTGAGGCGTTCGGGGGTGGTACGTGTGGTCTGATCCAGTGGTGACCATCCCCGTAGACATCAGAGCCTGCGGAGTTCATCGCCGATGATCTGCAAGCCTTCGCGAACCACGTTTTCCGGCTGGGAGAATGTGATGCGCAGGCATTCGTGCCGGTGTGGCCAGGTGTCCCTGCCCTTGTCTAGTCCAAAGAAGAAATACTCGCCCGGCACGACGAGGACGTCTCGTTTCTTGAGTCTCTCATACAATTCTCTGGATGAGCATTTGAGCCCGGGAATCCATAGCCAGAGGAAGAATGCTCCTTCGCGAACGTGCACCTTCCACGGGATGTCATTGCCCAGCGCTTCCTCGAGGAGTTGCCGGGCGGTATCACTTTTTTCCCGATAGAACGGCTGGATGACGGAGGTGCTCAAGCTGAGAATTTCCCCGCTACGCACCAGTGGCAGGACGAGGCGCTGACCGATATTGTTGTTGGCGAGGCCGGTCACTGCGGTGAGCGATGCGAGTTGCCGGATGGTCTGTTCGCTGGCCACGACAATGCCGGTACGTGTCCCGGGAAGCCCCAACTTCGAAAGGCTCATTGTCAGGATTGTGTTGTCATCCCAGTGCGGGGTGGTCTCGACGAACAGAACATTGGGGAACGGGGCACCGTAGGCGTTGTCGATGATGAGCGGGATGCCGTGATCCGCTGCCAGAACTGAGAGCCGGGAAATTTCACCATCCGTAAGCACATTGCCCGTAGGATTGGTGGGGCGGGAGACACAAATAGCGGCGACGGTGTGCGCCTTCAGCGCCGCCTCCACGGCATCAAAGTCGACGTGGTATTTGAAATCGTGATCTCCAATCTCTTCGATCACGGGCGGGCATGCGACGAACATCTCGTGGGCAATTCCCTGGTTTGCGTAGCCGATGTACTCGGGAACCAGCGGCAGCAGAATCTTGCCCTGCGACTGTCCGGCTTGCGCTGCGGGGCCGCCGAGAATATTGAACAGGAAAAACAGTGCTGTCTGCCCACCGGAAGTAATGGCGACATTCCTGGCGCTGAGCTTCCAGCCATAGGCCTTGCTGAGACAACTGGCGACGGCTTCGAGGAACTCTGGATTGCCCTGCGGAGGGTCATAGTTCAGGAGCATCCTGTCGATCGTGTCGGGTGCGTTGTCGAGCAAATCGCGCAACCGACTGCGCCACAATTCCTGAACCTCCGGAATGGCTGCGGGATTTCCTCCTCCCATCATGCGCATCTGCGGATGGGTGGTCATGGCGTTGCCGAGGTCATCCATCAGCTCGAGGATGCCACTGTGAGCACAGAGTTTTTCGCCGAAGGCTGAAAGTGAACGATCCATATTAGTGAACGATCGGAAGTTCGCTGATGTAGGGATAGTCGGTGATCTGCTGCAAGCGCACGCCGTAGAGTTCAGCGATCTGATCGGCCTCCGATGCTGCGTAGTCATCCCGAAAGTAAATCTCCTCCACGCTGTAAGCACAGAGCATTTGCATACAGCTGGTGCAGGGCATGGTGGTGATGGCGACTACTCTGGCACTGCCCCGGGTGAACAGGCTGCACAGGTTTACTTCGGCATGCAGCATGAAGCGTCGTCGCGCATCGCGGTCGTCCCAGAATCCATCCGGTGCATCGAAGCCGGGGGCGAGGCCGTTGTATGCGGTGCCAATGACGCGATTCGAATGATCGAGCGCCACGGCTCCAACCTGTCGAAATGGATCTTCCGAGCGCAAGCTGGCCACGTGGGCCAGCGCCATCGCGTACTCCGGAACGCTGATCCTGCGCTTGGTCTCGCTGGTATTGGGCTGGGTAGGATCCTTTTCCATCGCTGGTGTCTACGGCCCGATGCGGCGGGGCTCAAGTTCTTTGATCTGCAACGAGCCGGAAGTCAAATGGGAGGAAGTTTGCGAAGTGCTTGCACCGATGCCCGTGATTGAGTAAACCGACAGGAGTTCCTGTAACCCCCACTTCCATGAATAAGAATTACTGCCTACTCTTGACCGCATCCGCTGCTTTGTTGCTTTTAGCTTCCTGCGGAGGCGGGAGCCAGACAGAGTCGGGAGCTGACGCCAGCGCTTCGGTGGACAGTTCGAAAGTCATCGGTTATTCGATGCTCAGCTCGGCAAACCCGTTTTTCAAAGTCATTTCGCGGAGCATGACCGAAGAGGCAGCAAAGCACGGCTATACCGTGGTGGCGGTGAGCGGTGATCTCGATCTGGAGAAGCAGCGTCAGCAAGTCGATGATTTTATCGCCCGCAAAGTCGCTGCGATCGTCCTCAATCCCTGTGATTCCAAGGGGATAGGACCGGTGATTGAAAAGGCAAATGAAGCCGGAATTCCTGTATTTACCTGTGATATTAAAAGTCTCGCGAGCACCGGGAAAGTGGTGGCCCACATTGCTACAGACAACTTTGCTGGCGGTCGCTTGGCTGGTGAGGCAATGATTGAAGCCCTGAGCGGCAATGGTGGAAAAATTGCCATTATCGACTACAAGGATGCCGAATCCTGCCTTTTGCGAGTAGCCGGATTCAAAGAAGTCATCGAGCAGCATAATGCTCAGAATCCCGGTGCGAAATTCGAGATCGTCCGGGAACTCGGTGGGGAGGGGGATCTGGAAAAAGGACGCACAGCTGCTCAGGATATCGTCCAGGCGGTGCCGGATATCGACGGAATATTCGCCATCAATGATCCATCTGGTCTAGGTGCATGGTCCGCCCTCGATACCGCCGGAAAGGCCGAATCTGTAGTGCTGATCGGATTCGATGGCCAGCCGGATGGTAAAAAAGCAGTTCAGGCAGGGAAATTTTACGCTTCACCGATTCAATTTCCCAGCATGATGGGGAAGCAGACCATCGACACAATCGTGAAATATTTTAACGGTGAGGCAGTTGAGTCAGAGCAACTGATCTCTCCCATGATCTATAAGCAGGAAGATGCGAACAATGATCCCGATATCGATTCCTGGGGATTCTTGCAAAACAGTCCTGAGCAGGGCGAAATTGCTCTCGTTCACGGGTCGTTCCGCTAAAACCTGTAGCCGGTTAATCCGACAGCCTATTTGCCCTTAAGCACAGACGAAAGCACGTCTGCGGCCTGTCGGTTTTTGTCGGTATGGCTTTGCATCGACTGGTCGACATGGTCGGTTGCCAGTTCCGCTTGAGGCGTAGCCTTCATATCGCGGTTCAAAAGCAATGCGATTCCTAGAACGAGAGCCGCAAAGCCTACGAACCAAATCTTCCAATCGAGGCCTGAGTCGGTGCCAAATGATGCCATAGGAATTAAGTTAATTCGCAATCTTCATAATTCTATGAATTTTTGGTAAAAAGACTGCTGGCACACGCTTTTTTATTCGGATGTGGCAAGCGTGGCGGCATCCCTGCTACTTCGAGGCGTTTACCTCAAAATCCTGGAGGTTATTGGTGGTGTAACGCATTGGTTATAAGCGTTTAGTGGGATTGGATGGAGCGCCGGTTGCAGAGTCAATATGCAATTACATCAAGCATTGAGGCTGCAACTCCCGAGATTGGTACTCTGGGCCATCTTGAATTGTAAGGCAGATTTAAAATATTCATAACGCGCTGATAATCTGGAAATTGCAGTAGGCATTTCAGGGCGAATGTGTGCAGAGGTTCAAATTTTTCCCGATACGTGTGGATTATTCTTGAAATTTTATTAATTTTTGTTGATTATATGCCTTATCGAATACTTATGATACTCGGACTAATCGGAGATCTTCAATAATCTTCGATGAGTTTTCAACCCATTGCAAATACGCTGTCATTGAATTTTTTCTGCCTCAAAATGTTAATATTCAATGATTTAAAGCGAGCAATTCCCCTGAAGACACGATGATCTCATTTCAACCACTTGGAAACCTAAAGATTCAGATGCCAGTTCCAGCAATGGGGACACGGCTCTGGCACTTGGCGCATTTTCCCCATCCGGGAGATGTTTTGGGCAACATCCCGCTGGTGGAACTCTTTTCGAAACCATCCCGGCAGTCTCCTGGTGCATCTGGGCGCCGCTCGTCTACTGCAGGGGCAGACTACCATATTCCGGTAATGTTGGAGGAAGTGGTGCATTTTCTCGCGCCTTCCCGTGGAAAACTTTTTTTGGACGGCACTCTCGGTGGAGGAGGGCACACCCGGCGCCTGCTGGAAGAGGGGGCGAATGTTATCGGGCTCGATAGGGATCCCGACGCTTTGCAATTTGCGCGTCAGCGGCTAGCCGAATTCGGGGATTCCTTCAGCGCCATTCACACGGATTTTCGAGACTACGGCGAATTGTTGGGAACGGTGGGCATTGGCAGTGGTCTGGACGGCATCCTCCTCGATCTCGGCGTGTCGTCCCGCCAGCTTGAGAATCCCGATCGGGGATTTTCTTTTCAAGGAGACGGTCCACTGGATATGCGGATGAATCCAGAGGCTGAGTTGTCGGCTGAAGTCGTGGTGAATGAGTGGGATGAAGACGAGCTTATCCGCATTTTCCATGAATATGGAGAGGAGCGATCGGCGCGACGGATTGCTCAAGCAATCGTGAAAGCCCGCAAGCTGCATCCGATCACTACGACTCTACAACTCGCTGATCTCGTCGAGACTGTCGTTCCGCGCCGGGGCAGGCAGCATCCAGCCACGCGGATTTTTCAGGCGATTCGGATAGCGGTGAATGATGAGTTCGGCGCGTTACGTGCAGCACTGGAAGAGGCACACCGTTGGCTCCGTCCTGGTGGCAGGCTTGTCGTGATCACCTTTCATTCGCTGGAAGATCGCATCGTCAAACAATTCATGCGGCATCAGTGCATGGAATGGATCGATCGGCCAGAACTCCCCGAACCCATCCCGAATCCTGAATGCTACTTTGATGCGGTGGTTCGCAAGGCTCTTGCTCCGTCCGAAGAGGAAACTGCCGAGAACCCGCGTGCCAGAAGTGCCAAACTCCGTGTTGTAGAGAGAAGGACTGTGGATGAGAAAGCAGCCAAATAAGTACCGTAATCAGCTCGGACCCACTGCTACGAGCTACATGGTATTGATCGGACTGATCGCGGCGATCACCGGCTCAGCTTTCGTTTACCTGCGAAACCAGCATCTTGCTCAGGAAGACAGGAAGCGGGATCTCGAACAGGAAATCGCAAAGCTTGAAGACGAATCGGGACAGTTGCACCAGAAGATCCAGCTTCAGCTCAACCAGTCGAATCTTTATCAGGCCCTGCTTCAGTCCGGGAGCGATCTCGTGGATAAGATTCCAGCTGGAGCCGTGACCACGATCGCAGCAGTGCCTCTTCCGGGAGAAGGCGGGAATAGTTCATTCAACGACCAAATAGAGGAAGAATGAGAAAGAAGCGCAAATCAGCAGTTGAGGCGGCAAATGCTGCCGACAAGGATTTTATTCTGAGAGCATCGTTGTTGGGGTTTGTCTTCGTCACATTGCTGAGCCTGCTCTCGTGGCGGCTGATCCATATCCAGTACATTCAGCATGGGATGTACCTTTCCAAAGTTCAGGATGAGCATATCAAAGATGAAATCCTTCCGGCGCGGCGTGGTCAGGTCTATGACAGGCATAATAGTTTGCTCGTCGCCAACAGGATCGAAGAAACCGTCTCCATCGATCGTTATAAGATCGTAGACTTGGGAAACTGTTGTCGTGCTTTGGCTCACGCTGAAGGGGTGAAGCCCAGTGATATTCGTAGGAGCTATGATCCCACCGAAATTCGTCAAAAATACGTCGAGCGGCTGGGGCATTTGCTTGCTGAGCCCTTAGGAATGCAGCATTGGGAGATTATTCGCAAGATCACCCAGTCAGACAAAGATGATATTATTCTGGCAAAGAAAGTAGATGAGAGTGACGGCGGGCGCATGAAAGACATGCTTCGTGCGGAGCGTATCAAGGGTGTGCGTTTTACCGAAGATTACAAGCGATCCTATCCCTTCGGCAACCGGCTGACTCACGTTCTTGGTTATATTGCGGAGTCTGGAAATGCTGGGATCGAGTCATCGATGAACGAGTTTCTCGAAGGGACAGCCGGGCAGCGATTTTTCGAGATCGATGCGAAGGGGCGGGAGATCCCGGCCTATCGTGGAGATGCTGTCGAGCCCCAACACGGAAACCATGTCCGGCTGACCATTGACATGGGACTTCAGGAGATTGTGGAAAACGTTCTCGACGAAGTAGGCAATGATCCTGAAGAGATCTACGTTCCCCGGTTGCGTGCGGAGAAAGTTTCGGTCATCCTGATGGAGCCTGGAACGGGTGCTATCCTTGCAGTCGCGAATCGCCCCCACTTTGATATGGAGACACGCAAGGGCAACTGGCGGAACTTCGCTGTCTGCGACCAGTATGAGCCAGGGT